>NZ_RJVJ01000002.1:650000-975000 GCF_003751605.1 Kitasatospora cineracea
GAAGCGGACCAGCGCCCGCACGTAGCAGCGCACCTGGGGCGGCCAGTGCGAGCCGCGGGCGATGCCCTCGGCCAGGAACTCCAGGGTGGTGAGCTCGGCCCCGCAGAGCGCGGCGACCTGGGCGGCCGCGGCGGCCTGCGGCAGCCGCTCGTGCACCTCCAGCGCGCACAGCAGGTTGTTGCCGTGGCCGGTGGCGGTCTCGGCCCGGTACGAGCAGAGGTCGTTGGCCCAGCCGACCAGGTGGTCGAACCGGCTTCGCAGGTCGACGAGTTGGGGGTGGTGGTGGAACTGCTCGGGCAGGTCGAGGCGGTGCGCGAGCTCGACCGTGCCGGCCGCGCAGCGGGTGGCGCCGCCCCGCTCGCGGTGCGAGAGGTACTGCGGCACGGTGGGGGTGGCGCCGCGCAGCCGCAGGAAGTCCAGCGAACTCTCCAGGTAGCAGCGGAAGTCGGCGGTCTGCCGGGCCCGCCAGGCCGGTCCGGTGAGGGCGACGCTGTCCTGCCAGAGGGTGCGGAAGGCCCGGGCCAGGGCGGTCCGCGGGGCGGGCGCGACGGCGTCGGGGGCGAGTTCCGGGGCGAGCAGCGCGGCGAGTTCGCGGACGGTGCGGTCGGCCTCGTCGGACGGGTCGCCGAGCCAGTGCCGGTCGAAGTGGTCATCGAGGATCCAGCCGAGCAGCAGCCACTGGGTGGCGGTCCGCAGCCCGGGCCCGGCCGGGAGGTCGCCCCAGCAGCGCGAGGCCAGGTCCAAGTGGTCCTGTTCCAGCAGGCGTTCGGTGCCCTCGTGGTCGAGCAGGCCGGTGCCGGCCAGCCAGTGCGCGAGTTCCTCGCGCAGCGCGTCGGCGTGCGGGTGCGGCGCCGGGACGGGGATCCGGTCGAGCAGGCCGGCGAGCGGCCCGCCGGACGGCCCGGCCGACGGTCCGACGGGCGGTCCGGCCGGTTGTCCGGCCGGGAGGCGCTGCGCGGGGGCTCGGCTCATGGCGGGATCCTCCGGTCCGCTCGGGTGCGTGGTCGCCGCGTCCGGGATCGCCGGGCGCGAACGGGGCGGGCCGCCGCGGACGCGTCCGGACCGGCGGGCCGCCGGAGCGCGAGCACCGGCCGGCCGACCGGGGCGCGCGTCAACTTCCCGCCGGGGCACGCGTCAACCGTCCACCAGGACGGACCGGCCGCCGACGGGACGAGTCTGCTGGAACACCGGGCCCGGGCCCCGCAGAACCGTCGGCCGTTCCCCCGCCCGGCGGATACCACCGCTCATCCGACGATCAGCCCGCGGCCCGCCCCCGGGAGCCGCGCTCCAGGGTGCACCGGCCGTCCCGGCACGTCCGCCGCAACCGCCCCCGGGAGAGCAGTTGGAGCAGCCCGACCGTCCAGCACAACGGACAGCCGCGCAGCGCCACCAGCCCGATCGGCACGGCAAGCAGCACGACCGGCCCGAACACCGGCAGCAGCCCGAACCCGGCCGCCACCGCCCCGAACCCGACCGCGCCGCGCAGCAGATGGCGCGGCAGGGTCGCACTCGCGTAACCGTCCCGCCCGGCCCCGGCGCCCCCGTCCCGCCCGCTCACCGGACACCGCCGCGCCGGGCGGCCGGGCCGCCGGACATCGGCCCGATCTGACCGGTGCCGCTCTCGAACTCTCCGGCGTTTCCGCCGAGTTCGGCCCGGACGGCGGCCCGGGCCCGGTGCAGCCGGGACTTCATCGCGGCCGGGCTCAGCCCGAGCGCCTCGGCGACGGCCCGGCCGCCGAGGCCCTGCAGGTCGCGCATGATCAGCACCCGGCGCTGGTCGGCGGGGAGGGCGGCGATCGCGGAGGCGACCCGTTCGGTGTCGAGCCGCCGCAGTGCCTCCTGCTCGGCGGAGTCCGCCGTCCCCGCCGGGGGTTCGGCGGTGGCCGCCGCGGGCCGCAGGGCGCGGGCCCGCCGCAGGCACTCGTTGCGGACGATCCGGAACAGCCAGGACGCGAGCGCGCCGGTGGCCCGCAGCATGCCGATCCGCCGGTACAGCACGATCAGCGCCTCCTGCGCGGCGTCCTCGGCGTCCTCGGGGCCGGGGCACAGCGTGTGGGCGAAGCGCCGCACGTGCGGGTCCGCCCCCGCGACCAGCACCGCGAGCGAGTCGCGGTCCCCGTCGCGGGCCGCCGCGACCACCTCCGCGCCGGGCCATCGGGTCTCAACCACGGCTCCCCTGCCTCCGCTTGAGCACCAGCAGGCAACTGCACAGCAGCACCGCGCCCGCACCGGCACCGACCAGAACCGCGACCATCATGGCCTCCTCGGGACTCGCCCCGTCCGGCTCGGTCCGCCCGACGGGATCGCCCATAAGAGCCCCGGCCCGCCGGAAAGGATTCACCCCTGTTTCCGGCCGCGCCCCGCCCTTCCCCCTGGCGGAGCGTCGGCGTCAGGCCCCGCGCTCGGCCTGGCTCCGCTCCACGCAGAACTCGTTGCCCTCGATGTCCGCGAGCACCACCCAGCCCGTCCCGTCCGGCCGCCGCTGGTCGGCCACCCGGGTCGCGCCCAGCCCGACCAGCCGCTCGACCTCCTCGTCCCGGGTCCGCCCCTGCGGCTGGAGGTCGAAGTGGATCCGGTTCTTGCCCGCCTTCTCCTCCGGCACGGTCACGAACAGCAGCCCCGCGGCCTCGATCAGCGCCTGCGGGTCACCGGGGAAGTCCTCCTCGTGCAGCGGCTGCCCCAGCACCTCCGACCAGAAGGAGGCGAGGCGGTAGGGGTCGAGGCTGTCGATGGTCACGTGCTTGATCACAGAAGTCATGCCGGGGATTCTCGACCGCCGGAGTAAGGAGTGGCAACCCGGTTCCCTCCTGTCGCCGCGCCCGGCAATCGACCCCCTCGGCACCCTCCCGTCCGGCGGGGGTGCGGTGTTACGGTGCGGATCATGTCCGAGAGCCGCTCCACCGCCAAGGCCGAACTCGACCGGCTGACCGCCGAGTTCTTCGGCGCCTTCGACAACCGGCACGGCGGCCCCGCCGACGTGGGCCGGCTGCGGCGGCTGATGCTGCCCGGCGGGGTGATCGTGGTGACGGCGCCCCGGTACGCCGCGTACGGCGTGGAGGAGTTCATCGGCCCGCGCGAACTGCTGCTCTCCGACGGGCGGTTGACCGACTTCCACGAGTGGGAGGTCGACGAGCGCACCGAGATCGCCGACGGCGTGGCCTGCCGGATCGGGACCTACCGCAAGTCCGGCCTGCTGAACGGCGAACCGTACGAGGGGCGCGGCACCAAGACCTTCCAGTTCGCCCGCACCCCGGACGGCTGGCGGATCACCGCCTTCTCCTGGCACGACGAGCCGTAGCCCCCCGGACGCGGGCGGCCGGGCTCACCGCGCCGCCCCGGCCGGGGCCTTCGCGGCGCGGGCCGTCCCCGTCACGGCCGTCATGGCGAGGGCGAGCAGGGCGAGGCAGGCGACGGCGGCGCCGTACAGGGTGGTGGTGGGGAGCAGGCCCAGGTGCGGGGCGGCGAACCCGGCGGCCACCGCAGGGGCGCTGAAGGCGAGGTAGCTGAGGACGTACACGGCCGCGAACAGTTCGGCGCGTTCCGCCGGGGCGGCCAGCGGGGCGATGCCGGAGAGCGCACCGAGGAAGGTCGCGCCGAAGCCGAGCCCGGCCACCGCGGTCATGACGAAGAACAGCGGCGTGTCGCGGGCCTCCAGCGCGGCCAGGGTGCCGAGCACGCCGAGGGCCAGCGCGACCGCCCCCGCCCGGAGGGCCGTGCGGGCGGGGCGGCCGCGCAGCAGCAGCGAGCCGAGCGTGCCGCCCGCGGTCATGGTGGTCACGACCAGGCCGCCGACCAGGTGGCTGTGCAGGTGCAGCACGCCGACGGCGAGCGAGGGGCCGAGCGAGAGGTAGAGGCCGCCGAGCGACCAGACGGCGATCAGCGCGGGGGACGCGGCGGCGAAGGCCCGGCGGGCCGCGCGCGGGACGCGGGCCCGCGGCACCAGCGCGAGCAGGGCGCCGGGGCGCCGTTCGACCGTCTCGGGTATCAGCGACAGGGCCGCGGCGGCCAGCAGGAACCCGGCGGCCAGCAGCGCGAAGACCAGGACCCGCGGGGCGGGGCCGTACTGCACCAGCAGGCCGGAGCCGAAGGCCCCCACCGCCAGGCCGAGCGTGGACGCGGCGCCGTTGACCAGCGCGCCGAGCCCCGGGGAGCGCTGCGGCTGCAGGTCGACCAGGGCCGCGGAGAGCGCGCCGGTCGCGGCGCCGGTGGCGAAGCCCTGGACGGCGCGGGCCACGAGCAGCGTGCCGACGCCGTCAGCCCCGGTGAACAGCAGCATCGCGGCCGCCTCCAGCAGCAGCGAGCCGTGGAGCAGCGGCTTGCGGCCGAGGAAGTCGGACAGTCGGCCGACGGTGGTCAGGGCGAGCAGCAGGAACACCGCGTAGACGGCGAAGACCACCGTGAGCGTGCCCGAGGAGAAGCCCCAGGCCGCCTGGTAGACGACGTACAGCGGGGAGGGAGCGGCAGCGGCGAAGGTCAGCAGCAGCATGGCCGCCGCGACCAGCCAGAAGGCCGGAGTGCGGGACAGCCGGCGGGAGTTCGGCATCGGGAACCTCGGTGGCAGGGCGGTCGGGGCCCGGAAGCACGGCCCCTTAAGGCGAAAGGGTTGGCTTTAGTGGATGCTAGGCGACCACCCGACACTAAAGCCAATCCTTTTGCCTTAACATGGCGTTCCCGCCGGGAGCCCGGACCCGGAGCCTTAGCATGGGAGGGTGAACAGCCAGCCCCCGGCCCCGCCCGCGCAGCCGGCCGAACCCGTCCGCCGCACCGGCGGACGCAGCGCCCGGGTGTGCGCCGCCGTGCACCGGGCCGTCACCGAACTGATCGCCGAGAACGGCGCGGAACAGGTCACGATCCCGGCCGTCGCGGCCAGGGCCGGCGTCAACCCCACCTCCGTGTACCGGCGCTGGGGCGACCTCAACGGCCTGCTCGCCGACGTCGCCAGCACCCGGCTGGCCCCCGACGACCCCCCGCCGGACACCGGCACCCTCCGCACCGACCTGCTCCAGTGGGCCGAACGCACCCGGGCCGCCGTCACCACCCCGGAAGCCCGCGCCCTGCTCCGCCACTCCATCGGCCAACTCGCGACCTGCCCCGGCACCACCCCCCGGATGGCCGCCCGCGAACAGCAACTCGCCACGATCCTGACCCGCGCCGAGGACCGCGGCGAACCCACCCCCGCCCTCACCCAGGCCGTCGACCACCTGATGGCCCCGCTCTACTTCCGCGTCATCCTCAACCTCGGCCCCGTCGACCCCGCCGACACCCGCCGCCTCGTCGACGACCTCCTCCACCACCACACCGGCCGATGCCCCACCTGACCCGCCCCGCTCGCTCCCCACGCGACAGCCGGATCCCCCTCCCTCCCCGCTCCTCCCCCACCGAGGTCCTCCCCGCCCCACCCTCCCGCCGCCGGAACCCTCCCCCTCCCCACACGTCCACCCCTGCGGCAGCCGAAGCCCCTCCCTTTCCCCCGCCCTCCCGCCGCCGGAACCCTCCCCCCTCCCCACGCGTCCACCCCTGCGGCAGTCCCAACAGGCGGAGGTGCGGCAGGTGAGCGGGCGAGTACTGGTGGTGGACGATGACGCGGCGATCCGGCGGAGCCTCGAACGGGGCCTGCGGCTGAGCGGCTTCCGGGTCTCGGTCGCCGCGGACGGCGCGGCCGCGCTGACGGCTCTCGCCGCGGAGCCGCCGGACGTGCTGGTGCTGGACGTGGGGATGCCGGGACTGTCGGGGACGGAGGTGTGCCGGACGTTGCGGGCGCGGGCGGACGACACTCCGGTGCTGATGCTCTCCGCGCTGGACGAGCTGGCCGACCGGGTGGCCGGGCTGCAGGCCGGTGCGGACGACTACCTGGTGAAGCCGTTCGCCCTCGAGGAGCTGGTGCTGCGGCTGCACGCGCTGCTGCGCCGCAGGCCGCCGCAGCCCTCGGACCTGATCCGGGTCGGCCCCCTGCGGATCCACCCGGAGACCCGGCAGGCGTTCTGGGACGAGGACGAACTCCGGTTGACCAGGCGGGAGTTCGAGCTGCTCGCGCAACTCGCCCGGAACGCCGGGCTCGTGCTGTCCCGGGAGGTGCTGCTGGACCGGGTCTGGGGCTACGACTTCGAGGTGCGCAGCGACGCCGTGGACACCTTCGTCTCCTACCTGCGCCGGAAGCTGGAGGCCGGCGGCCGCCCCCGGACGGTGCACACGGTGCGCGGGGTGGGTTTCGTGCTGCGCGTCCCGGACGAGGGCGGGGCCGGACGGTGAAGCTGTCGACCCGGATCGCGCTCGGGGCGGCGGTGCTGGTGCCGCTGCTGGTGGCGGCCGCGGGGGTACTGCTGCTGCCGCTGGTCGGCACGGACCTGCACCGGCGCCAGGACGACCGGTTGAACGCCCGGGCGGCGGCCGTCCTGCCGAACGCGAAGGCGCTGCTCGCGGCCGACAGCCGGGGCCGTCCGAAGGTGGAGCAGAACCAGCAGCGCAAGCTGACGGACGCGGCGCTGGACGCGGGCGTCCGGGTGGCCGCCGCGGACGGGACGGTGCTGCTCGCGGCGGGTTCGCAGCCGGACGACCCGTCCCGACTCCCCGCGGCCCCGAGCGGCGGGCCGGTGACGGTCCGTCAGAACGGCTCGTCCTGGCGGGTGTTGGCGGTGAAGCTGGACAGCGGGAGCACCGCCGGGACGCTCTGGGTGCTGGCCCCGGCCGGGGAGCCGGCGGACGAGTTGCGGGCGGTGCGGCGGCGGGTGCTGCTGGTGGCGCTGGTCGCGGCGCCGCTCTCGGGGCTGGTCGCCTTCGGCCTCGCCGAGCGGGCCACCCTGCCGCTGCGCCGGCTGGGCCGCCGGGCGGCGGCGCTGGACCCGGGGGCGGGGCCCACGGCGTTCGCGCCCGCCCGGACGGGCACCGCCGAGGTGGACGAACTCTCCGGCGCGCTGGCCCTGTTGCTGTCGCGGTACGACGAGCAGGCGGCCCGGACGGCGCAGGCCCTGGACACCGCGCGGTCGTTCTCCTCGGCGGCCTCGCACGAGTTGCGCACCCCGCTGATGAGCCTGCGCACCAACCTGGACGTGCTGGCCGCGCACCCGGACCTCCCGGCGGGCGAACGGGCCGAGGTGGTGGCCGAGTTGCAGCAGGACCACGCCCGGATGCTGGACCTGCTGAGCGCGCTGTCCGCGCTGGCCCGGGGCGACCTGGTGGAGCTCTCCGCGTTCGGCCCGGTCGACCTCGCGGAGCTGGTGGACGCCGCCGTCGCCGAGGCCGCCCGCCGCCACCCGGACGCCGTCTACCGGACCGAACTCCCCTCCGAGGCAAGGGTGTTCGGCTGGGACGCGGGCCTGCGGATCCTGCTCGCCAACCTGCTGGGCAACGCCGCCGTGCACGGCCGCACCGCCGACCGCCCGGCCCGGGTGGACGTCCGGCTGCAGGTGGCGGGCGGCGCGGCCCGCCTCACCGTGGACGACAGCGGCCCGGGCGTGCCGCCCGCCGAGCGGGCCGCCGTCTTCCACCGCTTCCACCGCCGCCCGGACAGCCCGGGTTCCGGCCTCGGCCTGACCCTGGTCGCCCAGCAGGCCGCCCTGCACCGCGGTTCGGTCACCGCCACCGACCGCCCGGACGGCCCGGGCTGCCGCCTGGAGGTCGTCCTGCCGCTGCTGCGCCCCGACACCCCGGCCGTCCGGCTCCCCGCCGCCCGGGACTGGCTGAACGGGGAGGAGCAGCACTGAGGGGCCCGGCGGGAGCGGGGCTGGGGCCGGAACGGGAGCGAGGGGAAACTCCACCCCCCTCCATTTTCAAGGTATACCTCCCCCGGGGGCTTGCGGCAAGGCCCCCAGGAGGGGGGAGAATCGACGACTCAATCCCCCTGACCTGCGGAAACGGGAGTCGAACATGCGCGTGGTACTGACCTCCTGGGGATCCCGAGGAGACATCGAGCCGCTGGCGGCACTGGCCGCGGAACTGCGGGCCCGCGGCGCGCGGGTGGTGGTCTGCGCCCCGCCGGACGAGGACTTCGTCGCGCTGCTGGACCGGGTCGGCGTGCCGCTGGTGCCGCTCGGGCCGACGGTGAAGTCGATCGTCGCCAATCCGAAGCCGCCGACCGGGCAGGACGCGTTCAAGCTGGCCCCGGCGCTGGTCGAGGCGCGCTTCGAGACGCTCGCCGCGGTGGCCGCGGAGGGCTGTGACGCCGTCCTGGCGACGGGCCTGATGCCGGCCGGGGCGCGGGACGTCGCGGAGAAGCTGGGCGTCCCGTACGTGCTGGCCTGCTTCCACGTCATGGGGCTGCCGTCGCGGCACTTCCGGCCGGGCCGCCGGCCGGGCACGCCGTCCCCGGCGGACGAGACGGACTACGAGGTGCTGTGGAAGCAGGACGCCGAGCGGGTGGACGCGCTGTACGGCGCGGCCGTCAACCGCGGGCGGGCGGCCCTCGGGCTGCCGCCGGTGGACGGCGTCCGCGACCACGTGTTCACGCAGCGGCCGTGGCTGGCGGCGGACCCGGTGCTGTGCCCGTCGGCGGGGATGACCGAGCTCGACCCGGTCCAGACCGGCGCCTGGATCCTGCCGGACACCCGGCCGCTGCCCGCGGACCTGCGGGCGTTCCTCGACGGCGGCGAGCCGCCGGTGTACGTCGGTTTCGGCAGCATGGCCGCGTACGCGCCGGAGGGCGTCGCGCGGGCGGCCGTCGAGGCGGCCCGGGCGCACGGGCGGCGGGTCGTCCTCGGGAGCGGGTGGGCCGGACTGGGCGCGGTGGACGACGGCGACGACTGCTTCGTGGTCGGCGAGGTCAACCAGCAGGCCCTGTTCCGCCGGAGCGCCGTCGTCGTGCACCACGGCGGCGCCGGCACCACCACGACCGCGGCCCGGGCCGGGGCCCCGCAGGTGGTCGTGCCGCTGATCGCCGACCAGCCCTACTGGGCGTCCCGGATCGCCGAGTTGGGCGTCGGGGTGGCCCACCCGGGGCCGGCGCCGACGGTCGCCTCCCTGACGGCGGCCCTGGCGGCCGCCCTGGATCCCGGGGTGCGGGCCCGGGCGGAGGCGGTCGCGGCCACCGTCCGGACCGACGGCGCCGCGGTGGCCGCCGGACTCCTGCTCGACCTGGCCGGGCGGCCCCGCCCGTAGGACGCCCCCGACCGGCCGCGACTCACGAGCCGGGCAGGCCGAGGACGGCGGCGGCGAGGTGCGCGCGGAACCAGTGGTGCGCGGGGTCGCCGTCGTTGCGGGGGTGCCAGGCCATGCCGAGTTCCATCGGCGGGAGCCGCAGCGGGATCGGGAAGGCCCGCAGGCCGAGGGCCTGGACGGTGGCGGGCAGCCAGTCGGCGAGGCCGAGGGCGATCAGGTCGGTGTCGCGGGCGAGCAGCATCGCCGCGGTGTGGCTGGGCACCACGACGGACACCCGCCGCCGCAGGCCGAGTTCGGCGAGGGCGCGGTCGATCGGGCCGTGCCGCCGCCCCTGCCGGGAGACCCCGATGTGCGCGGCGGCGGCGAAGCGTCCGGCGTCGACGGGGCCGGTCAGGATCGGGTGGCCGTGCCGGACGAGGGCGACCGGCGGGCGGGTGGCCAGGGCGCGGGTGCGGATCTCGGGGTCGAGCCGCCCGAGGACGCCGAGTTCGACGTCGACCAGGCCCTGCCGGAGCGCGGGGCCGTCCTCGTAGGACTCGGGCAGGAAGACGGTGTCCACGCCGGGGGCTTCGCGGTGCAGCCGTTCGGTGAGGTCGCCGGCCACCGCGGCGAGCAGCAGTTCGGCGGCCTGGACGGTGAAGGTGCGGTGCAGGTGGACGGCCTCGAAGCCCGCGCCGGGGCGCAGCACCCGTGCGCAGGACCGGATCAACTCGGCCACCTCGCCGCGCAGTTCGACGGCGCGCGGGGTGGGGACGAGGCCCTGTCCGGCCCGGACCAGCAGCGGGTCGCCGACGGCGCGGCGGAGACGGGCGAGGCTGCGGCTGACGGCGGCCGGGGAGGTGCCGAGCCGTTCGGCGGCCCGGGTGACGCTGTGTTCCTGGAGCAGGACGTCGAGCACGCGCAGCAGGTTGAGGTCCACGGGCCGGGAGTTTACGCCCGGCGCAATGATCGCTTGCCGATTCCTGCATTGTTCCGCAATCCGCCGGGCCGGAGAGTGGAGGTGCGGCGGGCGGACGGAGCCCGGCCGCGGTGTCGATGTCGACCCGGGAGCCGGTGGAACACCGGCGGGCCCGGTCGGACCCGGTGGAGGGAACAGGACCATGGCGAACGAGACGAGGGCGGCCCGGGCGGGCGACGTGCTGGCGGTGGTCAGCCAGGGCGGCGGGACGGTGTCGTTCTTCGACGCCGCCTCGGACGGGCTCCTGGGGGACGTCGAAGTCCCTTCGGAGCCGCACGAGTTGTGCTTCGACGCGGAGCGCAGGCTGCTGTGGTGCAGCACCGCGTACCGCTCGGGGTACTACCACGCGAACAGCGGCCGGGCGAGCGAGCTGACCGCGATCGACCCGGACACCCGGCGGGTGGTGGCGGTGGTCGACCTGGCGCCCGAACACGGCCCGCACGGGCTGGCGTTGGACGCGGCGCGCGGCCTGCTGTACGTCAGCGTGGAGGGCGGTCCGGACCGGACCGGCGGGGTGGTGGTGGTCGACGCGGCGAGCCGGAAGGCGGTCGGCCGGATCGACACCGGGGCGCCGGGCCCGCACTGGTTCGCCGTCGACCCGGCGGGGCGCAGGGGTTACGCGACCAACAAGGAGGCGCCGTTCGTCTCGGTGGTCGACCTGGAGCGCGGGGTGATGACCGGACGGGTGGAGGTGCCGGGCAGCGAGGGCCTGGCGGTGTCGGCGGACGGTGCGGCGGTGTACGCGGCCGGGCCGTACCTGGGGTTCGCGGCGGGTCCGGAGCCGCGGCCGGCCAACGGCGTCCGGGTGATCGACACGGCGACCGGGACGGTGGTCCGGGTGCTGGCGACCGAGTCGCCGGTGCTCCCGGTGCACCTGACGGCGCGCGGCGCGCTGCTGGTCGGCGAGGTCCGCACCGAAGGGGCGCTCGGCTCCGGACTGGGCCGCCAACTCCCGGGCCGCCTCACGGTGTTCGACCCGCTGACGGGCGAGCGCCGGGCCTCGCTGGAGACCGGCCGCTTCCCGCTGACGCTGGCCTCCTCCCCGGACGGCCGGCTCGGCTACCTGGCCGCCGTGGAGTCCTCCACCGTGGACGTGGTCGACCTGGAGACCTTCGAGCTGCTGGCCCGGCTGGACGTCCCCAAGCGCGGCGAGCCCGGCGCGCACGGCCTGGCGTACGTCCCGCGCCCGGCCTGACCGGCCCTGTCCCGCCCTGACCGGCCCTGTCCGCCCGTCCGCCCGTCCGCCCGGCGGCCGGTTCCACAGGGTTTCCACAAAAAGGGCTCCTACTGTCGGGCTCGGCCGGGGAGACCGGCCGGGATTCGGAGTGGAAGGGGAGACCCATGCGCATCAACCGGGCGGCGGCCGCCGTCGGAGTGCTGGCGTTGGCGGGCGCGTTCCTGGCTGCGGGGCCCGCGCAGGCGGCGGGCGGGGCGCCGAAGGGGGACGGGGCGAAGGCGGTCTGCAAGCGGCTGCCGAAGACCCAGGAGCGGATCGACAAGGCGCTGGACCGGCTGAACGGCGACGCCACCGTCAACGGTTCGGTGGCCCGGCTGCAGCAGCGGGTGGACAACGCCCACAAGGCGGGGCACGCCGAGATCGAGAAGTACCTGAACGACCGGCTGACCTTCCGCCGCAGCCTGCTGCCGACGCTGCAGACCCGCAAGGCGGACCTGGCCTCGGTGGCCGACTGGTGCGCGAAGAACGCCCCGGCGGCCGGGAAGTGACCCGTCGGCCCGCCGCCGCGCGAGCCGCCCTGGCGGCCCTGGCGCTGGCCTCGGCCGCCCTGCTGACGGCCTGCGGCCCGACCTCCGGCGCCGCCGGGGGCGGCAGCGCGCCCGACGACGCCCAGCAGGTCCAGCAGATGCAGCAGAAGGTGGACGCCGCGGACAGCGCCGCCGCCCAGGCCGACTCCGACGCCGCCCAGCCGGACACCGACACCGGCCCGAGCACCGGCACCGGCACCGGCCACTGAGAGAACGCCCCCGAGAACCCCGACGGCCCGCGCCCTCCCCGGAGCGCGGGCCGTCGGCATGCCCGGGAAATGAGACGGATGCGTCCACGATCCGACCACCGGCGTGGCGGAACTTGACGCGCCGCCGCCGGGTCGTGAACCATCGGCGGCATGAACTCCGGCACCTTCCTGGTCTGCCGCCTGCACGTCGATCTGCGACGCCAGGCGAGCGACATGTGTGCCTGCTGTTGACGCTCTCCGCGTAACCTCCGTGCGTGCCCGGTGAGTTGACCCGGGGCCCGCACCCCCTCGCGCCACCCTCCCCTTTCCCCCTGCCGTCCCGCGCCCCCACCGCCCGTGCCCCGGCACGCGCACCGGCGCCGGCGGCCGCCCCGGCACACCCCGGAGGAACCCATGAGCATCGACCTCGCCACCACCCCGCCAACCGCCGCGACCACCCCGACAGCCACCGCCACCCGCCCCCCGCTCTCCCCGAACGCGCTGCGCCGGATCGTCCGCGACCTGGCCGAGCGGCCCGAGCGCTGGCTGCACCGGGTGCGGCTGTCCGGGGAGGAGCGCTGGTACGAGCGGCTGGAGCTGGCGGAGGACTACGAGGTGTGGCTGATCAGCTGGCTGCCGGGGCAGTCCACCGGGTTCCACGACCACGGGGGGTCGCGCGGGGCGTTCACGGTGGCGCTGGGCGAGTTGGAGGAACTGGCGCTGGCGGGGCCGGAGCACGGGCTGACGGTGCGTAGGCTGGCGTCGGGCAGTGAACGGGCGTTCGGGCCGCAGTACCTGCACGACGTGCGCAACACCGCGCAGGGCCCGGCGGTGACGCTGCACGCGTACTCGCCGCCGCTGAGCGGGATGGCGCACTACGAACTGCGGGCCGGCGGCCTGGTGCGGACCTCCACGGAAGGTGCGGAGCAGTGGTGACCACGGTGGACCGGTTGGTGGCGGCGGCCCGGGCGGGCCTGGACCGGCCGGACCCGGCCCGGGCCTGGGCCGAAGTGACCGCCGGGGCGCGGCTGGTGGACATCCGCCCGGCGGCGCAGCGGGCCCGCGAGGGGGAGATCCCGGGGGCGCTGGTGATCGAGCGGAACGTGCTGGAGTGGCGGCTGGACCCGACCGGCAGCCACCGGATCCCGGAGGCGGTGGACCACGGGGTGCGGTGGATCGTGGTGTGCTCGGAGGGGTACGCGTCCTCGCTGGCGGCGGCCTCGCTGCAGGCGCTGGGGCTGCACCGGGCGACCGACCTGGACGGCGGTTTCGTGGCCTGGGCGGCGGCCGGGCTGCCCACCCGTTCGGTTGATCAAGGTTTGCGGTGATCCCTCCGAGGGAAGCCGGACAAGCGACGCATTCAGACCACTGTTCGATAACTGCGCCCGCCCCGAGCGGCGGGCGCAGTGCCGTTCCGGCCGATCCAGCCGATCCGGCCGACCCTCCGAGGACCCTTCCGTGATCAGATTCGAGGGCGCCGCCAAGCGCCACCCCGACGGCACGGTCGCCGTCCGCGGCCTGGAACTGGACGTTCCGGCGGGCCGGACCACCGTGCTGGTCGGGCCGTCCGGCTGCGGCAAGACCACCATCCTGCGGATGGTCAACCGGATGGTGGTGCCCACCGCCGGCCGGGTGCTGCTGGACGGGGCCGACGTGGCGGGGCTGCCCGCGGCCGGGCTGCGGCGCGGCATCGGGTACGTGATCCAGCAGGCGGGGCTGTTCCCGCACCGCCGGGTGATCGACAACGTGGCGACGGTGCCCCGGCTGCTCGGCTGGGACCGCAAGCGGGCCCGGGCCCGGGCCGCCGAACTGCTGGAGCTGGTCGGCCTGCCGCCGGAGACCGCCCGCCGGTACCCGGCGCAGCTCTCCGGCGGCCAGCAGCAACGGGTGGGCGTGGCAAGGGCGTTGGCGGCGGACCCGCCGGTGCTGCTGATGGACGAGCCGTTCAGCGCGGTCGACCCGCTGGTGCGCGCCGGGCTCCAGGAGGAACTGCTGCGGCTGCAGGCCGAGTTGGGCAAGACGGTGCTGTTCGTGACGCACGACATCGAGGAGGCGGTCCGGCTCGGCGACCGGGTGGTGGTGCTCCGCGAGCACGGCGAGATCGCCCAACTCGCGGACCCGCACACCCTGTTGACCGCCCCGGCGGACCCCGGTGTGGCGGCCTTCCTGGGTCGCGACCGCGGCCTGCGCGGGCTGGGCCTGCGCCCGGCCGGCGCCGTCCCGCTCGAACCGCTCGGACCGCTCGGACCCTCGCACGACGGATGGCAGTTGGCGCTCGACCCGGAGGGCCGACCGGAGCACTGGGTGCGCGGCGCCGAGCGCCACCCGGCCCCGGTGTTCGCCCCGTCCCGGGACTCGCTGCGCTCCGCGCTGGACGCGGCCCTGCTCGCCCCGTCCGGCCTGGCCGTCGCGGTGGACGACGCGGGCCGCGCGGTCGGCACCGCGAGCCGCGCCGCCGTCGTCGAGGCACTGGCCCGGTCCCAGCAGACCGGCACGGCCTCGAAGTCCCCGAAGCCCCCGGAGTCCCCGGAGACCCCCGACGCCGAGCAGGTGCCGCATGCTGGACGGTGAGCCGCTGATCCGCTGGCGCTGGCTCGGCGACCACCTCGGCTACCTGGGCGACCTGACGGCCGACCACGCGGTGATCGCCCTGGTGCCGGTGCTGCTGGCGCTGCTGCTGGCGGTGCCGCTGGGCCTGGCCTGCGCGCGCTTCCCGCGGCTGTACCAGCCGCTGGCGGCGGTGTTCAACGTGGTGTACGCGCTGCCCTCGCTGGCGGTGTTCGTGGTGCTGATCCCGTACACGGGGCTGGCCACCCGGGAGACCGTGATGGTGCCGCTGACCTGCTACGCGCTGGCGGTGCTGCTGCCGACCGCGGTGGACGGGCTGCGGGCGGTGCCGGAGCCGGTGCGGCAGGCGGCCACCGCGATGGGCTACGGCCCGTGGCGGCGGCTGGCGGCGGTCGAACTCCCGGCGTCCGTGCCGTACTTGATCGGGGGGCTGCGGGTGGCCGCGGTGTCCTCGATCTCGCTGGCGGCGGTGGGGGCGCTGGTCGGCCGGGGCGGGCTGGGCTACCTGTTCGTGGACGGCTTCCAGCGGACCTTCCCGACGCCGATCCTGGCCGGGATCGTGCTGGTGGCGCTGCTGGCGCTGGCCGCCGACCTGCTGCTGCTGGCGGCCCGCCGGGTGCTGGCGCCGTGGTCGCGGGGGGTGGCGCGGTGAACTGGCTGGGCTGGCTGCACGACTTCTTCGCCGATCCGGCGCACCGCTCCGGGCCGGACTCGATCGTCCACCGGGTGCTGGAGCACCTGGCGTTCTCCGCCGAGGCGCTCGGCCTGGCCGCGCTGGTGGCGCTGCCGCTGGGCCTGCTGATCGGCTACTCGGGGCGCGGGCTGTTCCTGGTGACGGCGCTGGCCGGCGTGGCGCGCGCCCTGCCGACCCTGGGCCTGGTGACGCTGGCGGTGCTGCTGGCGGGCGTCGGCGAGACGGCGGTGCTGCTGCCGCTGACCGCGCTGGCCGCGCCGCCGATGCTGGTGGCCGCCGCCGAGGGGGTGCGCGGCACCGACCCGGACGTCCGGGACGCGGCCCGCGGCATCGGCCTGACCCACCCGCAGACGCTGCTGCGGGTGTGCGTGCCGGCCGCCGCGCCGACCCTGCTGGCGGGGGTGCGGACGGCGTCGGTGCAGGTGATCGCCACCGCCACGGTCGCCGCGTACGTCGGCCTCGGCGGGCTGGGCCGGTACGTGATCGACGGGCTGGCCACCCGGAACTACCCGACCACGGTCGGCGGCGCCCTGCTGGTGGTGCTGCTGGCGGTGGCCGTCCAACTGCTGTTCGCCCTGTTCGTCCGGCTCGCGTCGCCGCCCGGCGCGCGGCCGGTCCGTGCCGTCCGCAGTGCCCGTGCCGCCGGTTCCGCCGGTGGCGGGGGCGCGTCCGCGGGCGGCTCCGCTCCCGACGACGATCCCGCGGGCTCCCCCGCTCTCGTGAAGGAATCCCCATGACGACCCGTCCGGTCCGAACCGCCCTCGCCGTCCTCCTGCTGGCGGGCGCGGCGGCCTGCTCCTCCTCCGGCGGCGGCGACCCGCTGGCCGCGAAGTCCTCCGGCCCGGCGGCGTCCGCCCCGGCCGGGGGCTCCGGGAAGACCGTGGTGGTCGGCTCGGCGAACTTCCCGGAGAACGTGCTGCTCGCCTCGATCTACTCGCAGGCCCTGAAGGCCAAGGGCGTGCCGGTGGAGGAGAAGTTCAACATCGGCAGCCGCGAACTGCTGTACGGGCAGCTGCAGTCGGGTGCGCTGACGGTGCTGCCGGAGTACAACGGCGCGCTGCTGGGCTACCTGGACGCCAAGTCGACCGCCACCGGCGAGGACGCGGTGAACACCGAGCTGAAGGCCAAGCTGCCGGCCGGGCTGGCGATCCTGGACTCCTCGGCCGCCGAGGACAAGGACTCGCTGACGGTCACCCAGGAGACCGCCGACAAGCTGGGCGTGAAGTCGATAGCCGACCTGGCGGGCAAGGCGCAGGACCTGGTGGTCGGCGGCCCGCCGGAGTTCAAGTCCCGCCGCGAGCAGCAGTTCAAGGACGCCTACGGGCTGACCTTCAAGGAGTGGAAGCCGACCGGCGACACCACCGCCAACGCGCTGAAGGACGGCACCGTCCAGGTCGGCAACGTGTTCACCACCGACCCGAAGCTGGTCCAGCTGAAGCTGGTGTCGCTGGCCGACCCGAAGAACGTGTTCAGCGCGCAGAACGTCACCCCGCTGGTGAACCGGGCCGGTCTGGACGCCACCGGGACGGCCGCGCTGAACGCGGTCTCGGCGAAGCTCGACACGGCCGGGCTGACCGCGCTGATGAAGCGCGTCGCGGTCGACAAGGAGGACCCGTCGGCGGTCGCCGCGGACTGGCTGAAGAGCAGCGGTCTGAACTGACCCGTGCCGCCCGTCGGCCCCGCACCGAGCATTCGGGTGCGGGGCCGACGGCACGTCAAGGCCCTGATGTACAAGGCTTGGCAAAGCTCTCCGGGCCTGCTCCGACCAGTGCTCCGGTGAACTGTAAAGAGTCTTGACAGACGCAGTGGTCCAGACCAACCATGAGTCCGCTGTACTTCCCGACCGGAACGCATCGTGGGGGTGTGACCACCGGCCGGGGCAAGCAGTACTGCCCCGCACCACCCCGGCACTCCCTGTACCAGGCCAGACCCACGCCCCGTGCCCGAACACCGGCACGCGGGCCCTCCTCCCATGCCTGATGGAGACTCGATGCGCCTTCACCGACCACTCCAAGCGCTGCTCGCCACCGGCGCGATGGCGGCCGCCTCGCTGGGGCTGATCTCCGCCCCCGCGCAGGCCGCCACCCCGCTGCCGCAGCACGTCTTCGCCCCGTACTTCGAGGCGTGGACCGGCGACAACCCGGCCACCCTGGCCGCCCAGTCCGGCGCCAAGAACCTGACCATGGCGTTCCTGCAGGCCGCCACCAAGGGCTCCTGCACCGCGCTGTGGAACGGCGACACCTCGATGCCGGTGTCCAACTCGGTCTTCGGCGCCGACATCGCCACCATCCGCGCCAACGGCGGCGACGTGATCCCGTCCTTCGGCGGCTACACCGCCGACAACACCGGCACCGAGATCGCCGACTCCTGCACGGACGTCAACCAGATCGCCGCCGCGTTCGAGAACGTCATCACCACCTACGACGTCTCCCGGATCGACCTGGACATCGAGGACAACTCGCTGACCAACACGGCCGGCATCGACCGCCGCAACAAGGCGATCAAGATCGTCGAGGACTGGGCCGCCGCCAACGGCCGCAGCATCCAGTTCAGCTACACCCTGCCGACCACCACCAGCGGCCTGGCCTCCAGCGGCCTCGCGGTGCTGAAGAACGCGGTCAGCAACAACGCGCGGATCGACGTCGTCAACATGATGACGTTCGACTACTACGACGGCGCCTCGCACGACATGGCCGCGGACACCCAGACCTCCGCGCAGGGCCTGTACAACCAGCTGGCCAAGCTGTACCCGACGAAGACCGCCGCCCAGCTGTGGGGCTCGATCGGCATCATCGAGATGCTCGGCATCGACGACTACGGCCCGGCCGAGACCTTCACCGTCGCCAACGCCACCACGGTCTACAACTGGGCCGTCGCCAAGGGCATCAACACCCTGTCCTTCTGGGCGCTGCAGCGCGACAACGGCGGCTGCGTGGGCACCGCGGGCTCGGACAGCTGCTCCGGCATCGCGCAGGGCACCTGGGACTTCAGCCACATCTTCTCGAAGTTCACCAGCTCCTCCGTCCCGGCCAACGACTTCTCGGTGTCGCTGAGCCCGGCCACCGGCTCGGTCACCGCCGGCGCGTCCACCTCGGCGACCGTCAACACCGCGGTCACCTCCGGCTCGGCGCAGAGCGTCAACCTGTCGGTCACCGGCGCCCCGGCGGGCGTCACCGCCTCGCTGAGCGCCTCCACCGTCACCGCGGGCGGCTCCGCCACCCTGAACGTGTCCACCGCCGCGGGCGTCGCCAACGGCAGCTACCCGCTGACCGTGACCGGCACCGGCGCGAGCGGCACCCACTCGGCGACCTACACCCTGACCGTCACCGGCGGCACCACCGCCTCCGACTTCTCGGTCGCCCTGGCGCCCGCCTCGGGCTCGGTCCAGGCCGGCTCGGCCGCCTCCAGCACCGTGAACACCGCGGTCACCTCCGGCACCGCCGCGACCGTCAACCTGACCGTCTCCGGCGCCCCGGCGGGCGTCACCGCCTCGCTGAGCGCCTCCAGCGTCACCGCGGGCGGCTCCGCCACCCTGAACGTCGCCACCACCGCCGCCGCGGCCCCGGGCACCTACACCCTGACCGTCACCGGCACCGGCGCGGGCAAGACCCACACCGCCACCTACGCGCTGACCGTCACCGGCACCACCCCGACCGGCGGCCTGGTCAACGGCGGCCTCGAGGGCGGCCTCGCCCCGTGGACCTGCCAGAGCGGCGGCGGCGTGGTCTCCACCCCGGTGCACGGCGGCTCCAAGGCCCTGCAGGCGGCGCCCACCGCCGGCACCACCGGTGAGTGCGACCAGACCGTCACCCTGGCCCCGAACCACGCGTACACCCTGACCGCCTGGGTCCAGGGCCCGTACTCGTACGTCGGCGTCAGCGGCGGCGCCACCGCCTCCACCTGGGCCAACGGCTCCTCCTGGACCAAGGTGACCGTCCCGTTCACCACCGGCGCCAACGGCACCGTCACGGTCTACCTGCACGGCTGGTACGGCCAGGGCTCGGTCTACGGCGACGACTTCTCGATCGCCTGACACCCCCCGCTTCACGAACCGGGCCCGGCCGGTGGCACCCGCCACCGGCCGGGCCCGGCCGTTCCCTGCCCCGCCCCCGCGGTCTCAGCGCCCCCGGCACAGCGGCAGGAAGGACCCCAGCGCCAGCAGCGCGCAGCCCAGCACCACCGCGCCGAGCACCGTCGCGGACGGGTGCCCGCCCAGGCTGCTGAGCGGGGCGACCACCGCGCCGCACAGGTAGGTGCCGGTGCCCAGCAGCGCGGACGCCGACCCGGCGGCGTGCGGGGCCATGGTCAGCGCCTGCCCGTTGGCGTTCGGCAGGATGACGCCCATCGCGCCCATCAGCACCGTCAGCGCGGGCCACACCCCGGCCAGCCCGGTGTCCCACACCGTGGTGCACAGCACCACCGCGGCCCCGGCCAGCGCCGCCGCGCCCAGGCCGCAGACCAGCAGCGTCCGCTCCGAGTAGCGCTGCACCAGGAACCGCCCGTTGAACTGGGTGACGGCCAGCAGCGAGACCGAGTTGACCGCGAACACCAGGCTGTAGGTCTGCGGGGTGATCCGGTACACCTCCTGCAGCACCACCGAGGAGCCGCCGACGTACGCGAACAGCGCGCCGAACGCGAAGGTGCTGACCAGCAGGTAGCCGAGGAACACCCGGTCGCGCAGCAGCCCGCCGATCGCCCGGACCGTGGTACCCAGGCCGCCGCCGTGCCGCCGCTCCGGCGGCAGCGTCTCCCCGATGCCGAACCCGCAGGCCACGGTGAGCACCGCGCCCAGCAGCGCCAGCGCGACGAAGGTCCCGCGCCAGTCGGTGACGTGCAGCAACTGGGCGCCGGCCAGCGGCGCGACGATCGGGGCCAGGCCGGAGATCAGGCCCATGGTCGCCAGGAACCGGATCATCGCGGTCCCCTCCAACCGGTCCCGGACGGTCGCCCGGGCGATCACCAGCGCGGCCGAGCCCGCCGCGCCCTGCACCACCCGGCCCGCCACCAGCAGCGGCATCGAGTCGGCGAACGCGCACAGCAGGCTGGCGGCGGTGAACGCGGCCAGGCCAGCCAACATCGGGCGGCGGCGGCCGATCCGGTCGCTGAGCGGGCCGAACAGCAGCTGGCCGACCACCATGCCGAGCAGCGAACCGGTCAGGGTGAGCTGGGCGGCCGCGGCGGTGGAGCCCAGGTCCGCGGTCAGGTCGGGCAGCGCGGGCAGGTACAGGTCGGTGGTGAACGGCCCGAGCGCGACCAGGCAGCCCAGGGTGATCACGGTGGCGGTGGCGAACGGGGCGCCCTGCGGGGTCCGCGCGGCCCCCTCCGCCGGACGGAGCGGGACGTCGGGTGCGCTCTGGTCGCCGTCGGGGTCGACGGTCGGGCCTGGCATGGGGCTCCTCACGGATAGCGGGGTGTGCGCACCGTCCTATCCCATCCGCCCGCCCCCGGGGAAGCCGACCCCCGCCCGGGGCGTCCCCGTCAGCCGGTCGGACCGGCGGTGCGGGCCCCGGCGGTGGCCGGGGCGCCCCGCCAGCCGTAGAGCTGGTCGCCGACCAGCGCGACGTCGTACTGCCCGCAGTGCGCGGTGGCCCGCCGCGGGGTGTCGGTGGGGAACCAGTGCGCGCGCAGGTGCGGATCGTCCAGGGTGTGGCCGGTGGTGGTGCAGGCCGTGGGCAGCGCCCGGTCCGGGACGGTGGCCCGGATCAGCCGCTCGCCCTCGTCCCCGGACGCCAGGAAGGCGATGCCGGTGGCCGAGTCGGGCAGCCAGCGCGGCACCTCGGTCCGGTCCGCCTTGGCCGCCGACCCGCTGGGGTAGCGGACGGTCTGGTCCAGCCGGTCCTGCACCCGCTGGATCGCCGCCGGAGCCACCATCACCAGCAGCATCGCCGCGGCCGCCCCGCCGGCCACCACCGTCGCCGCCGTCCGCCTGCTCCGCTCGCCGCCCATCGCCCCGCACCCCTTTTCCACCGCTCCGGACCCTTCGCCTCCATCCTCGACGCGCCCGCCCCCCGGATCCATGCGCACCAGGTACCGACCCGGGTCAGCCGGAAGTCTGACCCCGGCCCCCCGACCCCCGACTTCCGGCGGACCCGGCCCCGCCCGGCGGTGGGACCGGGCGGTGGGACCGGCGGTGGGATCAGCGGTAGGCGGACTCGCCGGTGATCGCCTCGCCGAGGACCAGGGTGTGCACCTCCGAGGTGCCCTCGTAGGTGAGGACCGATTCGAGGTTGTTGGCGTGCCGGAGCACCGGGTAGGCGGTGGTGATGCCGTTGGCGCCGAGGACGGTGCGGGCGGTGCGGGCGATCTCCAGGGCGGTGCGGACGTTGTTGAGCTTGCCGAAGGAGATGTGCGCGGCCTGGGCGCGGCCGGCGTCCTTGAGCCGGCCGATCCGCACCGCGACCAGGTAGGCCTTCTCCAACTCCAGCGCCATGTCGACGAGTTTGGCCTGGGTGAGCTGGAAGCCGCCGATCGGACGGCCGAACTGGACCCGGTCGCGGGCGTAGTCGACGGCGGCCCGGTAGCAGTCCCGGGCGGCGCCGACGGTGCCCCACAGGATGCCGTAGCGGGCCTCGCCGAGCGAGGCCAGCGGGGCGCGCAGGCCGCGGGCCTGCGGGAGCTGCGCGTCGGCGGGCAACCGGACGCCGTCGAAGGCGAGTTCGCTGGTGACGGAGGCGCGCAGGGAGAGCTTGCCGGGGATGTCGCGGGCGGTGAGGCCGGGGGTGCCGCGCGGGACGAGGAAGCCGCGCACGCCGTCCTCGGTGCCCGCCCAGACCACGGCGACGTCGGAGACCGAGCCGTTGGTGATCCACATCTTGGCGCCGTCCAGGATCCAGTCGCCGCCGTCGCGCCGGGCCCGGGTGCGCATCGAGGCCGGGTCGGAGCCGGCCTCCGGTTCGGTGAGGCCGAAGCAGCCGACGGCCCGTCCGGCGGCCAACTCCGGGAGCCAGTGCTGCTTCTGCTCCTCGGAGCCGTAGGCGTGGATGGAGCGCATGGCGAGCGAGCCCTGCACCGAGACGAAGCTGCGCAGCCCGGAGTCGGCGGCTTCGAGTTCCATGCAGGCCACCCCGTACTCGGTGGCGGTGGAGCCGGTGCAGCCGTAGCCCTCCAGGTGCATGCCGAGGACGCCCAGCCTGCCGAGTTCGGGGGCGAGTTCGCGCACCGGGAAGGTGCCCCGCTCGTACCAGTCGGCGAGGTGCGGGCGGACGTGCCGGTCGGTGAAGGCCCGGACGCTGTCGCGGACCAGCCGCTCGTCCTCGGTGAGCAGTTCGTCGACGCCGAGCAGGTCGAGCGGGTCGGGTCGGCCGGCGGGTGCGGCGGTGGCCATGGGCGGGCTCCTCGGAGGGTGTGGGCAAGGTGGTGCCACCGCTGTCCCTACCGGTCGGTACGCCGCCCGGTCAAGGGCGCCGCGGCGGCCGTCCGCGACACGCGGCCCGGCCGGGCCGGGAATGCCGGGCGCCCGTGGAAGGCTGACCGGTCCAGGAGGTGTACCGACCATGGCGGACGGACAGCAGGACCGGCGGGACGAGCAGCAGTGGCGGACCGAGCACGACTCGATGGGCGAGGTCAGGGTCCCGGCGGCGGCCAAGTGGCGGGCGCAGACCCAGCGCGCGGTGGAGAACTTCCCGGTGTCGGGGCAGCGCCTGGAGCGCGCCCACATCGCGGCGCTGGCCCGGATCAAGGCGGCGGCGGCCACCGTCAACGCCGGGCTGGGGGTGCTGGACGGGGAGACCGCGGCGGCGATCCGGTCGGCGGCCGAGGAGGTGGCCGAGGGGCGCTGGGACGACCAGTTCCCGGTGGACGTGTTCCAGACCGGCTCCGGCACCTCGTCGAACATGAACGCCAACGAGGTGATCGCCACCCTGGCCGCCGAGCGCCTGGGCCGCCCGGTGCACCCGAACGACGAGGTCAACGCCTCGCAGTCGTCGAACGACGTCTTCCCGTCCTCGATCCACGTGGCGGCCACGGGCGCGGTCCTGCACGAGCTGGTCCCGGCGCTGGAGCACCTGGCGCGGGCGCTGGAGGCCAAGTCCGCCGAGTTCGCGGGCGTCGTCAAGTCCGGCCGCACCCACCTGATGGACGCCACTCCGGTGACGCTCGGCCAGGAGTTCGGCGGCTACGCGGCCCAGGTCCGGTACGGCGTCGAGCGCCTGCGCGCCACGCTCCCCCGGGTCGCCGAACTGCCGCTCGGCGGCACGGCGGTGGGCACCGGCATCAACACCCCGCCGGGCTTCTCGGCGGCCGTCATCGCCGAGGTCGCCCGCGCCACCGGCCTGCCGCTGACCGAGGCCCGCGACCACTTCGAGGCCCAGGGCGCCCGGGACGGCCTGGTCGAGCTCAGCGGCCAGCTCCGCACGATCGCCGCCGGCTTCACCAAGATCGCCAACGACCTGCGCTGGATGGGCTCCGGCCCGCGCACCGGCCTCGCCGAGATCAACCTCCCCGACCTGCAGCCCGGCTCCTCGATCATGCCCGGCAAGGTCAACCCGGTGCTGCCCGAGGTGGTCCTGATGGTCGCCGCCCAGGTGATCGGCAACGACACCACCGTCACGGTGGCCGGTGCGAGCGGCAACTTCGAGCTCAACGTGATGCTCCCGGTGATCGCCCGCAACGTGCTGGAGTCGGTCCGCCTGCTCACCACCTCCGCCCGCCTGCTGGCCGACCGCACCGTCGACGGCATCACCGCCAACGCCGAGCGCACCCGCGAGTACGCCGAGTCCTCCCCCTCCGTCGTCACCCCGCTCAACCGCTACCTCGGCTACGAGGAGGCGGCGAAGGTCGCCAAGCAGTCGCTGGCCGAGCGCCGGACGATCCGCCAGGTGGTCCTCGACCGCGGCTACGTCGAGCGCGGCCTGCTCACCGAGGCCCAGCTCGACGAGGCGCTCGACGTGCTGCGGATGACCCGCCCGCAGCACGCCGACTGACGCCGACCGGTACCGACTGACGCCGACCGATGCCGGCCGACGGCCGGTCAGGACAGCAGCAGCGGCATGTCCCAGTCGTGCGGGGTGCCGCCGGCCGCGTACGAGTCGAGGGCGAGTGCGACGCCGGCCGCCCCGTCCAGGTAGCCGGAGACGTCGCTGGCGAACGGCCTGCGGGTCATGGTGAAGCGCAGGCCGAACGGGGCGTCCGGGTCGTGCCCGGCCAGCAGCCGGGCGGCGGTCTCGTCGCGCCGCCGCTCGATCCGCTCCTCGCCGAAGTGCTCGTTCAGCCGCCCGAGTTGGTGCAGCGCCCCGGCCCAGCCGTGGCACAGCGCGTGGTCGGTGACGCCCCAGTCGTCGAGCGGCACCCGCAGCAGCCGCTCGACCGAGTCGCGGGCGACGGCCGTCCACTCCGGCCGGCCGAGCGCGGCCCCGGCGGTCTGCAGGGCGCGCGAGACGCCGGGCGCGCCGTAGCACCAGGACGGCCAGCCGGCGGGTTCGCGGTACGCGTCGGGCCCGGCCAGGTAGGCGTCCAGGCCGAGGTAGCCGGGCCAGTAGCTGCCGTGCTCGTCGCGCACCGCCCAGCGCACCAGCAGGTCCGCGGTGCCCTCCAGGGCCTCCCGGTGGCCGGGCAGCCGGACGCCGTCGCGCCAGGCCAGCGCGAGCAGCATCAGCGGGCCCGCGACGCCGTGCGACAGGCCGAGGTTGAGGTGGCCGTCCGGCAGCAGGTGCTCGGAGCCGATCCGGGGCGCGTCCAGCGCCCACCAGCGCGGGACGCGCGCCCCGCGGTGCGCGGTGGTGCCGCGGGCCAGCTCGATCAGGTAGCCGAGGACCAGTTCCAGCTCCTCGCCGCAGCTCTCCGCGCGGGCCAGCAGGTACCGGCCGACGCCGGTCATCCCGCGCACCACCTCGTAGTGCCCGATGGTGGCCAGCGGCCCGTCCGGGACGGCGGGCAGCGCGGTGCGCACCAGTTGCCGCTGGTAGGCGTCGAGCCGGTGCAGCGCACCGGTGTAGCCGCCGGTGGCGCGGTGGGCGGCCAGCACGGCGAAGGCCAGCGCACCGGGCCCCTTGAAGATCCCGCTGGGCACGGTGTCGCCGGCCCCGGCGGCCCGGGTCGCCACCGCCAGGTACCCGTGCGCCCGGGCGGCCCGCTCGGTGCCCGGCCGGGCCCCGCCGCTGAACGCCAGCGACAGCCCGGGGCTGCCGCTGCCGAGCGTCAGTTCCGCCCAGACGCCCTCGGCCACCCCGTCGTCGGCGGCCTCGGCGGGGATCCGGGTGGCCGCCATGGTCGCGGCCGGATCGGCGAGCCGGTCCAGGATCAGGTCGGACAACTGCCCGGCGGCCGCCCGCAACCGGGCCCGTTCCGCGGAAACGGCAGTCGACTGCACGGTGTCGGTCATCGGGGGCTCCGGTCGGTGGCGGTTCGGACGGACGGGACCTGGCACGACGTCACTCCTGCCCCGCCCGCGCGGCGGCGGCCGTCCGGCCCCGGGCCGGGGACGGTGCGAACGGACGGGGACCGGCGCGGCGCCGCCCCGCCCCGCCCGCGCAGCGGAGGTCGTCCGCGGCCCTGGTCGGCGCGGCGGGCCGGGTTCGACCGAGGCAACGTCACTTCCCTTCCCCTTCGTGCGCCTTGCGCCCGATCAGCGCCCTGGCCGCGCCGCGCAGGACGGCGTAGCCGCGGGCCTCGGCGGCCGGGTCGATGCCGAACAGGCGGTTGTGCCGCATGTGCAGCAGCGACATGAGGGCCTCGTCGCGGTCGGCCTCGGGTGCGGCGAGCAGCAGCCGGCCGAAGTCGCGCGGGGCGGGGGTGTCGGTCCAGAGCGGGGCGAGGTCGGGGATGCCGAGGTGTTCGGCGGCGTGCCGGGCGGTGCCGTCGGGGCGGATCAGCCGGTCGGCGAGGGCGCGGTGGCGCTGGTGGGCGCGGTGGTCGGCGCCCTTCTCGAAGAGGTGGACCACCCAGGCGCACCAGTCCCAGTCGCCGAGCGAGTCCAGCAGTACGGCGTGGCCGGTGGCGGCGAGGACCTCGTCGGGGACGGCGGCGGCGCCGGCCCGGCGGGCCCGGAGCTGGAGCAGCGCGGAGCGGCTGTCGGTCCGGAAGAGCCGTTCGGCGGCTTCCTGGGCGCCGGGGCCGAGGTAGCGGTCGGTCTCGGGCCGGTAGGTGTCGAGCGCCATGGTGCGCAGCGCGCCGGTCCCGACGAGCCGGCGCACGTGCCGGGCGAGGGCGGGCAGGACGTGGCCGGCCAGGGCGGCGGGGTCGCCGTGCAGGCGGAGCCGCAGGTGGGGTTCGGGGTCGCGGTAGCGGAGGAAGAACCAGCGGTCGACGTGGGGTTCGACGTCGGCGAGCAGGGCGGGCAGGTGGTCGGCGAGCAGGGTGTCGTGGGTGCCGGGTTCGGCGTACAGCTTGGCGAACAGCCAGTCCTCGCCGGGAAGGTGGATCCGGGTGGGGGCGGTGCGGACCGCGGACCTGGCCAGCGGGGGGCGGGTGTCGGCGGGGGCGGGGCGGGGGGCGCGGAGCAGCGGGACGACGATCTCGGTGCTGCGGCCGTGGTTCCAGCCGAGTCCGGCGCCGTCCGCGGTGAGGTCCTGGAAGAGCTGGAACCGCGGTTCGGGGGCGGTGAGTTCGGCGCGCAGCAGGTCGGTGTCCCAGTCCTCGCGCAGGTCGATGGGGAACATCCGGTCGTTGCTGGCGATCTGCAGCCGGTCGGGCACCCGGTAGCGCTCGCGCCAGGCCCGCAGGCCCTCGGTCCAGGCGGCGGGTCCGGCGGTGCGGGCGGCGTCGCGCAGGCGGCGGCCGGGCAGCCAGCGGCGGGGGGCGGCGAGGACCCGGCCGTGGCGGACGGCGGGCAGGTAGGGCAGGGTGTCCAGGCCCGCCCAGTCCCAGCCGGACCAGACCCGGGGGCGGGCGGCGGCCAGGTCGGCCAGGAAGCGGGCGACGGGCGGGGCCTGGGCGTCCAGGGCGAGCATGTGCGGGAAGACCGGGACGACGGGGCGGCCGGTGTCCGGGTGGAGCAGGCGCAGGCCGTCCTCGCCGGCGGCGACGAGCAGGGTGCGCCAGTCCAGGCAGTGCGGGTCGCCGCGGTCGGCGGCGACGCCGATCGGCAGGCGGTGCGGGAGCAGTGGCGGGACCTGGACGATGTTGAGCGAGCGCGGGTCGCGCGGGGCGAGTTCGACCTGGACGGGCAGGGCGCCGTCGTCGGCGGGTCCGGCGGCGAGGGCGGCCAGGTCGGCGGTGAGGCCGGTGAGGTCGGCGAACCGGCCGGCGGTGGCGCCGGCCGTCCAGGAGCCGGTGTGCGGGCTGCCGAGCAGCAGGAACTCGCCGCGGTCGAGGGCGGCGGCGGAGTCGGCGAGGAGTTGGAAGCAGAGTTCCAGGGTGCGCGGCGGGCGACTGCTGCCCGGGGTGTGGCCGGCGGCGTCGGCGAGCCGGGCGAGGTCGGCGTCGTCGAGGACCAGGTCGGTGCCGGCGAGCACGGCCTGCTGGACGAGTTCGGCGACGGCGTTGCGGCGCGGCCGGTCGGCGTCGTCGCCGGGGCCGGAGCGGGAGTGGGCGGGCGCGGCGCCGCCGTACTCGGGCGGCAGGCCGAGGCCGCGGTGCGGGTCGGCGAGGTCGGCGAGCGGGACGGCGCTGGCGGTGCCGTAGTGCTCGACGAAGCGGTCCCGGTAGTCGCGCAGGTGGTCGAGGGTGGTCCACTCGGGGGTGATCGTCCAGATCGCGGCGGCGTAGCGGCGCACCTCGTCGCCGACCGCGGCGGGCAGCACCAGGTCGGCGCCGGTGCGCAGGTCGACCTGGACGGGCGGGCGTTCGCCGGCCCGGTCGTCGGGGTCGAGGGCGCGGACCCGTTCCAGCAGGTGCCGCCAGGAGGCGAGTCCTTCGCCGGGGCGGTCGCGTTCGTGGGCGGTGGCGGCGGCGCGGACGGCGCGCAGCCCTTCGGCGGCGGCGGGGACGGCGCCGTCGAGGGCGGTGTCGATCCGGTCCAGCAGGGCGTCGTCGACGCGGTGCGGGGTGAGCGAGGTGAGCAGGAAGCCGTGCTGGACGAGTCCGGCGAGCAGGCCGTCGATCCGCTCGGGGGCGACGGCGGGGAAGCGCGCGGTGAGGTCGGCGAGCAGGTCGGCGTACCCGACGGGGCGGGCGGCGGCCTCGCGGACCCGGGTGACCAGTGGGTTGTCGCGCACCGAGAGTTCGCGTTCGCCGGTGTGCCGCAGCAGGCGGCCGTCGCGCAGCACGGTCAGGTCGTCGAGGACGACGTCGACCCGGCGGCGGACTTCGGGCACGGCGAGCCAGTCCAGCACCCGGCGGTGCAGCCAGCCGCCGTCGAGGCGGACCCTGACCTGTCCGGGGCCGGGCGGCGGGACGTCGGCGGCGGCCCCGAACCGGGCCCGGCCGACGCCGGCGAACAGGCCGAACGGGGTGGGGCGGCCGCCGGAGCGGCGGGCGTAGCGGGTGAGGGTGCGGGCGGCGCTGGCGGTGCGCTTGCGGCCGAGGGCGGCGGCGCCGCCGGGTTCGCCGAGCCGTTGCAGGCTGAGCGCGAGGCTCCCGCTGGCGACTTCGACGGCCTGGCGCAGCAGCGGGTCGGCGGCGAGGCGGCGTGCGCCCGGGACGGGGTCGGCCGGGTCGATCCGGGTCTCGGTGCCGGTCCGCGGGGTGCCGGCCGTCCGGACCAGGACCGGTTCCCGGACGTCGAACAGGTCGGGCTCTGCGCGCACGTTCGTCGGGCTCCTCGGGTTCGCGGGTGGGGAGGGAGCGGAAAGCGCGGGGCGGGCCGCAGCCCGCCCCGCGCGAGGACTACCGGGTGCCGGTCAGCAGCAGACCGGGCAGCGGGTGCCGATGGCGTAGCTGCTCGGCGAGGTGTAGGTGCCCCGGCCGAACTCCTCGGTCTGCTCCGCGACGTCCGCGATGCGCAGGTCCAGGTCGAAGTCGGTGGTGTCGGACTGCACGGTGGTCTCGGTGCGCATATCCCCTCCTGAGGGCTCGTGGGTCCGCCCGGACGGTGGTCCGGGCCGCGGCCGGCTCGAACGGTGGTCCGGTCCGGCGCGAGGCCCACTGTTCCCCGGCTTCCCACCATGTGGTGAGTGCCGTCCCGGCCAACCTCCGCCCCACCCGTACCGCTCCGCCCCCGGCGCCTCCGGCCTGCACTTCCGTCCCTCGCGCCGCATCTCGGGGGTGTCCGTTCCCGGTGGCCGGACGGGTTCGGGGTTTCAGTACCGAAAACCGGGATCACCACTGCTCCCGGCCGCGCACGAACCACTTCGGGGGCGCGCGCGGAGGGTGTCCACGGCCCCGGCCCGCGACTTGACCGAAATTTGACGAAAACCTGTCACTGCACGGCGGCGGGACCCCGTGCGGGGTCCCGCCGCCGTGGGGGCCTCCGGGCCCCGGTGCCGTGCCCTACCTGCGGCGCGCCGTCATGCCCGCGAAGACCATGCCGACCGCGGCCAGGGCCAGGCAGGTCATGACGCCGCCGGTGATGACGTTGGTCAGGATGGTCCGGCGGACGTGCGCACCGCCGTTGACCGCCCAGGGGGCGATGACCGTCCAGGCGCCGATCGCCACGCACGCCCAGGCCCGGGCGTGGGTGCGGCCGAAGGCGGAGCCGTAGCCGGCCATCAGGACGGCGTAGGCGATGCCCAGCACCAGGTTGCTGATGGCCAGCCCGGTGAAGCCGGAGAAGCCGACCACCCAGGGGGAGATCGCCAGGAAGAGTCCGGCGCAGACGGCGAGTGCTTCCGTCCCCTGCCCGGCGGTGGTGGATGTGACGCGCTCCGCGTGTTCACGCAGGGCCAGGATGTCCGGATGGTGTTCCATGCCCGAGGGCGTATGGGTCGACACCGGGACCACCTCCTCGTAGTCAGGACATGCGAGCCAATTGGTCGCTACCCGCCCTGGGCGGTAAATAACGCTACCCACCGGTTTGTCCTTATTTTTTTCTTATGCCCCGGAACGGGCGCGTGCCCGGCCGTGACCCGGATCACCCTTGAGGTTGACCCGGGGTCAGGCCGGAGGCTCCTCGCAAGCAACCGCCCACGCGAAGGAGCACCCGCCGTGACCACCTCCCGCCCCGCCCTGCGCGCCGCGCTCGACGACCTGCTCGGGTCCGGTTTCCTCTCCGTCCAGCTGCGGGTGAACGACGAGCACGGCGAGTGGGTCGCCGCCGCGGGCGCCCGCGAGCTGGGGCGGCCCGCCGGGGCCGTCCCGGACGGGCACTTCCGGATCGGCAGCAGCACCAAGAGCTTCGTCGCCACCGTGGTCCTGCTGCTGGTCGCGGAGGGCCGCCTCGGCCTGGACGACCCGGTGGCCGGCCGGCTGCCGGAGTTCGGCCTCGACCCGCGGATCACCGTCCGGATGCTGCTCCAGCACACCAGCGGGGTCTTCAACCACACCGGCGAGCTGCTGCCGGACGGGACGGTCGTGCCGGGCGTGCCGTGGCGGGGCGCGGAGTGGGTGGCCAACCGGTTCCGGACGTACCCGCCCGAGGACCTGGTGCGGCTCTCGCTGTCCCGCCCCGCCCGGTTCGCGCCGGGCACCGGCTGGAGCTACTCGAACACCAACTACGTGCTGGCCCGGCTGGTCGCCGAACGCGCCGCCGGCCGCCCGTTCGCCGCGGAACTGCGGCGGCTGGTGCTGGCCCCGCTGGGGCTGACCGGCACCTTCGCACCGGGCACCGACCCGGAGCTGCCCGCACCGCACAACCACGGCTACTACCGGTACGAGGACGGCGGCCGGGAGCACACCCTCGACATCACCCGGCAGAACCCGTCCTGGGTCGGCGCCGGCGGCGACCTGGTCTCCACCACCCGTGACCTGCACCTGTACTTCTCCGCCCTGCTGGGCGGCCGGCTGCTGCCGCCGGAACTGCTGGCCGCGATGCGCACCCCGGAGCCGACCGCCGGGTACGGCCTGGGGCTGTTCGTCCAGGAGACCGCGGGCGGGACGGTCCTCCACCACCACGGCGCGACGATGGGCTCGGCGGCCCTGATGTTCGGCTCCGCCGACGGCACCCGGACGGTGACCGCCGGACTCACCTGGGTGGACGACCCGGACCTGACCATCGCCCCCGCCTTCCAGCGGGCCCAGCAGCACTTCACGGACGCGGTCTCCTGCGGCAGGCTGGGCGGATGAGCGACGGGGTGACGATCGGGCAGGCGGCGGCCTTCGCGGGTGTCACGGTGAAGACGGTGCGGCACTACCACCGGCTCGGCCTGGTCGCCGAACCGCCCCGCGACGCCTCCGGCTACCGGCGGTACGGCTCCGAGGAACTGCTGCGGCTGGTGCAGGTGCGGACACTGGCCGCCGCGGGGGTGCCGCTGGCCGAGGCCGGCGGACTGCTGGACGCCGACACCGAGGACTTCGGCGCCGCGCTGGCCGACGTCGAACGGCGGCTCACCGAACGGATCGAGGAGCTGACGGACCGGCGCGCGACCCTGCACCGGCTCGCCGACGGCGACCGGGCCATGCTCCCCGACCGGGCCTGCGCCGTCCTGCGGCGGATCCGCGACCTGGGCTTCGACCCCGCCTACGTGGCCGCGCAGCGCGAGGCCCTGGTCCTGGCCCGGGCCCTGCTGCCCCGGGGCTTCGACGACTTCCTCGCCCAGCTCGCCGACCGCTTCGACGACCCCGAGTACGTCGAACTGGCCCGGCGCGGCCGGGAGGCGGAGACCTGGGAGCCGGACGACCCGCGGCTGGCGGAACTCGCCGACGCCATGGCCGCCCACCACCTGGCCCGCGCCGCCCGCACCGGCAGCCGGGACGGCCTGCGGGCCTGGACCGGATCCGCCGCCCAGTACGACCTGGTCAACCGCCACCGCACCACCCAGGCCCCCGCCGCGGCCCGCCTGACCGAACTCACCGAAGCCCGCCTGCACGCCGCCGGCGTCCGCGCCCCCCGGCGCTGAGACAGCCACCCCGCACCCACGGGCATGCCCGCCCCGCACCGGCAACCGCCCCTGCCCGCACGCGCCCTGACCCCGCCGACCGCCCTCACCGGCCGTTCCCACCCAGGGCACGGCCCCGACGCCGACAAACCCTCCGCCCCGGTCCCTCCCCGTCCTCATCAGCCGCTCCCACCCCAGCCGTCGCCCCGGCGGTGCCGACGCACCCCCCGACCTCACCCCTCCCCCGCACGCCAACCGCCCCTGCCCGCACGCGCCCTCACCCCGCCGACCGCCCCGCCCTCCCCCGCTCCCACCAGCCGCTCCCACCCCAGCCGTCGCCCCGGCGGTGCCGACGCACCCCCCGACCTCGCCCCTCCCCCGCACGCCAACCGCCCCTGCCCGCACGCGCCCTCACCCCGCCGACCGCCCCGCCCTCCCCCGCTCCCACCAGCCGTTCCCACCCCAGGCGTGGCCCCGGCGGTGCCGACGTACCGTGGGAGGTGGAGAGGTTCCCGCCATGCACTTCACCGACCGGACCGACGCGGGCCGTCGCCTCGCCGCGGCCCTGCTGTCCGAGGCACCCGAACTGCGCGGCGCCGTCGTGGTCGCGCTGCCGCGCGGCGGCGCACCGGTGGCCGCCGAGGTGGCGGCCGCGCTGGGCGCGGAGCTGGACGTGTGCGTGGTGCGCAAGGTGGGGGTGCCGGGGCAGCCCGAGGTGGCGATGGGGGCGGTGGGCGAGGACGGCGCCCGGGTGGTGAACCAGCAGGTGGTGGACGCGGTGGGCGTCCCGCCGGAGGCGTTCGCGGCGGCCGAGGCCCGGGAGCGGTCCGAGCTGGCCCGGCGCGCGGCGCTCTACCGGGGCGGTCGGGCGCCGGTGCCGCTGGCCGGTCGGACGGTGCTGGTGGTGGACGACGGGGTGGCGACCGGCGCGTCCGCACGGGCGGCCTGCCGGATCGTCCGGGCCCGCGGCGCCGCCCGGGTGGTGCTGGCGGTGCCGGTCGCCCCGCCCGGCTGGGCCCGGCAGCTGGGCGACGCGGCGGACGGCTACCTGGCGGTGGACACCCCGGACGGGTTCGCCGCGGTCGGCGCGTCCTACCGGGACTTCCGGCAGACCACGGACGCCGAGGTGCTGGCCGCGCTCGACCGGGCCGGGCCGCCGGAGGCCGCCGGGGCCGCCGGGCGGGAACTCCGGCTCGGCACCGGCCCGGCCGACCTCACCGTGCCCGAACACCCGCGGGGCGTCGTGCTGTTCGCGCACGGCAGCGGCTCGGGGCGGGGCAGCCCGCGCAGCCGCGCGGTCGCCGCGCACCTGCACCGGGAGCGGCTGGCGACCGTGCTGTTCGACCTGCTGGCGCCCGGCGAGGCGGACGAGCGCTGGAAGGTGTTCGACCCGGGCCTGCTGGGCGGGCGGCTGGCCGGGGCGACCCGGGAGGCGCTGCGCCACCCGGCGCTGGCGGGCCTGCCGTACGGCTGGTTCGGGGCGAGCACCGGCGCGGCGGCGGCGCTGTGGGCGGCGGCCGAGCCGGACAGCGCCCCGGCGGCGATCGTGGCCCGCGGCGGCCGGCCGGACCTGGCGGCGGCCCGGCTGCCGCTGGTGACGGTGCCGACGCTGCTGATCGTCGGCGGCGCGGACCAGGAGGTGCTGGAGTGGAACCGGCAGGCCCGGGCCGAGCTGGGCGGCGAGAGCGCCCTGCAGGTCGTCCCGGGCGCCGGCCACCTGTTCGAGGAGCCCGGCGCGCTGGAGGCGGTCGCCGAGCTGGCGGCGGGCTGGTTCGTCCGGCACTTCCCGCCCGGCCGGGGAGGCGATCGGGTGGAGCACTGAGCAATCCGTACAGCCCAGACCCGGTCCGGCTGCTCATCTTGTACACATTGGAGCAGCCGGAATCGGACCTGTTGCCCACCCCACCGAGCAGGAGCAAGCTCTGCGCAACCGACCTCGACGTGGAGGAATGCCCCATGACCGCCGACGCCGCTGTTGAACTGACCCCCGAGGAGCTGCAGGCGGTCTGACGGCCGAGCAGCTGCGCACCCTGGTGGGCCTGGTGGAGTACGACGCCTCGACCGACCCGTTCCCGGTGACCGCGCAGGACGCGGTCGTCTTCGTGGTCGGCAACGCGACCCAGACGGCGCAGTTCTACCAGGCCGTGTTCGGCATGGAGCTGGTCGCCTACTCGGGCCCGGAGACCGGCCGCCGCGACCGCAAGTCGTTCGTGCTGCGCTCGGGCTCCTGCCGCTTCGTGATCGAGGGCGGCGTGACGCCGGACAGCCCGCTGCTGGACCACCACCGCCGGCACGGCGACGGCGTGGTCGACCTGGCGATGGAGGTCCCGGACGTGGACAAGTGCATCGCGCACGCCCGCGCCCAGGGCGCCACCGTCCTGGAGGAGCCCAACGACGTCTCGGACGAGCACGGCACCGTGCGCCGCGCGGCCATCGCCGCGTACGGCGAGACCCGGCACACCCTGGTCGACCGCTCCCGCTACACCGGCCCGTACCTGCCCGGCTACGTCGCCCGCGAGTCGACGGTGGTCCGCCCCGAGGGCGCGCCGAAGCGGCTGTTCCAGGCGCTGGACCACGCGGTGGGCAACGTCGAGCTCGGCAGGATGGACGAGTGGGTGTCGTTCTACAACCGGGTGATGGGCTTCGTGAACATGGCGGAGTTCGTCGGCGACGACATCGCCACCGACTACTCGGCGCTGATGTCGAAGGTCGTGGCGAGCGGCAACCACCGGGTGAAGTTCCCGCTGAACGAGCCGGCGGTCGCGAAGAAGAAGTCGCAGATCGACGAGTACCTGGAGTTCTACACCGGCCCGGGCTGCCAGCACATGGCGCTGGCCACCAACGACATCCTCACCACCGTGGACGTGCTGCGCTCGCGCGGCGTCGAGTTCCTCTCCACCCCGGACTCGTACTACGAGGACCCGGAGCTGCGCGAGCGGATCGGCCACGTCCGGGCCCCGATCGAGGAGCTGCAGTCGCGCGGCATCCTGGTGGACCGCGACGAGGACGGCTACCTGCTGCAGATCTTCACCAAGCCGATCGGCGACCGGCCGACCGTCTTCTACGAGTTCATCGAGCGGCACGGTTCGCTGGGCTTCGGCAAGGGCAACTTCAAGGCGCTCTTCGAGGCCATCGAGCGCGAGCAGGACCGGCGCGGCAACCTCTGACGGAGAGTCACGGACGACAGGGAGAGACAGGGCGATGGCGTACTACCGGCAGCTGGGATCGGTGCCGCCCAAGCGGCACACCCAGCACCGCACCCCGAGGGGGGCCTGTACTACGAGGAGCTGATGGGCGAGGAGGGCTTCTCCTCGGACTCCTCGCTGCTGTACCACCGGTACATCCCCTCGGCGGTGACGGCCGCCGCGGTGTGGGAGCTGCCGGACCAGTCGACCACCGCCAACCTCCCGCTGCTCCCCCGCCACCTCAAGCTGCACGAGCTGTTCCCCGGCGAGGAGTGGAAGTCGGCGGACGCCGTCACCGGCCGCCGGCTCGTCCTCGGCAACGCGGACGTCCGGATCTCCTACGTCGCGGCGGGTGCGCCCAGCGCGCTGTACCGCAACGGGCTCGGCGACGAGTGCGTGTACGTGGAGTCCGGAACGGCCGTGCTGGAGACGGTGTTCGGCACGATCACCGCCGGCCGGGGCGACTACGTGCTGATCCCGCGGGCCACCACCCACCGCTGGGTGCCGACCGGGGACGAGCCGCTGCGCGCCTACTGCATCGAGGCGAACAGCCACATCACCCCGGCCCGGCGCTACCTGTCGAAGTTCGGCCAGCTGCTGGAGCACGCCCCGTTCTGCGAGCGGGACCTGCGCGGCCCCGAGGGCCCGCTGCTGGTCGAGGGCGGCGAGGTGGACGTGCTGGTCAAGCACCGCGGCCCGGGCGGCGTGGTCGGCACCCGCTACACGGTGCCGAACCACCCGTTCGACGTGGTGGGCTGGGACGGCTGCCTGTACCCGTACGCGTTCAACATCGCGGACTACGAGCCGATCACCGGGCGGGTGCACCAGCCGCCGCCGGCACACCAGGTGTTCGAGGGCAACAACTTCGTGATCTGCAACTTCGTGCCGCGCAAGGTGGACTACCACCCGCTGTCGATCCCCGTGCCGTACTACCACGCGAACGTGGACAGCGACGAGGTGATGTTCTACTGCGGCGGCGACTACGAGGCCCGCAAGGGCTCCGGCATCGGACAGGGGTCGATCTCGCTGCACCCCGGCGGCCACACCCACGGGCCGCAGCCGGGCGCCTACGAGCGCTCGATCGGCGTGGAGTTCTTCGACGAGCTGGCGGTGATGGTGGACACCTTCCGCCCGCTGGAGCTCGGCGAGGCCGCCACCGCCAGCGAGGACCCGAACTACGCGTGGACCTGGGCGAGGCGATGAACGTACCCGAGCTGTACCGGGGGCTGTTCGACGACGCGGCGGTCTTCCCGCCCGGCGACCTGCCGCTGGCCGAGGCCGTCCCCGCGCACCGGGCGCACCGCGCCGCCCGGTACGCGGCGGCGGTCGGCCCGCTGCTCGCCCCCGTCGACCTGCTGGCCGAACTTCGGGAGCTGGAGCCGGAGTTCGAGGTCGGCCTGGTGGTCGGCCCGGGTCGGCTGGCCGAGGCGCTGAAGGCCGCGGACGGCCTGCGGGTCGCCACCGTCGAGTACGCGCCGGGCCCGGACGTCCGGGCCGCGGTCGCCGAACTGGACGCGCTGCTGCCCGAGGGCGTCGGGGCGGCCGTCGAACTGCCCCGCTCGGAGCGGCTGGAGGACGGCCTGGACGCCCTGGCAGGCACCCGCTACCGCGCCAAGTACCGTACCGGCGGCCTCGGTTACGCCGCCTTCCCGTCGGTGACCGAGCTGGCCGGCTTCCTGCGGGGCTGCGCCGAGCGCGCCCTGCCGTACAAGTGCACGGCGGGGCTGCACCACGCGGTGCGGCACACCGACCTGGGCACCGGCTACGAGCACCACGGCTTCCTCAACCTGCTGCTGGCGGCCGGGAGTCCGAGCCGGGAGCAGGCCGTCGAGCTGCTCGCCGAACGGGACGGGGCCCGACTGGCCACCGCCGTCGAGTCGCTGACGGAGCGTCAGATCCTCGACATCCGCGCCTCTTTCACCTCGTTCGGCACCTGTAGCATCACCGAGCCGCTGGAAGACCTCGCCCGACTCGGCCTCCTGGAGACCCCTTGAGCACCACCGCCACCTGGCTCGACCTGCCCGCCGACTCCCCGTACGGCGTCCACAACCTCCCCTACGGCGTGTTCACCGCCGCCGACCGGCCCGGCCGGCGGCGGATCGGCGTCCGGATCGGGGACCTGGTGCTGGACGCCGGGGCGGCCGCCCGGGCGGTCGGCGCGCCGTCCGCGCTGCTGGACGCGGAGAGCCTCAACCCGCTGATGGCGTCCGGCCGTTCGACCTGGCGGGCGGTGCGCGCGGCGCTCACCTCCTGGCTCACCGACGAGGCGCACCGGGACGCCGTCGGGCCCTGCCTGCTGCCGCTGGCGGACGTCCGGCTGCACCTGCCGTTCGAGGTCGCCGACTACGTCGACTTCTACGCCTCCGAGCACCACGCCACCAACCTCGGGAAGATCTTCCGCCCGGGCCAGGAACCGCTGACCCCGAACTGGAAGCACCTGCCGATCGGCTACCACGGCCGGGCCGGCACCGTGGTGGTCTCCGGCACCCCGGTGGCCCGCCCGCACGGCCAGCGCAAGGCCCCCGCCGAGGCCGCGCCGAGCTTCGGCCCCTCCCTGCGCCTGGACATCGAGGCCGAGGTCGCCTTCGTGGTCGGCACGCCCAGCGGCCTGGGCCACCCGGTCGCGCTGGACGGCTTCGCCGAGCACGTGTTCGGCGTCTGCCTGCTCAACGACTGGTCCGCGCGCGACCTCCAGGCCTGGGAGTACGTGCCGCTCGGCCCGTTCCTCGGCAAGTCCTTCGCCACCTCGGTCGCCCCCTGGGTGGTGCCGCTGGAGGCGCTGGAGCACGCCCGCGTGGAGCCCCCGGCCCGCGACGTAGAACCGCTGCCCTACCTGGACGACCGCAAGGCCGAGCCCTGGGGCCTGGACCTGGCGATGGAGGTCTCGCTGAACGGCCACCCGGTCTCCCGGCCGCCGTTCGCCGGCATGTACTGGACCGCCGCCCAGCAGCTCGCCCACCTCACCGTCAACGGCGCCAACCTGCGCACCGGCGACCTGTACGGCTCCGGCACGGTCTCCGGCCCCGAGCCGGAGCAGCGCGGCTCCCTGATCGAACTGTCCTGGAACGGCACCCGGCCGCTCGAACTGCCCGACGGCACCAGCCGCACCTTCCTGGAGGACGGCGACGAGGTGTCCATCACCGCCACCGCCCCCGGGCCGGGGGGCCTGCGGGTCGGGTTCGGCGAGGTCACCGGGAGGATCACCGGCTGACCCGCCGACGGGGCGATCGGCTGACCTGACAGCAGGCCGATCGTCCGGCGTGCTGCGGAAGCGTCAACGGCGCGTCCGCAGCACGCCGCCGAACGGGTGAGGTTCCGGGGCTGCAAACCCCTCCGCCACTAGAAGTTGACCCGACGAAAACCCCGCGGCCGCCCCCGAGCCGGGCCTCCCACGCCCGGCGCCGAAGGAGCGGACCGCGACCGTTCGCGGACAACTCTCTTCCCCGGAGGAACCCCCGATGATGAAGCTGCGCACCCTGGTCTGCGGAGCCGCGCTCGCCGCCGCCAACCTGCTGCTGCCCGTCCCCCAGGCCCAGGCCGCCCCGCCGGCCCCGCACCCCGTGATGCTGTGCGGCTTCGCCCCGCGCCCCGCCGCCCCCGCCGCCCCCGTGCTGCTCGCCACCCCGCTGCACCCCTGCTGACCGGCCCCGTCCCCAACGCCGCCGCACCCGGGCCCGCCGACCTGCCCGGCGGGCCCGGTACGGTGCACCGGAGGATCTTCGTACTTTCCGGACGGACGGGAGCGGTGGCGATGGGAGCGGCGGCGATGGGAACCCCACAGGGCGGGCCGGACGTGCTGATCGGGCGGGCCGGCCCGCTCGGCCGGATCACCCTCAACCGGCCGCGCGCCCTCAACTCCCTCACCCGCCCGATGCTGGAGACCGTCCGCGCCGCCCTGGACGCCTGGGCCGCCGACGACACCGTGACGGCCGTCCTGCTCGACGGCGCGGGCGAACGCGGCCTGTGCGCGGGCGCCGACATCCGGGCCATCCACGACGACGCCAAGCGCGGCGGCGCCGGCGGCCGGGCCTTCTTCCGGGTCGAGTACCCGCTCAACGAACTCGTCTCCCGCTACCCCAAGCCGTACGTCGCCCTGATGGACGGCATCACCATGGGCGGCGGCGTCGGCCTCGCCGGACACGCCGGCATCCGGGTCGTCACCGAACGCTCGGCCGTCGCCATGCCCGAGACCCGGATCGGCCTGGTCCCCGACGTCGGCGGCAGCCGGCTGCTCGCCCTCGCCCCCGGCGAACTCGGCACCCACGTCGCCCTCACCGCCGCCACCATGACCGCCGGCGACGCCCTGCACTGCGGCTTCGCCGACCACTACCTGCCCTCCGACGCCCTGCCCGCCCTCACCGACCGCCTCGCCGCCGGCGACACCCCCGCCAAGGCCGTCGCCGAACTCGCCGCCCCCGCCCCGCCCTCCGCGCTCGCCGAGCAGCACGAGTGGATCGACCACTGCTACGCCGCCGACAGCGTCGAGGAGATCCTGGAACGCCTGCACGCCACCGGCCTGCCCGCCGCCGCGGACGCCGCCGTCCAACTGCACGCCAAGTCCCCCACCATGCTCAAGGTGACCCTGGCCGCGCTGCGCCGGGCCCGCACCCTGCCCTCACTGGCCGCCACCCTCGACCAGGAGTACCGGATCTCCTGCGCCGCCCTGGCCCACCACGACCTGGTCGAGGGCATCCGCGCCCAGGTCGTCGACAAGGACCGCGACCCGCACTGGTCCCCCGCCACCCTGGCCGAGGTCACCCCCGCCGACGTGGCCCGCTTCTTCGCCGCCCCCGAGAGCGGCGACCTGCACCTGGCCGGATGACACCGGGGTGACCATCGTCTCGCCTGTCGAGACTGGCATCCGGCGCGGCGTTCGGAGATCGTATCCAGCGGCAGAGGTTCCGCTCAGCGTGGAGAGGAAGAAACGGCGATGACCGAGTACGAGACGATCCTGGTCGACCGCAAGGGCCGGGTCGGCATCATCACCCTCAACCGGCCCAAGGCGCTCAACGCGCTCAGCACCGAACTCATGAACGAGGTGGTGGCTGCCGCCAAGTCCTTCGACCGCGACCCGGAGATCGGCGCCCTGGTGATCACCGGCTCCGCCAAGGCGTTCGCCGCCGGCGCCGACATCAAGGAGATGCAGGACAACCGCTTCCCCGAGGTCTACCTCGACGACTGGCTCGGCCCCTGGGACGAACTCGGCCGCCTGCGCAAGCCGGTCATCGCCGCGGTCGCGGGCTACGCGCTCGGCGGCGGCTGCGAGTTGGCGATGCTCTGCGACATCCTGATCGCCGCCGACACCGCGAAGTTCGGCCAGCCCGAGATCACCCTCGGCGTCATCCCCGGCATCGGCGGCTCCCAGCGCCTGACCCGCGCCGTCGGCAAGGCCAAGGCCATGGACCTGTGCCTGACCGGCCGCACCATGGGCGCCGAAGAGGCCGAACGAGCCGGCCTGGTCTCCCGGATCGTCCCCGCCGACCAACTCCTCCCCGAGGCCCTCGCCACCGCCGAGAAGGTCGCCGCGATGTCCCTCCCCGCCGCCGTCATGATGAAGGAATCCGTCAACCGCGCCTTCGAAACCACCCTCGCCGAGGGCGTCCGCTTCGAACGCCGCCTCTTCCACGCCGCCTTCGCCACCGCCGACCAGAAGGAGGGCATGACCGCCTTCGCCGAGAAGCGCCCGGCCTCCTTCACCAACAAGTAACCCCGCAGGGGAAAGCCCCACAGGGGCACAACCCCGCAGGGCACAACCCCGCAGTGATGAGGATCTCGGAAAACGGCCGGGGCTGCTCGCGGTTCCCCACTCAGTGCAGCGTTGAACTGAGTGGGGAGTTTCAGCGGGCACCGCGGTTGCCGGGGGTATCCGGGGGCCGTTGGGCGCGTACGGTGCAGGGCGCCGGCCGTTGCCCGCGATGGCGGGCGGTGCGCGGTCGAGGCGGCCGGGCTCGGATCGCCGCGGTTTTACGGCAGTTGGTCCAGGAGCCAGGTGGAGAGTTCCTCGGTGACCAGGGTGTGCGTCTCGCTCTGGGAGGCGAACTTGACGGCGTGGAAAGGCGCTTCCTCCAGCTCGTCATCGCCGATCGGGGTGTAGAGGTCGTCGTGGGTGGCCGGCTCCCGCACGGAGACGGCGCTGACGGCCGGGACGAAGCAGTGCTCGCGGATCGGGTTGACGACGCCGAAGCCCGCGACCTCGTTCAGCGCGTCGGCGAGGATGCCGAAACCGGGCAGGGTGCCGCCGGGTGCGCCGTCGATGTCGGGCAGGCCGCTGGTGCGGACCTCGCGGCTGGAAGTGGTGAGGACCCGGAGCTTGGCGACCAGTTGGTCCTCGCCCTCGGACTGGGTGCGCAGTTCGGTGCCGGCGACGGCCAGTCCCTTGCCCGTGACGGCTTCGTTCCCGGGCGCGATGCCGTTGCCCTCGCCGGTGGCGGGAGCGTTGGCGAGGGCCACCAGCCGCAGCTGCCTCGACTGGGGCCAGCTGCCGACTTCCTCCAGCGCGCGCAGGAACGCCAGGCGCCGCTCACTGGTGGCGGGCTTGTCGTCCCAGTTCGCGATGTGCTGGCACAGCAGCTCCTGGGCGGCCGGGCTGTTGATCTGGTCCGAGAAGCCCGGGTGGAGCTTCTTGATGTAGTGCGCGAACGCCTGGAGGGCGATGGGGATCCAGGCGCCGGTGTGCGGGCTGTCCCAGGAGAAGTACAGCTGCGCCTGGTGCTCGACGCCGTCCGTCTCCAACTTGGCGAGGGCGTAGCGGGTGACCAGGCCGCCCATGCTGAAACCGCCGACGACCAGCGGGTGCTCGCCGCTGCGGCGGTCGATCGCCGTGGTGACGGCTTTCATCACCGCCTCGGCGTTCTGCAGGATCGAGGCGCTGCGCTCGTGGTAGCCGATGAGGACGACGTCGCGGCCCCGGCGGCGGAGCTCGCTCAGCAGCGGGAACGGGCCGTACTCAAGCAGTTCCCAGGTGAGGCCGAGGTCGGTGGGGCCGGTGCTGAAGCCGTCCGCGATCAGGACCGGACGGGTGAGCTGGCCGTTGCCCTCGCCGTGGTAGACCCAGGCGGTGCCGTAGGGAAGTTCCCAGACGTCGTTCGGCGGGGGCGGGATGCGGTCGGTCTTGCGCGGCCCGGGGGCCAGGATGATCGGGGGCGCGGACTGGAAGGCTTCGGCGGCCTGCTCTTCGGTGGTGCTCATGGCATTCCTTTCCTGCGGTGGGGCGGGGCCCCTCCTTGCGGATCGCATGCCGGGTCCCGGCTTCGGGGAGTCACGTCCGCCCGGCACGCCAGCGACAGCGCTTTGTCACTCTGCGCACCAAATCGTATGCGGATAGTTACGGCTTTCGGCGTACAGACTCGCCCCGTGGACAGCCACGGAACAGCGCCCCACAGGGTGGGGAACCACGTGAGCAGGTCCGAGGAACACCCGAGCACGGGGTGAGAAGTTTCAGCGAGCCGCATCAGCAGGGGCACAACCCCGCAGGGGAAAGCCCCGCAGGGGCACAACCCCGCAGGGGTGTCGGTGGGGGCTCCTGCGGGGTTCTGGTGGTGGGGGGTCAGCTGTTCCAGGTGGTGAGGGCGGTGGTGATCGCCTTCAGGGTCGGCTTGTGGGTGAGCGTTCCGGCCAGGCGTTCCAGTTCGGTGCGGGCGTCCGCTCCGCCGAGGGTGGTGAGGGCGCGGATGGCGGCCGCGGCGGTCCGGGGGGAGCGCGGGCCGAGGCCGCGGCAGTGGATCAGGGCGGTCCCGGCCAGGGTGGCGAGGGCCCGGGCGGTGTCGGGGTGCGGTGGGGTGAGGGTGAGGAGGGCGGCGAGCCCTTGCAGGACGCGCCAGTTGAACGGGTCGGGGTCGTGCAGGGCCGGGCCGGAGCGGTGGAAGGACGCGGCCGCGTCGCGTCGCGGCTCACCAGTCAGGGCGAACCACTCCGCGGCGGCCGTGCGCAGCCGTTCCGGCCCGACGGCGTCCACCAGCGGCTGTCCGGCCCGCAGCCATTTCGCGGTGGGCCTGGCCCCGGTGGCGGTGGCGGCGTGGGCCAGCAGTTCCCGCCGGCGGGCCCGGGCTCCGGGCCCGCCGGCGGCCAGGTCGGCGAGCGCCCGGTCCGCCCACGGTTCGCCCGGGTTGACCGGCGGTTCGGTGAACTGACGTGCCAGCGAAGGGAGTTCGGCCGGGTCGGAGGCCAGGACGGCCGAGCGCCGGACGGCCGCCACCACCGCGTCGGGCAGGTGCCGCCCGGCGGCCAGTTCGGTCTCCACCAGGGCGGTCAGTCGCCAGCCCTCCCAGAGGGCCAGCCGTCCGGCCGCCTCGGCCAGGAGCGGTTCCCGCCAGGGTGCCAGCTGCTGGGCCGAGAGCCCTTGGGCCAGCAGCACGTTGAGCGCGGCCAGGCCCCGGCACTCCGGCGGGGCGTGCACGGCCGTCTCCTCCAGCGCCTCGCTCAGCCGGACCAGCAGTCGTACCCGGCGTTCGGCCGGCCAGGACCGGAGTTCCCGGACCAGCCCGCCGCCGTCCAACGTCCAGTCGCCGCGGTGTTCGGCGTTGCGCCGGTGGAGGCTGCGGGCGACGGCCTCCAGGTCCCGGGAGTCGGCGAGCCGGTCGGCGGCGGCCGACCGGTCGGCGGGCTGGTGCTGCGGCATGGGGGTGCGGCCCTCCACTGGGTGGTCCTCCGGGTGGTTATCGGGGCGATCACGGGCACCCTACGCGGCGCCGCCGACGGCCCCGGCCGGACCGGGACCGCCCCGCGCCTCCCCGCCCCCGGTCAGTTCGGGAGGCCGAACCGGACCGGCCGGCCGGCCGAGTCGACGTCCAGTGCGGGCGCGCCCGGGCCGGTGCCGTAGGTGAAGCGGTGGCTGCCGTCCTGCCCGCCGCCGGGGGTGACGGCGGGTTCGGTGCCGGGGGCGAGGTCGGGCAGCCAGCGGGCGGCGAAGGCGTCGGCGGCCGGGCGGACGGCCCGCGCGGCCGCGGCGGCCTGTTCGGCCGGGACGGCGGGCGGTTCGGCGCCCGGGCTGGCGCCCGGGTCGGCGGAGACGGTCTCGAAGTCGCGGAGCCGTCCGGAGGGCCAGTCCACCGTGAGGAAGCCTCGGTCGACGGTGACCGACAACTGGTCGACCCCGGGGGACAGGAAGCGCTGGGTGCGGATCACCCGGGCGTCCGGCCCGAACAGCAGCGCGGCGTCCTGCCGGGCCAGCCGCTGCTGTTCCGCGTCGGCCTCGACCGCGCCGGTGGCGACCGTCGGCGACAGCACCGCGGACTGCAGCAGCAGGACGGGGACGCCCACCGCGGCCGCCAGCAGGCCGGTCAGCCGCCACTCCCGCCGGTCCGGGGCGATCCGGCGCCGCCGCGCCAGCAGCACCGCGCAGCCGAGCAGGACGCCGAGCAGGCCGCCGGCCGCGTTGCAGGCGAAGTCGCCGCTGTCGCAGGCCCGGCCGATCGAGGGCAGCATGCCCTGGGCGGTCTCGGTGGCGGCGCCCAGCGCGAGCACACCGCCGGCGGCGGCCAGCGGCCGGCCGAGGGCGGGCACCGCGAACAGGCCGATCGGCAGGTACAGCAGGAAGTTGAGGCGTCCCTGCTCGGTGCGCAGGGCGAGCCACGGGTCGCCGCTCCAGGCGCACACCCGGGCGGCGCCGCCGCCGGTGGCGGTCGGGTAGAGCGTGACGGCGAGTTCCCCGGCCAGCGCGACCGCGAGCAGCAGGACGGCCCAGCGCGGCAGGCCGCGGCGCCGGGCCGCCAGGTGGCCGGCGGTGCCGAGCAGCAGGGCGAGGACCAGGAAGGCCGGGATCATCCCGGTGTTGCCGTGCAGGGCGGCGCGGATCATCGGTGCTCCGTCGGGGTGGGCGCGGCGCGCGCGGCCGGATCGGCGCGGATCCCCCCGCCCGCCCCTGACGGCACGTCACCGATCGGTGGGGAGTGGGGAGTTGCGGCGCGGACGTCCCCCCGTCGGCGCCGTCACGGCCCCCGCTCCGTCGTCGGACGATCCGTCACTGTACACACCGCGCCCGGGCCGCACCGCCGCTTCGGGCGGTCACTGGATCACCGGATCACCGGATCGCCGGATCACCGGATCACCGGATCGCCGGATCACTGGATCACCCGGGCGAGTCCGGACCGGGTGGCGGCGACCACCACCCGGTCGCCGGGGGCGAGCCGCCGGGAGCGGTCGGCGAAGTTCCACTGGTAGTCGTGGGGTCGCCGGTGCAGCCGGACGGCGAGCACCCGGACGCCGCCGGGGCCCTCCAGGTCGCCGGTGTTGCGGCCGTCCAGCGCGGAGCCCTCCTCGACGGCGAGTTCGGCGATCAGCAGGACGTGGCGGAAGACCGAGAGGGTGCCGAGCACTTCGCGCCCCATCAGGGCGGCGGCGAAGGCGGGCGCGGCCAGGTAGGAGACCGAGCGGGAGGCGACGTTGCCCAGTGTGGCGTACACGTGGTGGGCGAAGTCGTCGTCGAACAGCCGCACCACGATCCGGACTTCGGGGCGGACGGCGCGGGCCTCCAGGGCGGCTTCCAGGTTGGCGGCGTCGTCGGAGGTGACGGCGACCACGGCCCGGGCGTGCTTGACCCGGGCCTGCTTGAGCTGGGCCTCCAGCGGGCCCTCGCCGATCAGCACCGGGATGCCCAGGGCGCGGGCGGCCGCGATGCCGCGGGCCTGCGGGTCGCGCTCCAGGCAGACCACGGGCAGGCCGGTGGCGTGCACCAGGGCGGCGACCCGGGTGCCGACGTTGCCGAGGCCGACCACGATGACGTGGTCCCGGGTGCGGGCACCGGGCGGGCGGGGCAGCCCGCGGCGACCGCTGGCCAGCGCCTCGACCACGATGGCGGTGGCGACGGGGACGAAGGTGATGCCGCAGAAGGTGATCAGCACCTGGGCGGCCCGGGCCCAGGAGTCGCCGAGCACCTGCTGGCCGGGGACGTCGGGCTGCACCGCGCCGGCGGCGTCGAGCAGCGTGAAGTACACCGTCCAGCCGATCCCGCCGGAGTGCGTGGTGTGGGTGGCCAGTACCGCGCCGCCGATCACGATCGCCGCGAACGCGGTGATCAGGATCATCCGCAGCCGGGTGTTGGTGAAGTACTTGAGGCTGTCGAGCAGCCACCACTTGAGCCGCTTGCGCAGCGGCTGGCGCAGCGGCGGTTCGGTGTCCAGGCTCTGCAGCGCGGCCAGGCCGCCGGGGCCGTGGTCGAGCGCCGGGTCGGGCCGGGCGACCGGGCCCAACGCTTCGCCGCCGCCCAGGAGTTCGGCGATCCGGATGAAGTCGGCGGCCCGGCCGCCGGTCTCCGGCAGCAGCCGGAGCCGGCCGAGGTCCTGGCGGTCGATCCGGTCGGCGACCAGGCAGATCTGGCTGGGGCGGATGTCGGCGTCGTAGGCGACGTACAGCTGCCGCCCGCCGACGTCGACGGTGTGCGGGCGGCTCAGGGCGCCGTTGGCGAAGGCGGGCGCGGCGGTGGCGGAGCCGGAGAGCGCGGCGCAGTTGGGGAGCAGTTTCTCCAGGTGCTCGCCGAGGCGCTGGTTGAAGATCCGCAGCACGATCCGGACGCCGGGGTTGCGGTTCTCGGCGGCGAGCGCGGCGTGGATGTTCTCCTGGTCGGTGCCGTCCATCAGCGCGATGCCGCGGGCCTGCTCGATCCGGGCCGCGCCGAGCGCCTCCCCGGTCACCGCGGAGTACTCCAGCACGGCCGTCACGCCGGGTATCTGGGCGATCGCCGGCCCGTGCTCCCGGGACCGGTCGGGCACCACGGCGACGACCGGCACCTCGTACTGCTCGGTGAGCTCCAGGATCAGCCGGTGCGCGAGCGAGTTGCCGCCGCACACGATGTAGTGCCCGCCCGGCCCGGCCTCTTCCGTCTCCGGCCCGGCCCCTTCCGTGCCCGGCCCGGCCGTTCCCGCTTCCGGCTCGACCGCTTCCGGCTCCGTTCCCACCTCCGGCCCGGTTTCTTCCGTCCCCGTCCCCGTCCCCGCCCCGTCCTCCGGGCTCCCCCGCCCCTGGTCCGTCATAGCGTCAGATGGTAGACGGCCCGTCAGGACGCGTGGGTGAACGGACGGTATCGGATCCGGGTGCGGGCGGGGCGGTCCGTTCGTCCGTCCGGCGGAGCCTGCCGCGCCCCGGGGGTGGTGGGGCGCGGAGGCTGGTGGGTGTCCCGTCCGTTCCGTCCCGTCCCCTCGGAGGAGCCATGAGTGCCCCGTACCGGATCGACTCCCGCAACGACCTGCCCGGGCCGTTCCAGCAACTGGCCCGGCTGGCCTGGCAGGCGGTGCTGGCGGGCGGGCTGATCTCGCTGGCGCTGGGGATCGTGGTGCTGGTGTGGCCGAAGCAGACGCTGTGGGTGATCGGCGTGCTGTTCGGCCTGTACCTGCTGGTGATCGGCGTGGTGCAGCTGGTCGGCGCGTTCGGCACGCACGCCTCGACGGCGCTGCGGGTGCTGGCGTTCGTCAGCGGGGCGATCTGCGTGCTGCTGGGTCTGCTGTGCTTCCGTTCGGCGGCCCAGTCGGTGCTGCTGCTGGCGCTGTGGATCGGGATCGGCTGGCTGTTCCGCGGCATCACGCACCTGGCGGCGGTGGCCTCGGACCCGATGATGCCGGCCCGCGGCTGGCAGGGTTTCGTCGGCGGTCTGAGCGTGCTGGCGGGCGTCGTGCTGATGGTCTGGCCCGCGCACTCGATCACCGCGCTGGCGATCCTGGCGGCCTGCGGCCTGCTGGTGATCGGCGTCACCGAGGTCGTCGCGGCGCTGCGGATCCGCAGCGGCGCCAAGCTGTACCCGCGCGACCTCTGACGCCCCGTCCGCCCGTCCGTCGAAGGGGCCCCGGGCCGGTGGTGTGACGCACGTCTCGCCGCCGGCCCGGGGCTTCGATGTCACGGATCCGGCCGCCGGTCGCTCTCAGTCCCGGAAAGTGTCCACCGGTTCTGGAGAGAGATCACTGGCATGGAGATCCTGCGGTACGTCCTCCTCGTCTTCCACCTGTTCGGCTTCGCCGCGATCCTGGGCGGGATCTTCTACCAGCTGCGCGGGAAGGACCCGGTGGTCGGCGGCTACGTGCTGACCAGCGCGGTGGTGCAGCTGGTGACCGGCGCCGGGCTGATCGCGGTCCGGCACGCCCTGGACCTGCCGGTGTCGGACCCGAAGATGGCCGTCAAGCTGGCGCTGGACGTGCTGATCGCGGCGGTGGCCGTGGCCGGCGTCCGCAACCGGAGGGCGTGGCCGTTCTTCACGGTGGCCTCGCTCACCGCGGCCGAGGTGGTCGTCGCCGTCGCCTGGACGTGACGACCGCCCCGGCCCGGCGGCTCACCTCCCGGCCGGGGCGGGCCGCTCGGGGGCGAGCGAGTTGCCGGCCGGGATGCGGCCGCAGTCGGACGGGGCGGCCTTCCCGGCGAACCGGTCGTTCAGGTAGAGCACCGCGGTGGGCGCCCACGGGACGGCCGCGCCGAGGTGGCTGAGCAGGTCGTACTGCTGGTACTTGATGCTGCCGTTGCCGGTGGCGCAGTACTGCCGGGCCAGCGCCCGGACGTCGCCGGCCACCATCACGCCGTCGCCGGTGCCGATGCCGGAGATGTTGCTGAAGGTGCCCTCGAGGACGCCGCCGTTGCCCTGGGCGAGGTAGCCGGGGACGGTGGGGGTGGCGGCCGAGCCGAGGTTGACCTTGTTGACGGCGTCCAGGTACTCGGGGATCGAGTTCGGGTCGGCGTAGGCGGGCTTGGCGAGCTTCTGCCAGGTCAGGCCGGGGTACTGGCCGAGCGCGTTGACGATCGAGGCGTCCTGCATCTTGGCGAACACCTGCTTGCCGTAGTCGCTCAGGTAGGGCTGCAGGTCGAAGCCGTAGGCGCGGGCCACGCCGGTGATCGCCATCGGGATGACGCCGGGCCACACCACGCCCCCGGCCACGTACTTGAGGTTGTGCGCGGGGTCGACCAGCAGGCCGCCCTCGGCGAAGCCGACCAGGCGGCGGTTGACGTCGGGGGCGTAGCCGGGGGCGAGGGCGGCGGCCCAGTTGGTGGCGATCGCGCCGCCGGAGTAGCCGAGCAGGCCGAACCGGGTGTCGGCGTCCATCCCGGTGGCGGTGGAGGCGGAGGCGGCCCGGATCGAGTCCAGCGTGGTGGTGCCGTACTCGGGTCCGGCGGCGAAGTCCGCGGTCTGCCCCTCGGTGTCGGGGATGACCACGTCGTAGCCCTGGAGCACGAACGGGACGACGAACAGCGCCTCGGCGTTGGCGATCGCGCCGCCCAGGCTGACGTCGCCGGCCACCGCCCGGGAGGGGGCGTGCTCGGGGTTCAGCGAGTCGTAGAAGGACTGGTAGGAGACCGCCCTGCTGCCGTCGCTGCCCAGCCCGCGCACCACGGTGGTGACGCCCGCGCTGGGGCGGCCCTGCGCGTCGGTGGTGCGGAACAGCAGTTGGACGGCCTGCACGGGGGTGGGCAGGCCGAGCAGGTGGTAGGAGAGGGTGCGAGTCTTGAGCACGGTGCCGGGTGCGATCGAGGACAGCGGGGTGCTGCCGTCGTAGCGGTAGAACGGGTCGGCCGCGGTGGTGGCGGCCGTCGCGGTGGTGGCGGCGACGGGGGCTGCGGTGGCGAGGGCGGCGGCGGCGAGGGCGGTGGCGATCAGCCGGGCGGCTCGGTTCATGGCGGTTCCCGTTTCTGCGTGGGGGCGGTGGCGCGACCTGGACGACGGTGGGGGATCGCGGGAGTTACCTACGGGTAGGTAACCTCCGGGGAACCATGATGACCGCGCCGCCCGGCCCCGTCGCCGGGCCGTCGCCCAGAGATTCGCGAGGTGGATTGTGACCGCGTCCAACGCCGGGCCCTCCGGCGAACTCGCCGTCGGCGGGCCCCGGTTCGGCGGCCGCCCGGTCCACCTGCGGCTGCTCGCGCTGGCGCCCGTGCTGGCCGCCGAGGTGATGGTCCGGCTGCTGGACCGGCTCCCGGCCTACCACGCGCTGCCGCCCGAGCAGTTGCGCGGCGAGATCACCCGTCAGGTCGAGCGCGGCATCCGGGCGTTCGTCGAGGTGATGCGCACCGGCGTGCTGCCCGGCGAGGCCGAACTCGCCCGGATCCGCGAGTCCTCGGCCCGCCGCGCCGACGAGGGCGTGCCGCTGGAGTCCGTGGTCGGCGCCTACCACCTGGGCGCCCAGCTCTGCGCGGCCCGCCTGCTGGCCGAGGCCGACCCCGCCGACCTGCCCGACGTCGCCACCGCCCAGGACCGGCTGCTCGGCTACCTGCGGGTGGTCAGCTGCGCGGTCGCCGCCGGGTACGTGCAGGAGCGGCAGACCGCGCTCGGCGACGAGCAGGTCTCCCGGCAGGCCCTGCTCTCCCGCCTGCTGGAGGGCGGCGACCCGCGGGCCGCCGCCGACCGGGCCGGCATCCGGCTGCCCGCCCGCTACCTGGTGCTCTCGCTGGCGATCGGCCCGCACCCCGACGAGTCCCGCCCCGGCGTCAACCGCTCGGTCGTCGCCCGCCGCAAACTCAGGCGCCTGCGCACCGAGTTGGAGCGCCACACGGACGGGGTGCCGCTGGCCTCGCTGGCCGCCGACGGCGGGCCGGTGCTGCTTCCCGACGACTCCCCCGACCCGGCCCCCGACCGCACCGCGCTGGCCGCCCTGCTCGACCGCCTCGCCCGCGCCTGCGGCGCCGACCTCACCGCCGGGGCCGCCACCGCCGCCCCCGAGGAGGTCGCCGGGGCCGCCCGGCTGGCCGCCGACGTCCGCCAGGTCGCCGAGGCCACCGGCCGCGGCCCCGGCCCGCACCTGCTCGACGACGTCCTGGTCGAGTACCAGCTCAGCCGCCCCGGCCCGGCCCGCGAAGCCCTCGCCGCCCTGCTCGCCCCGCTCGCCGGCCGCCCCGAACTCCTCACCACCCTGCGGGCGTTCCTCGCCTGCGGCCTCGACCGCCGCCGCACCGCCACCCGCCTCCAGATCCACCCCAACACCGTCGACTACCGCCTGCGCCGCACCGCCGACCTCACCGGCCTCGACGCCGTCCGCGGCGCCGACCTGCTCACCCTGCGCGCCGCGATCGCCGCCCACGACACCGCGACGGCCCTGCCCTGACGCCCGCTCAGGACAGTTTCACCGTCACGTCGAACAGCAGGTAGCCGGCGTCCTGCCCGACGACCCCGTCCTGCTGCTCCCCGATCGGCGCCCCCGTCCCGTCCGCGAGCCCGGCCCCGCCGCCGTTCATCGGCACCCCGGCGTCGGGCGTGTGCACCGTCACCAGCCGGGCCGAGCCCGGCACGTAGCGCAGCAGGACCTTGCGGGCGGCGAAGAAGTCGCAGGAGTCCCAGACCTCCTGGGCGTTGTCCGCCGTCAGGTGGCCGGTCAGCCCCGGGTTGTACAGCGGCTCGGCGGGCAGTTCGACGTGCGCCCGGGCGTTCTGCAGCTCCGCCGCCGGATTCCGGTGGGCGTTCTCGGTCGGCGAGGCCATCGAGTCGAGGTTCGCGGCGACGGCGTTGTCGTAGAACAGGTACACCTGGTAGGTGTGACCGTCGACGGCCACCATCTGCTCGCCGAACTTCGCGTCCGACTGCTTGTCCCGGCACTGGACGAAGTTGCGCTCGTCGCCCTGGACCGGGTCGTCGGTGATGGAGTTGAACACCGGGTAGGCGGCCGGGGACGACATCAGGAAGGTGGGCCGGTCCGGGCCCCAGCCCCCGCCGTTGTCGATCCGCTCGCCCGCCGGGGTGGACACCGCGGGCGCCGGGCCGGGCGTGACCACGGCCGCCGGAGCCCGGTGCCCCTTGTCCTGCGCGACGGCGTGCAGGTAGACCCCGACGCCACCGAGCAGGGCCGCCGTCAGTACCGCCGCGATCCACCGCGCCCGGTACCGCCGGGGCGGCGGCGGCTGGGGAGCGAACTGGATGACGGTGGCCTCGCCGGCCTGGACGACCGGCCCGTGGAAGGCGCCGCCCTCGATCCTGTTGCTGTTCTCCATCGCCCCCCGCCCGTCCGGTCCGCTCCCGGCGGACAGTCAGAACGTACACCTGGCACGGCAGTTGGGACATGTGTTCACGCCGTCGCCGTCACCCCCGCGACCGCCAGCAGCAGGACCGCCGAGACCGCCGAGAGGCGGCGGGCCGCGGCCGGGGTGGCGCCGAAGCGGTGGCCGAGGCGGGCCGCGCCCAGGGCCACCGCCGAGTAGACGGCCGCGCAGCACAGCACGTTGACCGCGCCGAGGGCCGCGACCTGGCCGCCGACCGGGAGGGGGCCGTCCGGGGTGACGAACTGCGGGACCAGCGACAGGTAGAGCAGCAGGCCCTTCGGGTTGAGCAGCGCGGTCAGCAGGGACTGCCGCAGCACCGTCCGCACGGGCTGCGGCCGGGCCGCGGCCAGCGCCCGGCCGCCGTCGCCTCGGCGCAGGGCCAGCAGCATGCCCGCGGCGAGCAGCACCAGGTAGCCGGCGCCCGCCAGCCGCAGGACGGGCAGCAGGGCGGGGACGGCCCGCAGCGCGGCGGCCAGTCCGGCGGCGGAGAGCAGGGTGTGCACGGCGTAGCCCGCGCAGACGCCGGTGACGGCGGTGAGCGCGGCGCGCCGCCCCTGGCCGAGGCCGCGGGCGGCGATGTACAGCCAGTCGGGGCCGGGCGTGCAGACCAGCAGCACGTCGACGCCGAGGAAGAGCAGCAGGGCGTGCGGGTCCATGGGCACCTTCGGGACGGCCCCGGGGAGGGGCGGAAATCTCAACCCCTGGACGCTAGCCGTCCACCGTTGGCAGCCGATGTCCCGTTTTCGCTGGTCAACGCCCCGCTCTGGCAGAATGTTGCGCCATGGACCGCCTTGACCGCAGAATCCTCCACGAGCTCCAGCAGGACGGCCGGATCAGCAACGCCGACCTGGCCGACCGGGTCGGCCTGACGCCGTCCCCGTGCCTGCGCCGGGTCCGGCACCTGGAGCAGCAGGGCGTGATCCGCGGCTACCGCGCCCGGCTCGACCCGACCGCCGTCGGCCGCGGCTTCCAGCCCTTCGTCACGGTGGTGATGCGCCACGAGGACCGGGCCACCGTCGCCGAGTTCGAGCGCCGGGTCGCCGAACTGCCGGAGGTGGTCGAGGCGCACCGCCTGTTCGGCGACCCGGACTACCTGCTGCGGGTCGCGGTGGCCGACCTCGCCGCGTACGAGCGCTTCGTCACCGACGTGCTCTCCGGCCTGCCGGGCATCGCGCAGGTGCACTCGCACCTGACGATGAAGCAGGTGAAGGCCGACACCGGCATCCCCGTCGGCTGAGTCCCGGCGCCCGTTCAGGCCGCGGCCGCGGGCTTCCCGGGGACGTGCTCGATCCGGCGCAGCGAGTGGAAGTGCACCACCGTCGGCGGGTGCTCCAGTTCGTTCAGCTCGCCCTCCGACCAGACCGGCCGGAACCGCCACATCGGGCCCGCGTACGCCCGCAGGGCCTCCTCGTCCCGCCAGCGGGTGATCATCTGCACCCGGTGGTCCCCGTCCGCGCAGGCCCGGAGCAGTTCGCCGCCGAGGAAGCCGTCCCACCGGCCGAGGCCGGGCAGCACGGTCGAGGCGAGCCTGGCGCAGAAGTCCTCGGCCCGGTCCGGGGCGACCTGCGCCTCCCAGATTCGGATGATCATCTCGGCCTCCTCGGCTGCACACCGGACCCTGCTGCCCATTATCGGACGGCCCCTCTCCTTTTCCTCCCGCTTCCTCCGCTTTTCTCCGTTCGGACCGCCGCCGATTGCCGCCCGCCCCTCCCGGGCCAAGACTCGGCGGTGAACCCGTTCGACGAGAGGAGCCCCGACATGGCGGTCTGCGTGGTGTGCCAGAACGACTACTGGCTGTCCTTCGAGATCAAGACGATCACCGGCGACACCTACGTCTTCGACAGCTTCGAGTGCGCGATGGAGAAGCTCGCCCCGCGCTGCGAGCAGTGCACCGTCCGCATCGTCGGCCACGGCGTCGAGGTCGCCGGCCGCTTCTTCTGCTGCGCCCACTGCGCCCGCGCCAACAGCGTCCTGGGCGCGGAGGTCCGCGACGCGGTGGGCAGCCACCCGTCCTGACCCCGGCACCGACGGACGAGGGGCGGCCACCGCGGTGTGTGGTGGCCGCCCCTCGTCCGTCGCCGCCGGGGCGTCAGAAGGTGAACCCCAGCCCGGCCCCGGAGGGAGCGGTGGTGGCGCGGATCTCCGGGAGGCGGGTGAGCAGTTCGCGCAGCAGGATCCGCAGGTGCCGGCGGGCCAGGTGGGCGCCGAGGCAGAAGTGCGGGCCGCCGCCGCCGAAGCCGAGGTGGGGGTTGGGCGAGCGGGTGATGTCGAAGGTGTCGGGGGCGGCGAAGACCGCTTCGTCGCGGTTGGCGGAGCCGTGGCAGAGCAGCACCCGGTCGCCCGCGGCGAGGCGGATGCCGGACAGCCGGTGGTCGACGGCGACGGTGCGGTGGGAGCGGGCGAACGGGGCGGCGCAGCGGGCGATCTCCTCCACCGCGCCGCCCAGGTGCGCGTCCGGGTCGGCGAGCAGCAGGGCGCGCTGGGCGGGGTTGGCGGTGAGCAGGTGCAGGCCGCGGGTGAGCGCGTCGCGGGTGGTCCGGGCGCCGTGGGTCAGCAGCAGGGAGCAGAAGGCGGCCAGTTCGCGGGTGCCGGGGCCGCGGCCGTCCGGGGCGGGGGCGGCCAGTGCGGAGAGCAGGTCGCCGGTCGGCCGGCGGCGGCGTTCGCGGACGGTGGCGGAGACCGCCAGCCGGAGGGCCAGCCGGGCCCGCGGGCCGTCGCCCCCGGTGGGCGCCGCGGTCCGGTGCAGGCGTTCGGGCGGCAGGCCGAGCAGGGCGCAGAGCGCCCGGTGCGGGAACTCGGCGGCGACGGCGGCCACGAAGTCGGTCGGGCGCTCCCGTTCCACCCGGTCGACCAGTTCGGCGGCGAGGGCCCAAAGGTCCCGCTCGGCGTCGGCGGCGGGCCGGGGCGGGAACGCCCGGCCGACCGTCCGGCGCAGTTCGGCGTGCCGCGGGTCGTCCAGGTCGAGCAGCGAGTCGCCAAACAGCGCCCGCGTCACCCAGCGGGACGGCCCCTGCCCCGCCAGGTACACCTCCGGCGCCCGGCTGGCCGCCGCCACGTCGGCGTGCCGGACCAGCGCCCAGCAGCGCCGCCCCGTCGCCCGGTCGGTGAACCCGACCGGGCCGGGGCGCTCGCGCAGGCGGGCGAACGCCACCGCCCGCGCCTCCTCGGGGAGCCGCCAGAACGCGGGGTCGCCGAGATCGATGCCGCGCGGGGCGGCGTCCACGGATACGGCCATGGGGACGTTATCGCGCAGGCCGTGACGCTACGTCAAATCGCCGTCACCGTAGGCGACCGGTCCGGACGCCGGACGTCACACCTGCGGGTCAGTGGCGTACGGGTTCCGGCCGTCGGGCTGCTGGTCGTAGGGGTTCTGGCCGTACGGGTTCTGGCCGTACGGGTTCTGGCCGTAGGGGTGCTGCCCGCCCGACGGCTGCCCATACGGCGGCTGCCCGTACGGCGGCCGGTCGTCGTGGGCCGGCTCCGGGTCGTCGTCCGCGGGCTCCGGGTCCGGCGCGTCCTCGGGCTCGTACGGGGCGAGTTCGCGGGCCAGCAGGGTCGCGCCGGCCACCGCGCCGGGCATCGCCAGCACCGTCACGACCGGGACCAGGAACAGCAGGGCCAGGCCGGCGCCGAAGCCGAGCGTCATCGGCAGCCGGGAGCGCAGCAGCCGCAGCCGCTGCTTCTGGGTCAGGCCGCGCTTCTGCAGCGGCGTGCCGGTCAGTTCGGCGGCCAGGTAGAAGCCGGAGACGCAGAGCGCCACCACCGGGACGACGGTCTGCCCGAGCACCGGGACGAACCCGCACAGGAACAGCACGATCCCGAACGCGGCCGCCCGCAGCAGCACCGCGAGGCTGTCCCGGGCGGCGGTCCACAGCTGCCGCCAGAGCGGGACGTCCGGTTCCGGCGGGCCGCCGCCCTCGGTCTCCTCGACCTTCGCCGACAGCGACTCGTAGAACGGTTCGCCGATCAGCAGCGTCACCGCCGTGAAGGTCAGCATCGCCAGCAGTCCGCCCGCGCCGACCGCCACCACGGCGAGGACCGTGCGCACGACGTCGCGCCACGGTTCGCTCCAGCCGTCCGCGAACGGCGTCGCCCAGGCGGCCAGGTCGCCCGCGTAGACGATCAGCACCGCCAGCACGGCCACGTAGCCGACCAGGGCGATCAGCGCCGGGATCATCCCGAAGCCCCACCAGCGGCCGTGCCGCGCCACCCACCGCTGCCCGTTGAACAGGAACCGCAGTCCCGCCCCGAAATCTCGCATTCCCGAACCTTAAAGGAACCGTCAAACCGGCCGGGCGCCCACCCGTCGCCACCCCGCCGGCCGTTCCGGCCCGTGCGGCCCCGGCCCGGGCCGCACGGGCGGTCTCAGGGGGTGCCGCCGCCCGCCGGGGCGGGGACCCGGTCGGTGGTGGCGGCGGGCCGGGCGGCGCCGCGCAGGATCCCGGCGGACGCGGCGGCGGTCGCGCACAGCAGGGTGAGCAGCAGGAAGGCGTGGTTCAGGGCGGTCAGGTGGGTGAGCCAGCCGATGACGGCGGGGCCGGCCAGCATGCCGAGGTAGCCGAGCCCGGCGACCCGGGAGACGTTGGCGCCCGCGGCGGCGGGGTCGGCGTGCCCGGCGGCGCTGAACAGCTGCGGGACGCACCCGGACAGGCCGAGGCCGAACAGCGCCCAACCGAGGAACGCCGCCCACACCCAGGGCGTCAGCGCGGCGACGGTGATGCCGAGCGCGGCCGTCGCCGCCCCGTACCGCAGCACCGCGGTCGCCCCGTGGCGGGCCGCGAACCGGTCGGCGAGCAGGCGGCCGACGGTCATCGCGGCCGCGTAGGTGCCGTAGGCGAACGCGGCGGTGCTCGCGGGCGCGCCGAGCACGTCCTTGAGGTGCAGGGCGCTCCAGTCGTTGGCGGCGCCCTCGCTGAGCATCACCATCAGCGCCAGCACGGCGAGCACCCGGATCCGGCGGCGGGCGTCGCGGTCGGTGGTGGCGCGGCTGTCGGCAGGGACGGCGCTGTCGGCAGGGGTGGCGCTGTCGGCAGGGGCGGCGGGGGCTCCGGTCGGCTTCCCGTCCACGGCCTCGCCGTCGGCGGGCGCCGCGGTGCCGGGCAGCAGGCTGCGGGCGGTCAGCAGGGCGACGGCGAGGCCGGCCGCGCCGAGCAGGGCGAGGGTGGCGGCCGGGCCCAGGCCGGTGGCGGCGGCCGCGGCGGCGGCGCCGGCGGCGATCACCCCGCCGACCGAGAAGGTGGCGTGGAAGCCGGACATCACGGGGCGCCCGTACGCCTGCTCCACGTGCACGGCGTGGGCGTTCATGCTGACGTCCAGGCAGCCGTTGGCAAAGCCGAAGACCAGCAGCGCACCGGCCAGCGTCCACGGGTTCGGGGCCAGGCCGGGCAGCACCAGTGACGCGGCGCACAGCGCGCCGGAGGCCGGGACGACGGTGCGCGCGCCGAGGCGGTCGGTCAGGCTCCCGGCCGCCCGCATGCCCGCGAAGGCGCCCAGGCCCAGCAGCACCAGCAGGCCGCCGAGCGCGGCGTGGCCGATGCCGACCCGGGACTCGATCGCGGGGATGTGCACCACCCAGGCGCCCATCAGGGTGCCGCACAGGACGAAGTAGACGTAGGTCGCCACGCGGGCGGCTCGGAGCCGTTGTTCCATGCCGACGACCATAACGAACATTCCATCTGTTCGAAAGTGGGCTCAACGAACAGATTGCCTGTGCGTTGCGGGGTGCGGTTCAATCTCGGTATGAACAACTCGGAGCGGCACGCCCTGATCGCCCAGACCGTCCGGGACGCGGGCAGCGCCACCGTCCCGGAGCTCGCCGCCCTCACCGGCGCCTCCGAGATGACCGTCCGCCGCGACCTGGACGCCCTCTCCGCCCAGGGCGTGCTGGAACGCTTCCGCGGCGGCGCCCGCACCCTGCTGCTGCGCGGCGAGGAACCCCCGTTCGCGCTGCGCGCCCGCGAGGCCGTCGACGCCAAACGCCGGATCGCCGCCGCGATCTCCGCGCTGATCGCCGACGGCGAGACCGTCGTCCTCGACAGCGGCACCACCTGCCTGGAACTCGCCCGCCTGCTGCGCGAGCGCCCCGTCACCGTGATGCCGCTCTCGCTGCCCGCCATCCACGTCCTCGGCGACACCCCCGGCCCGGCCACCCTGATCGTCCCCGGCGGACAGCCCCGCGCCACCGAGGGCGCCCTCACCGGCCCGCTCACCCTCGCCTCGCTCTCCGCCCTGCGCTTCGACACCGCCGTCGTCGGCTGCTGCGCGCTCAGCGCCGCCGACGGCCTGACCGCCTACGACCTCGACGACGCCACCGTCAAGAAGGCCGCCACCGCCGCCGCCCGCCGCACCGTCGCCGCCGCCGACGGCGGCAAACTCGGCCGCACCGCCTTCGCCCGCGCCGTCCCCACCGACCGCATCCACACCCTCGTCACCGACCCCACCGCCCCCGCCGCCGAGATCACCGCCCTCGAAGCCGCCGGCGTCACCGTCACCCTCGCCTGACCCGGCGCCCCGCCCGACGTGCCGCCCGGCGTGCCGCGACCCCCCGGCGCGGGTACCCGGAGAGGGTGGACGGCACGGACCCGCGACAGGACGACGGAGGTGGCCGGTGAACGGTCGGGTGACAGCGGAACAGGCCCGGGCATGGCTGGACGTCGCGGTGGCCGAGGCGGAAACCGGACTCGCGGAGGGCGGCATCCCGATCGGGGCCGCCCTGTTCCGGCGCGACGGACGGCTCCTCGGACGCGGGCACAACCGCCGCGTGCAGGACGGCGACCCCTCCCTGCACGCCGAGACCGCCGCGTTCCGCGCCGCCGGCCGGCTGCGCGGCTACCGCGACACGGTGATGGTCACCACCCTCTCCCCCTGCTGGTACTGCTCGGGCCTGGTCCGCCAGTTCGGCATCGGCCACGTGGTGATCGGCGAATCCACCACCTTCACCGGCGGCCACGACTGGCTCGCCGCCCACGGCACCGGCATCACCCTGCTCGACGACCCGCACTGCGTCCGCCTGATGGCCGACTTCACCGCCGCCCGCCCCGACCTCTGGTCCGAGGACATCGGCGAATGACCCCACCCCCACCGGAACGGCACCGCCCGCCGCCGCGCCCCGGGCGCAACGACGGGCGGAAGCCCCACTCCTGACGGACCGTCAGCCGCGCACGGAAGCCACCGCGGCCCCCAGCGCCTCCTTGATCCGCGGCCCGAGCCGGGCGAACCCCAGCTCCTTCATCGCCGCCCGCAGCAACTCGTCGTCACTGCGCTTCTCCCCGTCCGAGTCCAGCCAGCCCACCAACGCGACCAGCTCCTCCGCGGAGTACCCGGTGATCGGCTTCCCCGGCACCAACTCGGGCTTCGCCCACCCCGCCGCCACCGAAACCGGCGCCGGCTCCGCCAGCACCACCTCCGGCACGACCACGGGCTCGACGGCAACCGGCTCCGGCTCCGGCTCCGGCTCCGGCTCGATGGCAACCGGCTCGGGCTCGGGCTCGGGCTCAACGACCTCGACGGCCTCCGGCTCGGGCTCAGTCACCGGCTCGACAACAGCCTCGGGCTCGGGCTCCTCGGCAACGGCCTCAACCTCGGGCGCAGCCTCGGCCTCAACGGCCTCCGGCTCCTCGACGGCGACCTCGGCCTCGGGCTCAGCGGCTTCAGCGGCCTCCGGCTCCGGCTCGGCCACCGGCTCCTCAGCGACCTCGGCAACCTCCGGCTCAACGGCCTCCGGCTCCTCGGCGACAACCTCAGCCTCAGGCTCCGGCTCGGTCACCAGCTCCTCGGCAACAGCCTCGGGCTCGGCCTCGACCTCAACGGCCTCCGGCTCGACAGCTACGGTCTCCTCGGCCACCGGCTCCTCGACGGCGACCTCAACCGCAGCCTCCTCAACCACCGGCTCGGCCTCGACCTCAACGGCCTCCGGCTCCTCGACGGCAGCCTCGACCTCGGGCGCAGTCTCCTCCGCCTCGGGCTCGACAGCTACGGTCTCCTCGGCTACCGGCTCCTCGACGGCGACCTCAACCGCAGCCTCCTCAACCACCGGCTCGGCCTCGACCTCGGTCTCGGTCTCCACCGCAACAGCCTCGGCAGCGACCTCGTCCTCCGCCGCCGGTCGCGGCCCCCCCGCCAGCGCGGTCTTCGCGGCGACGTGCCGGTCGTACGCCGCCAGCGCAGCGTCCTTGTCGGCTTGGCGCTCGTGCAGCTCCCCCAGCAGTTCCGTCAGTCCCTGCTCGGCGAGTTCGAGGCGGAGCTGGCGGAGGGCGGAGAGGCGGTAGAGGGTGCCCTCGTCGGCGGCGAGGCGGTCGACGAGGTCGGCGAGTTCGGTGAGCGGCAGGGAGTCGAGGGCGCGCTCGGGGAGGAGGCGGGCCAGCGAGCGGACGGCGTCGGCCAGTGATTCGACGACGCCGGCCGTCTCGGTGAGCAGGGCTCCGTCGACGGGCACCGAGGGGCGGGAGGACGCGCCGGAGAGGGCGGTCCAGTCGCGGTGGGCGGCCGCGGCGGCGACCAGCGCGGTGTGCAGGTCGGTGCGGCCGGGGCGGGTGCCGGCGGTGGCGAGGGCCCGGGCCTGGGCGCGGAGCTGGCGGCGGCGGTTCCAGCCGAGCTTGGCGCCGGCGTCCTTGCGGTAGGCGGAGTTGCCGGTGGCGGCGGCGAGTTCGGCGAGGTCCTGTTCGTAGACCTCGGTGCGCAGCGCCGCGGAGGTGGCGTGGACGCGCTGGAGGAGGTCGAGCAGGGTGGTGAGGCCGCCGAGGGTGTCGGGGATGTCGAGGCCGGCCTTGGCGGCGATGGCGTTGGCGGCCTGGCCGACGGCGCGGGTGTCGCGGCTGCGGAGTTCGGCGAGGACGGTGGAGGCGGCGCGGGCGTCCTCGGGACCGGTGAGGGTCTCGGCGGCCTCCAGCCAGGGGTTGGCGTCGGCGGTGAGGGCGAATCCGCCCTGGTCGGCGAAGCGGCCGAGTTCCTCACGGGTGCTCTGGCGGGTCTCGCCGTCCGTCGCGGACGCGGTCTCGGACGCCGCGTCGTCGGCGTCGTTCAGGGTGCGCACTGTCATGTGAAGTCCGGTTCGTGGCGTTTGGCTGGCAGAAGGACTGGCGGGGCGGGTGGGGTGGGTGCGGCGGCAGTGGCGTCGCGGGAGGCCAGAATACGGGTGCGCGTTCGAGCCGCGCACGCACCGGCCCTCCGTGAAATGCCGGGCCGCGGCGGACCGGTGGCGGTGGGCGCGGGGCCCGTCCGCGTGGTCCGTACGGTAGGGAGCGGCACCGACAGTACGCCCCGGCGGGGTGGGGGGCGGGAGTTGGGTGGGGTCATCGGTCCTCTCCGGGGTGCCGGGTGGGGTGCCGGGTGGAGTCTCGGCCTGCGGGCCGGGCGGTGGGGTCGGGGGGTGCGTGGCGGCGCAGGGCGGCGAGTCCGACGGGGGGCTGGTGGTCGCGGACGTGGTCGCGGTGCCACCAGGCGCCGGTGGCGCGCAGTTCGGGGCCGTCGGTGAAGCGGTAGCGGTACAGGCGGGCCCGGACCAGGGCGGGCGGGGCGTCGGGGAAGGGGTTGCGGCGCAGCAGCCGCAGGGTGTCGGGGTCGTTGACGAGCAGGCGGGCGAGCAGCGGGAGGAACCAGGGGCGGGCGTAGGAGGGGGAGATCGCGGCGAACCACATCAGCCAGTCGAGGCGCAGGTGGTAGGGCGCGAACTGCCGTGGCAGGCGGCGCAGTTCGCCGGGCTTGCCGGGGAATTCGTACTCCTGCCAGCCGTCGGTGCCGTGAACGTCGCGGGTGCCTTCGAGGACGATCTCGTACCGGGTCCGGTTGACGGAGCCGAACGCGCCGTAGCTGTTGACCAGGTGGAGGCGGTCCCAGGAGCGGTTCATCTGCTGGCGCGGGGAGACCAGGTTGCGGGCGGGCTGCCAGGAGCGGGCCAGGACCAGCAGGGCGTAGGCGGCCACCAGCACCTGGTACCAGACGGGTTGGCCGGGGTAGCCGGGGTCGGGGCCGATCGGCAGGACGCGGCGCAGCGTGCCGGTGTCGAGGACGGCCAGGGCGAGGGCGACGGTGAGCCAGTTCAGCCAGGCGAAGTTGCCGGAGGCGATCAGCCACAGCTGGGTGGCGATCATCAGCAGGGCGGCGTCGGAGGCGATCGGCTGCGGGAGGAACAGGGCGAAGGGGACGGCGAGTTGGACGACGTGGTTGGCGGCGGCCTCGGCCTTGTGCAGCGGGCGGGGCAGGTGGTGGAAGAACCAGCTGAGCGGGCCGGGCATGGGCTGGGTCTCGTGGTGGTGGTAGAGGCAGGTGAGCTTGCGCCAGCAGGCGTCGCCGCGCCACTTGATCAGTCCGGCGCCGAACTCGACCCGGAACAGCAGCCAGCGCAGCAGCCACAGCACGAGCAGCGGCGGGGCGACCCGATCGTTGCCGAGGAACACGGCGAGGGCGCCGGCCTCCAGCAGCAGGGACTCCCACCCGAAGGCGTACCAGGTCTGCCCGGTGTTGACGATCGACAGGTAGAGCGCCCAGAGCAGCGCCCACAGGGCCATCGCGGCGCCGAGCGGCAGCAGGTCGGCCGCCCCGGCGAGCAGGGCGGCGGACAGCAGCAGGCCGGTCCGGGCGACGGCGGCGTACAGGCGGTCGCTGTAGTGCCAGTGGAACAGGCTGGGGGCGCGGCGGAACGGGACGCGGGCCAGGAAGCGCGGGATCGGGAGCATGCCGCGGCTGCCGAGCAGGGCGGGGAACTGGCGGGCGGCGGCGAGGAATCCGCAGCAGTAGACGAGGGCGAGCAGGCGCAGGAACAGCTCGCGGGCGAGCCGGTACTCGGGTGCGGCGAGCCATGCCATGCGGCCGCTCCTTCGGTCGGCTGCGCTCGGGGCCGCCCCCATGCCTACCATCCGGCGCGGCCGGGGCGGCCCGGCCGGGGGCACGGTGGTGCGCCGGTTCATCCGGTCGGCCCTGCCCGGCGTGCGGCGGGGGGCGTTCGCGCGTAGTGACCCGTCCCCGGTCCGGAAACCCCCTGTCGGCCGCGGACGGAGTGTGGTGTCATTCCGCCGAACGCACCCCGTCAGGACCAAGACCAGGAGACGCCCATGTCCGCACCCTCTCCGCAGTCCCCGGCCGACGCCGGCCCCGACTGTCCGCCCCCGTCCTCCCGCTCCGGGACCGCGCCCGCGGCCGGGAAGGCGTCCACGGCCGGGAAGGCGCCCGCGGCCGGGCTCGGGGCGGCGGTGTGGGCGGCGCTCGGCATCGTGTACGTGGTGTGGGGGTCGACCTACCTGGCGATCCGGGTGGTGGTGGAGACCATGCCGCCGCTGCTGTCGGGCGCGCTGCGCTTCGGGGCGGCGGCGCTGCTGCTCGGTGCGGGCCTGGCGGCCCGTCAGGGGTGGCGGGCGCTGCGGGTGACGTGGCGTCAGTTCGCCTCCGCCTTCCTGGTGGGCGTGCTGCTGCTGGTCGGCGGCAACGGCCTGGTGGTGCTGGCCGAGCGGACCGTCCCGTCGGGGCTGGCGGCGCTGATGGTGGCGAGCGTGCCGCTCTGGGTGGTGCTGCTGCGCCGGGCGTTCGGGGCCCGGACCGGCCGGACCACGCTGGCGGGGGTGCTGGTCGGGCTGGTGGGCCTGGTGGTGCTGACCGCGCCGGGGCTGACGGGTGCGGTCGGGCTGTCCGGCCTGCTGCTGGTGGTGGGCGCGGCGGTGGTGTGGGCGCTGGGCTCGGTGCTGGCGGGGCGGCTGCCGATGCCGGCCGATCCGTTCGTGGCGAGCGTGTACGAAATGCTGGCGGGTGCGCTGGGCGCGCTGGCGCTGTCGTTCGTCCGGGGCGAGCCGGGCGGGTTCGATCCGGGGGCGGTGTCCGCGGGGTCGTGGGCGGGGCTGGTGTACCTGGTGCTGTTCGGCTCCATTGTCGCGTTCACGTCTTACGCGTGGCTGTTGCAGCGCGCGCCGCTTCCACTGGTGGCGACCTACGCGTACGTCAATCCGGTGGTGGCGGTTTTCCTCGGCTGGCTCTTCCTCTCCGAGGCGCTGACCTGGCCGATCATGGTCGGCGGGGCGATCGTGGTCGGCGGGGTGTTCCTGGTCGCGCGGAACGAGCGATGAGAGCTCCGTGAACGAACCTCCCGGGTTGAATTCAAGAAGGTAACGAGTTGGTCGAATCGTCCCGACCAATGATTTACTTCTTGACGACACATGACGGGTGGGCTTGACTCCCCTTCACCTCGCCGTAGGGACACGGCGCTGTCAGGGAGGCACCACCCACCATGAACTCGATGACGCGTCGACTCGTCATCGGCACGGCCGCCGTGTCGATGACGCTGTCGCTCGCCGCCTGCGGGGACGACAAGTCCTCGTCCTCGGGCAACCAGTCCATCGGACTGCTGCTGCCCGAGCGCTCCTCGTCCACCCGCTACGAGGCGTTCGACAAGCCGTTGATCCAGACCTCGGTCGAGGGGCTGTGCACCAAGTGCACCCTCGACTACGCCAACGCCGACGGCGACGAGAAGGTCCAGAAGCAGCAGTTCGACGCGCTGCTCTCGCGCGGGGTCAAGGTGATCCTGCTCGACCCGGTGAACGCCGCCGTCACCGCGCCCTGGGTCGAGGAGGCCAAGAAGAAGGGCACCAAGGTCATCGCGTACGACCGGCTGGCCGCCGGCGACGTCATCGCCTACATCTCCTTCGACAACCAGCGCACCGGCGAACTCCAGGGCCAGGCCCTGCTGGACGCGATGGGCCGGGCCGGCAAGAAGCCCGCCGACTCCGAGATCCTGATGATCAACGGCGCGGAGACCGACCCCAACGCCGGCGCCTTCAAGACCGGCGCGCACCTGGCCCTGGACGGCAAGGTCAAGCGGATCGCCTACGAGCAGTCCGGCGAGTGGAAGCCCGACGTCGCCGCGTCGAAGATCGACGAGGCGGTCTCCAAGCTCGGCAAGAACGGCTTCCAGGCCGTCTACTCGGCCAACGACGGCATGGCCGGCGCCATCATCGACGCGCTGCACAAGGCCGGCCGCACCGACGTGCCGGTCGGCGGGCAGGACGCCTCGCTGGACGCGATCCGCCGGATCCTCACCGGCGAGCAGGCGTACACCATCTACAAGCCGTACCAGCCGGAGACCGAGGCCGCCGCCAACATGGCGGTCTACCTGGTCAAGGGCATCGACATCACCTCGGTGGCGGCCGCCGTCACCCAGTCCGGCGACAAGCAGATCCCCTCGATGCTGCTCACCCCGGTCGTGGTCACCAAGGACAAGATCGCCGAGACGGTCATCGACGGCGGCCTCTACAAGGCCGAGGAGATCTGCACCCCGCAGTTCGCCAAGGCCTGCAAGGACGCCGGCATCCCCGGCTCCTACTGACCGGAGCGGGCGGCGCGACGCCTTGTGCGGGGGTGCCGCCCCGCCCGCTCCCCCTCCGGCCGCTCCGGCCCTTCCGGCCCCGGCCGTTCGACCCCGGGCTGCTCCGCTCCCGGCTGCTCGGCGGTGACGGCCCGCCAGACCGGGACGGCCAGCGCCACCATGCCGGCGCCGAACAGCAGGAAGGTGCCGGGCGTGCCCAGCAGCCGCTGGAGCAGCAGGCCGACGGCCGCGCCGGCCGGCATCGCGCTCATGATCGCCGCCCGGTAGGCGCCGCCCACCGCGCCGCGGATCCGCGGCGGGGTCAGCCGCTGGCGGATCGTCACGGTGAGCACGCCCCACATGCCGCCCAGGCCGCTGCCGACCGTCATCGCCGCGAACAGCGCCGGGCCGTGCAGGAACACCGGCGCGGTGAACACCAGCCCCCAGCCGAGCCGGGTCGCGCACAGCACCGGCGCGCTGCCGAAGCGGCGTTCGGCCCGGTGCGCGGTGAGCGAGCCGAACGCGGTGCCGACGCCCACCGAGCTGAGCAGCACGCCGTAGCCCGCGTCGCCGAGGTGCAGCGGGCCGCTGGTCGCGTACACCACGAACAGCGCCAGGAACGAGGTGTTCGCCAGCGTGGTGAGCACCCCGGCCAGCGTGATCACCCGGACCACCCGGTTGCGCAGCAGGAACGCCGGGCCGTCCCACACCCCCGACCGCCCGGCCCCTCCCCGTTCCGCCGTTCCCCATTCTGCGCCTCCCCGTTCTGCCCGTTCCGGGCCCGGGACGCGGCCGGTCCCGGGCGGCAGGGCGGTGAGCCGCAGCATCGAGCCCAGGTAGCCGGCGCCCGCGACCAGGAAGGTGACGGGGGCGGCCAGTGCGGTCAGCCAGCCGGCCAGCGCGGGGGCGACGAACTGGCCGGTGACCCGGACGGTGGTGGCGAGCTGCCCGTTGGCCCGGGCCAGCTCCGCGGCGGGGACGACGGTCGGCAGGACGGTCTCGCTGCTGGTGTTGAACACCGTCTCGGCGGTGCCGACCAGGAACGCCAGGGCCAGCAGCAGCGGCAGCGACAGCGCCCCGGCCCAGGCGGCGGCCCCGATCCCGAGGATCAGCAGCGCCCGCGCCCCGTCCGCGGCCACCATCAGGCCCTTGCGCCCGGCCCGGTCGGCGAGCAGCCCGGCCGGGATGCCGAACAGCAGCCACGGCACCGTGCTGACCGCCATCACCAGCGACGAGGCGTTCACCGACCCCGTCAGGTGCGCCACCACCAGCAGCAGGCCGGTGCGCAGCACGCCGTCGCCGGTGTTGGCCAGCACGGACGCGCCGAGCAGCACCCGCAGCGGCCGGTTCCTCCGATCTCCCACGGCGGAAAGCTAGTACCCGAACCGCCGTGGCGGTGCGTCCCGCCGGCGACTGGGAGGGAGATCACAGGACGGTGACCCGGTACCCGCGGCGGCACGGGCTGTGATGCACTGGGCGCCTGCCGAACGATGGGGAGCGTGGCGACATGGACTTGCAGACCGACTACTTCCGGGCCGAGGACGAGGCCGCCGTGCGCAAGGTGATGGCGAGCGGGACGCGCCCGGCCGCCGAGGCGTTCGAATCGGTGCGGGCCCGGGGCATCGACCCGACCGTGGTCCTGCCGCGCCTGGTGGCCGCGCTGCGCGAGGAGAGCGACTCGGCGCAGGCCCAGGCGCAGGCGCAGTCCCCGGTCCAGACCCCCGACCTGGCCCCGGCCCCGACGCCGGCCCCGGCTCCGGTCAAGGACGGCCCGGACCGCTCGGTGTGGCCGACCGGCCTGGAGCCCTGGCACGAGGAGGGCCCGGGCGCCGCCGTCGACTTCGAGGACCCGTGGATGACCGGCCCCTGGGTGGTCGAGCTCACCGACGAGACCCGCGACGCCCTGGCCGGCATCCAGCGCAAGCGCCTGCCCCGGCTCACCAGCCAGTGGGCCCGCACCGAGGAGGTGAAGAACGTCGAACGGATCGAACTCATGAAGCTGATCCACCAGTTGGGCGTCCTGGCCCGCCGCGCGAAGCAGGACGGCCAGCACCTCTACTGCGCCCTGACCGCCTGAACCGCCCGGCCTCCCGACCGCCCGGCCTCCCGACCGCCCGGTGCGCTACGCCTTCTTCCGCGCCCCCGACCCGGCCGCCGTCCTGGCGGCCTTCGTGGCCGGACCGGCCCGGCACGATCCGGCCGCCGCCTTCGACGCCCGGTACCCGTCGGGGGCGGAGGCCGGCGACGTCCTCGATCTGCTCGACGAACTGCTGCTCCCGCTCCCTGACACCGGCCTGGTCGAGCGCACCGTCTGGCCGCCCACCACCCGGTCACCCACCTGCTTCGCCGTCCCCGGCGACCCGTGGACCACCGGCCCCTGGGCCCACCAGCTCTCCCCCGCCGCCCGCGACCTGCTCGCCCGCTCCCCCGCCGGGGCCCTGCGGGCGCTGCGCCCCTACGGCCAGGCCCCGCCCGCCGCCGCGCTCGCCGTCCTCGCCGTCCTGGCCGCCCTGGCCCGCCGCGCGGCCGCCGCCGGGGAGCAGCTCTACTACTGGCTGGGCGCCCCGCCGCCGTCCCCGCCGGACTGACCCCGGCCCTTTCCCGTCCCCTTCCCGGCCCGCTGGGTCGCCGCGATGCAGGCGACCACCGCCAGCGCGGTGGGGACGGCGGTGGCGGGCAGCGTCTCGGCGAGCAGCAGGACCGCCCAGCAGAGCGTCAACAGGGGCTGGGCGAGCTGGAGTTGGCTGGCGCGGGGCACGCCGATCGCGGCCATGCCCCGGTACCAGACGACGAAGCCGCCGAACTGCGAGACCGCCGCCAGGTAGGCGAGGCCGGTGAGGCCGTGCCAGTTCCCGTGCACGGGTTCGGCGGTCAGCGCGAGCGCGCCGGTGAGGGCGTTGACGGGCAGCGCGGCGACCACGCCCCAGCCGATGACCTGCCAGCCGGGCAGGTCCCGGGCGAGGCGGCCGCCCTCCGCGTAGCCGAACGCGCAGACCAGCAGCGCCCCGAACAGGTAGAGGTCGGCGGTGGTCAGGCCCGCGCCGCCGCTCTGCTGGACGGTGAAGGCGAGGACGACGGCGGCCCCGGCGAGCGCGGCGAGCCAGAACGCGCGCGGCGGACGGGCCCCGGCCCGCAGCCCGCCGGCCCGCAGCGCGCCGACGGCGGCGGTGGCCAGCGGCAGCAGGCCGATGACGACCGCGGAGTGCGCGGTGGAGGAGAGCCGCAGCGCGAGCGTGGAGAGCAGCGGGAAGCCGACCGCGCAGCCCACCGCGACGGCCGCCAGTCCCGGCCAGGCCGAGCGGGGCGGGACGCGGGCGCCGGCGGCCAGCAGGCAGACCCCGGCGAGCAGCCCGGCGAGGGTGCCGCGCAGGCCGGTGACCGTCCACGGCCCGAAGCCCTCCAGGGCCCAGGCGGTGGCGGGGAAGCTGAACGAGAAGGCGAACACCCCGAGGGCGGCCTGGGCGGTGCCGCCGACCGCTATCGGGCGGAGTACGGTAGCGCTATCGTGTGCTGACATACAGGACGGTAGCAGTTGCCGCCCGTCCGCCGGAAGCATCCCCGAGAGGGAGGGCCGATGACCGTCCAGGAGCTCACCGACGCACTGCGCAGCACGGTGTTGCGCTACTCACCGGGTGAGCGGATCCCCAGTAGCAGGGAGCTGGTGGAGCGCTACCGGGTCAGTCCGGTGTCGGTGTCCCGGGCGATCCGGGAGCTGGTCGCGGAGGGCGTGGTGGTGTCCCGGCCGGGGGCGGGGGTGTTCCGGGCCGAGCCGCGGCCGGGGCCCGCCGCGCGGGGGGACTTCTCCTGGCAGGAGGTGGCGCTCAGCGCGGAGGCGGGGGCCCCGCCCGCCCGGGTGGTGGACGCCTCGGGGGTGCTGGCGGCGCTCGCGCTGGCCCCGCCGGAGGTGGTCGACCTGAACAGCGGCTACCCGCACGCCTCGCTGCTGCCGGAGCGGGCGCTGGCCGGCGCACTGGCCCGGGCCGCCCGGCGGCCCGGCGCGTGGGGGCGGCCGCCGCTGGAGGGGCTGCCGGAGCTGCGCGGCTGGTTCGCCCGCGAGGTGGGCGGCGGGGTGACGGCGGCGGAGGTGCTGATCACCGCGGGCGGGCAGAGCGCGCTGACCTGCGCGCTGCGTTCGCTGGCCCCGCCGGGCGCGCCGGTGCTGGTCGAATCCCCCACCTACCCGGGCCTGTTGGCGATCGCCCGGGCGGCGGGCCTGCGCCCGGTGCCGGTGCCGGTGGACGCGGACGGGGTGATCCCGGAGCGGCTGGCCGAGGCGTTCGCGGTGTCGGGGGCGCGGCTGTTCGTCTGCCAGCCGCTGTTCCAGAACCCGACCGGCACCGTTCTGCCCGCGGGGCGGCGGCGGGCGGTGCTGGCGGCCGCGAAGCGGGCGGGGGCGTTCGTGGTGGAGGACGACTTCGCCCGGCTGCTGGCCCACCCCGGCGCGGGCGAGCTGCCCGCGCCGCTGGTCGCCGACGACCCGGACGGCACCGTGGTGCACGTCCGTTCGCTGACCAAGGCGGCCTCGCCAAGCTTGCGGGTGGGCGCGCTGGTGGCCCGCGGCCCGGCGCTGGCCCGGCTGCGCTCGGTCCAGGCGGTGGATTCGTTCTTCGTCCCCCGGCCGCTCCAGGAGGCCGCCCTCGAACTGGTCACCTCCGCCGACTGGCCGCGCCACCTGCGCGCGCTGGCCCGCGAGTTGGCCGACCGGCAGCAGCTCTTCGCCGCCGCCCTGGCCCGGCGCGCCCCGGCCCTGCTGCCGCCGCTGCTCCCCCGCGGCGGGTTCCACCTGTGGCTGCCGCTGCCCGCCCAGCTCGACCCGGCGGCGCTCACCGCCGCCGCGCTGCGCCACGGCGTCGCCCTCTCCCCGGGCCGGAACTACTTCACCGCCGAGCCCGCGCCCCGCACCCGGGTCAGTCTCGCGGCCGCCGAGACCCGGGCCCAACTCGCCACCGCCGTCGACCGGTTGGCCGCCGCCCTGGAATCGCTCGACCGGCCGGCCTCCTGACGGATGGTCAGTGCGCGAGCTCCAGCAGCGCGATGCCGGCCAGCACGGTGGCGCTGGCGGCCAGCCGCAGGGTGCCGAGGCGTTCGCGCAGCACCAGGGTCCCGATCAGGGCGGCGATGACGATGGAGGTCTCGCGCAGCGCGGCGATGGCGGGCAGGTCGCCGACGGTCTGCGCCCAGACCACCAGCCCGTACGCGGTGAGCGACATCAGCCCGCCGCCGAGCCCGACCACGGGGTTCGCGCGCAGGGCGGGCAGCAGGGTGCGGCGGCGGACGGCGGCCACCGCGGCGAGGACGGCCAGGCCCTGCAGGACGAACATCCAGGCGATGTACCCGGCGGCCGAGTCCGCGGCCCGGACCCCGCCCGCGTCCACCACGGTGTAGCCCGCGATCAGCACGCCGTTGCCCAACGCGGCGCCGATCGCCGGGAGTTGCTCCCGCCCGGGGAGGCCGCCGACCAGCGCCAGGCCGGTCAGGCCGAGTGAGATCACCGCGACGGCGGCGAGCTGTCCGGCGGGCAGCGGGCGGTGCAGGACGGTGGCGGAGAGCAGGGCGACCACGGCCGGGGAGGTGCCGCGGGCGATCGGGTACAGCTGCCCGAAGTCGCCGAGGCCGTAGGCGCGGGCCAGCAGCAGCTGGTAGCCGGTCTGGAGCGCGGCGGAGGCCAGCAGGTAGGGCAGCGCGTCCGCACCGGGCGGCGGGACGAACAGCGCGAGCAGCACGCCGAAGGCCACGAACACCAGGTTCATCTGCGCGATCCCGGCGATCCGGTCGCGCACCCCGTGCACCAGCGCGTTCCACACGGCGTGCAGCAGTGCGGCGGCCAGCACCACGAACGGGACGGCGCCCTGGGTCACCGGTCCCCCCTCCACAGCAGTCGAACACCGAAAGATGTACAGCCAACTTAGCGCCCGCCGCCGCCCCGTCCACCCCCGCCCCCGAACGTTCGGCCACCCGTCGACCGGCGTTCGGCCGACCACCGCTCCACCGTCGCCCTCCATAAATGCTCGAAGCTGCGCGAAAACCGGTATGATCGCGCAGATTCAGTCACACCTCGCGCTGTTCGTCCCGACCGGCGAACCGCGACGACCACCCTGGGGGCGTCCGCCGTGATCCTCACCGTCACACCCAATCCGGCGCTGGACGTCACCTACACCGTCCCCGGGTTCCGCCCGCACGCCAGCCACCGGGTCACCGAAGCGGTCGCCCAGGCGGGCGGCAAGGGCGTCAACGTGGCCCGGGTGCTCACCGCGCTGGGCCGCCCCGCCCGCTGCGTCCTGCCGCTCGGCGGCCCCACCGGAGACGCCGTCCGCGCCGACCTGGCCGCCGCCGGACTCGACCACGCCGAGGTGCCGGTCGGCGGCGACACCCGACGCACCATCACCGTCGCGGACGGCACCGACGCCACCGTCCTCAACGAACCCGGCCCCGCCCTGACCCCCGCCGAATGGGACGCCCTGCTCGACGAGACCGCCCGCCACCTCCCGCAGGCCGCCGTCCTGGTCCTCTCCGGCAGCCTCCCGCCCGGCGCCCCCGCCGACGGCTACGGCCAACTCGTCGCCCTGGGACGCCGGTTCGGCCTCCCCGTGGTCCTCGACGCGGACGGCCCGGCCCTGCTCGCCGCCCTCCCCGCCCGCCCCACCGTGATCAAACCGAACGCCGCCGAACTCACCGCCGCCACCGGCCTCCCCGACCCCCGCGGCGCCGCCCGGGTCCTGCTCCGCCGCGGCGCCGAATCCGTCCTCGCCTCCCTCGGCCCCGCCGGCCTGCTCGCCGTCGACCCCCACGGCACCTGGCGCTGCGCCCCACCCGCCCCCGTCCCCGGCAACCCCACCGGCGCAGGCGACGCCACCGTCGCCGCCCTCGCCGCCGGCCTCTCCGGCAACGCCGGCTGGCCCGCCATCCTCCCCGACGCCGTCGCCCTCTCCGCCGCCACGGTCCACCACCCCCGCGCCGGCCACTTCCACACCCCCACCTACCACCACCTCCGCGCCACCCTCACCGCCACCCGCCTCCCCCACTGACCCCGCCCGGCCCGCACCCCCGACACCGGCTCCAGGAGGACGGGCGTACGGCACGGGCTCCGATCTGGGCGCTGCGCTACTTGGACCTGGCCACACCGCCGCACTGTCAGCGGCCCCGATTGACCGTCACGCACCGCCCGTTCTGGCATGGCTGTGGCACGCTGCAACCTGACGTCAGGCCAGCAGGTTCACCAGGGCAAGGCGCCTCACCCCCTGGGCACCACCCCGGAGCTGCCTGCAGTCCGCCGCTGGTCCGGATTTCGATTTATGCCAACAAGCTCCCAATTACAACCAACCCGGAATCTTGCACACGTCCACCCGCGCCCACCACGCCTCGCCCTTCGGCGAAACTACGTCACGCAAGATTGGGTCCAGCCCAAACGGAGCCTTATCAAGGATCTGATTCGCGCCCTTAAATCCTCCAGCGACTTCCGAAAGGCGAGCCATGGACGGTATGGCCCTCATCATAAATTGCTGCAACTTGGTCACTGCATCGGGAGAAGCCTTCCTGCCTCCATGAACCAGGCTTGATCGCGCACCGTAAAGATCCTTCATCCGAACCATGACACGATGCGACGCAGGACCATTGCTCACAAGAAATGCGGCACGTTGGCTGAGGCGAAAATTTAGCTCGGCCTTTAGGTCTTGGCCAATCAGCGACTCGAATGCCACGGCCAACGTTAGCAACGACTTTGAAAGCGACACCTGCCGCTCCGCGACCGACTCCCGGAAGAATTCGAGAGATATAGCGATCCGATCGTCCAGCCCTGACGGCCAGGCAGCCACTATCTCACCCCATGCCTCCAAGCGTTCCTCATCGAGGAAAACGCCTCGGCCCGACCCAGAGATTTCGGCAACCGGACAGACCCTCCTCCAAGCTCCGCCTGTGAATCTATCCAGGAGAGCGAGCACACTTGGAGCAGAGCGCTGAGCACAGCACAGCAGGTTGAATCGGTGCCGGACTATAGCACTCAACTCATCCGCATCATCACTTTCAATGTCGAACATCTCGATTCGCCAACGGGGCGGCCTCTGCACATGAAGTCTGGAAGAGATTCGCCTCGACTCCGTCTCTCCCAGTGCAGCCAGTACCATCCCGCCTGGAATTACCGTTCGTTTGGGGAATTCCTCAAAGTATCCATTTGGATTCAATACGCTCGCGTCCAAAAGGATGCAAGTAAGGCGTAGCCGCCCTTCCCAGTACGCAGCACCAGGCTTAGTCGTCATACCAGCAGATGCTACCGACGCACCCGACGCCCTGGCACGGGTTTATCCGTGATCCGCTGACCCAGCGTGGGTAGCGGATCGGTTAAACCGATGCCCTGCCCGGTTCGGGTTCGAGCATGATTGATCCACCATGAGCGCGCCTGGGCCCCCGACAGGTCCCTGGCCAGACCGTAAGCGGGCTGGTCCCCTCCTCGATCGGGCAACTTCGCCGCACCCAGGTTCTCCAGGGGCCGCCAAGGCTCACGTCCGTGACGCTTGCGCTTGGCCTTGGCGACCCCTGGAGGTTCCGGGTATGCCCTGGGGGCCCGGTCGAGGAGGGGCCGTCCCGCGCCCCACACCGTTCACCACGACGAAGGTGCACCTTCGATCCCGCCGGCTTCCCCCTCCGAGGAGAGCCGCGCCCGTCGGGCGGCCGTGCTGTGAGCCGGTCCGGTTCCCGGGCGGCGGGCACCTGCTGCCGTCGGGCTTCCGCGGGCCGCCGACCTGGGCGTTCCGGTAGCCTGGCCAGTCCGACAAGTCGCCCCGAGTCGGACGTGTCTGGAGGTGCGCGCCGTGGCTGCCGTCCCGTCCCCGTCGCAGGTGGTGGCCGCCGTGGACCTCGGCGGGACGAAGACCGCCGGTGCGATCGTCACCGGTGGCGGCGAGTTGCTGGCCCGGACCGAGCGGCCGACGGCGGCGGGCGGGGACGCCGAGGCGGTGTTCGCGGGTGTCGCGGGTGTCCTGGACGAGCTGGCCCGGCATCCGGCCTGGCCGGTCGTCACGGCGGTCGGGGTGGGCAGCGCGGGGCCCGTCGACACCGTGGCGGGCACGGTCTCCCCGGTCAACATCCCGTCCTGGCGCGGTTTTCCGCTGGCCCGGCGGATCGCGGAGCGCACCGCGCTGCCGGTGCGCCTGCTGGGCGACGGGGTCGCGCTGGCCGAGGCCGAGCACTGGCTGGGCGCCGCCGCCGGTTACCGTGACGCGCTCTGCATGGTGGTCTCCACCGGTGTCGGCGGCGGCCTGGTCCTGGGCGGCCGGGTCCATCCCGGCCCGAGCGGGAACGCCGGGCACATCGGCCACCTGAGCGTCCAGTGGGACGGCGAGCCCTGTCCGTGCGGCGGGCACGGCTGCCTGGAGGGGCTGGCCAGCGGCCCCGCGATCGTCCGCCGCGCCCTCGCCGCCGGCTGGCGTCCCGTCGACGGCACTCCCCGCACCGCCCGCGCGGTCGCCGACGCGGCCCGCGGCGGCGACCCCGCCGCCCGCACCGCCTTCGACCTCGCCGCCCGGGCCCTGGCCGCCGCGATCGCCGGTACCGCCGCCCTGGTCGAGCTCCAGGCCGTGGTGATCGGCGGTGGCGTCGCCCAGTCCGGCCCGCTGCTGCTGGACCCGCTCGCCCGCCACCTCCCCGACTACGCCGGCCTGCCCTTCACCCACGGCATCGCCGTCCACCCCGCCCGTTTCGGCCCGGACGCCGGCCTGGTCGGCGCGGCGGCGGCGGCCCTGCGCGAACGACCGGGACGCGAACGACCGCGACGGGAGTGACCGGGACGCGGGTGACCGGGACGCGGGCGGCCGGTCCGGTGGAGGTGGAGGAGTTCCCCCGGGCGGCCGGTCTCCCTACGCTGGAGGCATGGAGCCCGTCGATCCGCTCGCGTTGTGGGAGATCGCCACTCCGTCGCGCTCCTGGCGGCTGCCCGGGGTGGCGATGGCCGGGTTCCGGGCGCGCGGGGCGGCGGATCTGGGGGTGGTGCCGTTCCCGGCGGTGACGTTGGCGATCGATCTGGGGGCGCAGCCGCTGGTGGTCGCGGACGGCGGGCGGCGGGTGGCCGGGAGCGCGGTGGTGGGGCTGGCGCCGGAGGGGTTGCGGGGCTGCGGGCGGGACGTGGTGTGCCTGCAGGTGCGCCTGTCGCCGGTGGTCGCGCACGCGGCGCTGGAGGGTCTGGCGGCGGAGGGCGGTCCGCTGCTGGCCCTGGACGAGCTGTGGGGGCGGGACGCGGCCCGCTGGGAGGAGCGGCTGCGGGCGGCGCCGTCCTGGGAGTCCCGGTTCGGCCTGGTGGCCGGGGCGTTGGCCGCCCGGCTCGCGCGGGGCCGCCGGGCGGATCCGGAAGTCGCTTACGTTTGGGCCGAGTTGACGCGTTCGCACGGTGCCGTGCGGGTGGACGGGCTGGCCGCGGAGGTGGGGTGGAGCCGCAAGCGGCTGTGGTCGCGGTTCCGGGCGCAGGTGGGGCTGTCCCCCAAGCAGGCGGCCCGGCTGGTGCGGTTCGACCACGCGGCGCACCGGTTGGCGGCGGGGCAGCGCCCGGCGGCCGTCGCGGCGGAGGCCGGCTACGCGGACCAGTCGCACCTGCACCGGGAGGTCGCCGACTTCGCCCGGGTGACGCCGTCGGCGGTGGCCCGCGAGCCGTGGCTGTCGGTGGACGGGGTGGCCTGGTCCGCCCCCGGCTACCTGCGCTGAGCAACCGGAAACACCCCCGGAGCGACCCCGGGAACCGCCCGGGAACATTCGTCCAAGACCGGTCCGGGGCCGGGCGGCGAGACTGCGGGCATGACCGAGAACCTGTTCACGTCCCTGTCCCGGTACGGCGTCGACGCGCCCGGTTTCATCGCCTCGACCTCCGCCCTCGGCGCGGCCTGCACGCTGGCGGCCGCCACCGCCCGCCCGTTCCGCGGCCGGGCGGCGGTGGCGGGGCTGGGGGCCGGGCTGCTGCTGCAGGCGGGGGTTTACCTGCACACCACGCTGCACGGCAAGTTCCGGGTTTGGGAGCGGGAGTTGGACGCACTGGGGCTGCGCGGCGACGAGCGGGCGCTGGACCTGGGCTGCGGCCGGGGCATGGTGCTGGTCGGGACGGCGCGGCGGCTGCCGCGCGGGCGGGCGGTGGGGGTGGACCTGTGGGCGTCGAAGGACCAGAGCGGCAACACCCCGGACGCGACGCTGGCCAACGCCGTCGCGGCCGGCGTCCGGGACCGGGTCGAGGTGCACACCGCCGACATCACCGGACTGCCGTTCCCCGACGCGGACTTCGACCTGGTCACCTCCGCCCTGGTGCTCCACAACATCCCCACCATGGCCGCCCGGCTGCGCGCCGTGGACGAGGCGCTGCGGGTGCTGCGCCCGGGCGGCCGGCTGCTGGTCGCGGACATCTCCCCGATGGTCCGCCGCTACGCCGCGCACCTGGGCGCGGGCACCGTCCGCGACCTCGGCCCGGCGTACTGGTACGGCGGCCCGTGGCTGCCGGTGTCGATGCTCGGACTCCGCAAGGACGCCCCGGACCAGGACGCCTAGTGCCGCGTCAGGCAGCCTTTGCCGTGCAGGAGCGGCTCCCCAGCCCCGAGGGGGGCTGGGGGAGTCGCGACGGGCGAAGGTCGCCTGACGCGGCACTAGAAGCTGAGCGATTCGACCACCAGCAGCGCGCCCACCGCGAGGTTGGCCCAGCGGTAGGTGACGAGCACGGCGACGAACTCGCGGATGGTCGCGCTGGGCCAGAAGTACGCGGCGGTGGGCGAGCCGACGACGTGGCCGTTGACGCCCTCGCGGCGGGCGAAGACGGCGGCGCGGAAGGCGTGGAAGTTGTTGGTGACGACGACGCAGCGGTAGTCGGGGTCGTCGGCGGCCATGATCGCGTGGCTGAAGCGGAGGTTCTCCTCGGTGGTGCGGGAGCGGTCCTCGCGGATGATCCGGTCGGCGGGGAAGCCGTGTTCGACCAGGTGGTCGGCCATCGCGTGGGACTCGGGGAGCTGCTCGTCGGAGCCCTTGCCGCCGGAGACGATCATCAGCGGGGAGCGGCCGCGGGCGACCTGCCGCTCGTACAGGCGGCGGCCGCGCTCCAGGCGGCTGGCGAGCAGCGGCGGGACGCGGCTGCCGTCGAGCAGGCCGGTGCCGAGGACGACCACGTAGTCGACGTCCTCGCGCGGGGTGAGCCGGCCGTACAGGTAGGCGTAGCCGACGAAGCAGGCGAACAGGAAGGAGAGGTAGCAGGCGAGCAGGAAGACGGTGCGGGCGATCACCACCAGCACCTCGGAGTCGGCCCGGGTCGCGGCCAGCAGCAGGGCGAAGACCACCAGGATGCCGAGGCCGCACAGCAGGGCGAGCAGGTTGCCGAGGCTGCGGCCCTCCTTGCGGACCGTCTTGAGGCCGTTGGCGATGAGCAGCCCCGCGAGGACCAGGCTGCCCAGCGCGGGCGTCAGCACCACCACGATCAGGACGGCCTCGGCCGCGGCCGAGTCGGCCCGGTGGAGGGTGGCGAGCAGCGCGAGGGCGAGCAGGGTGACGGCGAGGCCGAGGCAGACGGCGTTGCCGAAGCGGCGCCGGTCGCGCAGCACCCCGACGCAGGTCAACAGCAGGAAGAAGAGCGCGAGGGCGTACAGGAGCATGGCGACAGCCTAGGCAGGAACGGGCCCCGCCCACCGGTGACCGGGCGGGCGGGGCGGGTGTGCCGGCGTTGCGTCAGCGGCGGCCGGCGAGGGTGCTGCCGAGCACCGGGAGCCCTTCGGCCAGGTCCTCGGCGATCATCCGCTTGGCGATGGCGTCGGCGGCGGCGCGCAGTTCGGCGCTGCGCGGGCGGCCGCGGTCCTCCTCCAGGCGTCGGTTGAGCCAGTCGGCCCAGGCCCGGGTGATGGTCGCGGCTTCCTGCTCGCCGGCCGGGGTGTGCTGGTAGAAGCCGTTGTGGGCGTCCAGGAAGCCTTCGACGACCATCCGGTCGAAGACCGGCTGGAGGACCTCCGGGGGGATCCGGCGGCGGGCGGCGATCAGGTTGAGGTTGGCGTGGCCGACGGTGCGGGTGAACAGTTCGACCTGCATGACGGCCCAGGCGCCGGCCACGTCGAGGCGGGTGCCGGAGGAGTTGACGACCTGTCGGGCGGTGTCGAGTCCGGCGCTGCCGAGGAGTTTGGCGACGGCGAGTTCGAGGACCCGGGAGGAGTCGCCGGAGGACGGCTGGGCGAAGCCCTCGCCCATGTCGGAGGAGCTGGCCCGGGCGGAGTCGCGGAGCTTGACCTGCTTGAGGAAGAGCGCGACCACGAAGCCGACCAGGGCGACCGGGACGGTCCACAGGAAGACGGTGTGCAGCGAGTCGGCGTACGCCTGGATGACCGGTGCGGCCTGGTCGGCGGGCAGGTCGTGGACGCCGTGCGGGCTCTGCGCGGCGGCGGCGAGCCGCTGCGGGTCGGCGCCGGTGGCCTGGGCGGCCCGGGTGACGCCCGCGGCGAGGTTGGTCTTCAGCGAGTTGGCGTAGATGGTGCCGAACACGGCGGTGCCGAACGAGGAGCCGAGGGTGCGGAAGAAGGTGACGCCGGAGGTGGCGGTGCCCAGGTCGGCGTAGTCGACGGTGTTCTGCACGGCGATGGTGAGCACCTGCATGCACAGGCCGATGCCGGTGCCGAGCACGAACATGTAGAGGCTGGCGAGCCAGGCGCTGGTGCCGACGTCCAGCAGCGAGAGCAGGTACAGGCCGACGCCCATCACCACCGAGCCGACGATCGGGAAGAGCCGGTACTGGCCGGTCTTGGAGACCACGTTGCCGGAGAAGATCGAGGCGATCAGCAGGCCGAGCACCATCGGCAGGGTGCGCACGCCGGAGACGGTGGCCGAGTCGCCGTCGACGTACTGCAGGAAGGTCGGCAGGAAGGTCAGCGCGCCGAGCATGGCGAAGCCGACGATGAAGCTGAGGATCGAGCAGACCGTGAACACCTGGTTGCGGAACAGCCGCATCGGCAGGGTGGGTTCGGCGGCCCGGGTCTCCACCCAGGAGAACAGGGCGAGCGCGACCACGCCGGCCGCGAACAGGCCGATGATCGTGGCCGAGCCCCAGGCGTACTCGTTGCCGCCCCAACTGGTGGCCAGGATCAGGGCGCTGGCGCCGACGGCGACCAGCACGATGCCCAGGTAGTCGATGACCGGGCGGGCGGCGGACTTGACCACCGGGATGTTCCGGGCGGCGGCGATCACCACCACGATCGCGATCGGCACGTTCACGTAGAACGCCCAGCGCCAGGACAGGTGGTCGGTGAACAGGCCGCCGAGCAGCGGGCCGATCACCGTGGCGACGCCGAACACCGCGCCGATCGCGCCCTGGTACTTGCCGCGCTCGCGCAGCGGGATGACGTCGGCGATCAGCGCCATCGAGGTGACCATCAGGCCGCCGGCGCCGACGCCCTGGACGGCGCGCCAGATGATCAGCAGCAGCATGTTGGTGGACAGGCCGCACAGGAACGAGCCGATGATGAAGACGACCGTGGAGACCTGGAAGACGATCTTGCGGCCGAACAGGTCGCCCATCTTGCCGACCAGCGCCGTGGTGACGGTCTCCGCCAGCAGGTAGGAGGTCACCACCCAGGACATGTGGGAGGCGCCGCCGAGGTCCGCCACGATGGTGGGCAGCGCGGTGCCGACGATGGTCTGGTCGAGGGCGGCCAGCAGCATGCCCAGCACGATGGTGCCGAACACGACGTTCCGCTGCCGCCGGTCGAGGACGGGCGGGGCTGCCTGGCTGACTTCGCTGGAGGTGGTCACCCTGGCATCGTCACACTTCGCCCCGCTTTGTCCGGCTCGACACCCCGTCGCGCCCGAGCATGATCAGCCGATGGTGCGACAAGAAGACCGGCCTGTCGCGTTAGAGGGGCATGGAGAGCCCGACGAAGACCGGCACCGACGGCAACCCCCCGGACTTCCGGGACTTCGCCGCCGCCCGCGCCCGCCACCTGGTCCGCACCGCGTACCTGCTGACCGGCGGCGACGCCCACCTCGCGGAGGACCTCGCCCAGGAGGCGCTCGGCAAGCTGTACGGGAGCTGGCGCCGGGTCTCCCGGATGGAGAACCCCGCCGGGTACGCCCGCACCGTCCTGGTCAACACCTTCCTCAGCCACCGGCGCCGGCGCAGCAGCGGCGAGCACGTCACCGACACCTTCGCCGAGACCCCCGCGCCCGGGCCCGACCCGACGCTGCGGATCGCCCTGCTCGACGCGCTCGCCGAACTCCCGCAGCAGGACCGGGCCGTGCTCATCCTGCGCTACTGGGAGGACCTCGGCGTCGAGGAGACCGCCACCGCGCTGCGGATGACCTCCAGCGCCGTCCGCTCCCGCGCCTCCCGCGCGCTGAGCCGGCTGCGCGCCCGCCTCGGCGACCAGCTCGACGACCTCGCCCGTCCCTGACCCCGCCCTCACCGCACGCCACGGAGCCCCGCCATGCCTTCGCCCTCCGAAGAGGACTTCGCCCGCGCCCTGCGGGCCGGCGCCGAACTGGCGCCCGCCGTGCCCGTCGACGAGTTCGCGCTGCGCGCCGAGCACCGCGGCCGCCGCCGCGTCCTGCGCCGCCGCGCCGGCATCGCCTCGGCCGTCGCCCTGGTGGTCGCCGCCGGATTCGTCCCCGCCCTGCTGCCCGAGCACCGCGGCACCGCCCCGGTCTCGCCGCCGCCCCGGGTCGACGGCGCGTTCATGCTCGACACCCTGACCGGCCTGCTGCCCCCGGACGGCACCGTCAGCGACGGACAGGGCACCGGCACCGACCAGCGCGGCCCCGGCCAGCCCCCGCAGGCGTACCTCGACTACACCGACAGCCGCGGCAACAAGGTCCAACTCGCCCTCACCGTCGACGTGGTGGCCGCCCCGGTCACCCGCGACGCCCAGCGCCTGCTCTGCTACGAACCGGTCGTCCCCGGCGACGCCACCTGCGACCCCGCCACCCGCCCGGACGGCTCCGCCCTGCTGACCACCTCCTACGGCAGCCCCGGCTCCGACGAGTTCGACCTCAACGTGGTGCACACCCTGCCCAACGGCCGCCAGGTCCAGGTCCAGGAACGCGCCGCGGACCGGTCGGCCCGTCAACTCCCGCTGGACGCCGATGCGTTGACCGCAGTCGCGGCCGCCCCGCAGTGGCAGCGGGTGTTCGACAGCCTGGGCACCGCCCCCACCCGCCCCCCGGCCCGCCCCGCCCCCGCCGGCGACCGGATGCTCGCCGCCCTGACCCCGCTGCTCGACGGCGTCCACCTGGACACCGGCCGGACCGCCACCGACCTGCCCGGCCGGATCCGGGTCGACGTCTCGGCCGACGGCCGCACCAGCACCCTGCTGCTCACCGTCACCCCCGGCTGGCGCCGCAGCTACCCCGCCGACCCCGCCACCTCCTTCTCCACCCTGCACACCATCGGCTCCTTCGACCGGCGCCCCGACGGCACCATGGTGAACACCACCCCGCTCGGCAGCACCCAGTCCCCGTCCAGCGGCGGCTACCTCGCCGACGCCCTGCTCCCCGACGGCACCCGGGTGGGCATCCGGCTCTGGAACGCCACCACCGGCCGGGCCGGCGCCCAGCCCGGCGCCCCCGTCCTCACCCTCGACCAGCTGTCCGCCCTGGTCACCGCCCACGTCTGGAGCACGATCTGACCCCGGCCGCCCGGCGGTCAGGAATTGCGCTTCATGTCGCCGGAGAAACCCTGCTGGACGTAGTGCAGGGAGCCGTCCTTGTTCGGGGTGAGGACGGCGTCCCCGGCGATCGGGCTGCACCCCGCGCTGACGGTCTCGGGCAGGTTCCGGGCCACCAGCCGGGACCCGGTCGCGGCGACCAGCGCCGCCTCGTTGGTGCACACCACCTGGTGGGTGCCGAGGCCGCCGTCGGTCTCCACGTAGGCGACCGGGTCACCGACCGCGCCCTGGTGCAGGGTGAACCGGATGACGACCTGCGAACCGTTCGAGGACCGGGCCGTCCCCTCGAAGGTGCCCAGGAACGCGTCCGCGACGGCGTCCGCGTCGTCGGCCGTGTCGTCGGCCGTGTCGTCGGCCGTGTCGGAAGGCGACGGCGACGGCGAGGGCGACGGCGGGGCCTCGGTGTCCCCGTCGGTGCTTCCGGTGCTTCCGGTGGCGGTGGGGCCGGGGGTGGGGGACGTGCCGTCCGAGGCCCGCCCGTGCCCGCCCGGGCCGCCCGTCGCCGCCCACACGCCCAGGCCCGCCAGCGCCGCGGCGACGACACCGGTGACCACCAGCGGCGCCACCCGGCGCCGGGCCGGCGGCTGCACGGCCGGGTACGGGTACGAGCCCGGACCCGGCAGGGTGGGCCCGTACGATGGCGGGGGCGGGCCGAACGACGCGGGCCCCGGGTACGGGACGGTGGGCGCCGTCGCCGGAGGCGCCTGCGTCGGGGCGGCGAGGACGGTGGGCGGCGGGCCCGGGTCGGGGTGCGACTCCAGGTCCAGCAGCGCGACGGCCATCCGCGCCACCTCCTCGGACACCGCGCCGGGCAGCCAGCCCCGCTCGCCGAGCCGGGTCAGCCCCGCGGCGCTGCGCGCCAGCCGCTCCCGGAGCGCGGCCGGGGTCGGCCGGCGCTCCGGCTCCTTGTCCAGGCAGTCCCGCACCAGGGCGAGCAACTCGCCGTCCAAGCCGTCCAGTTGCGGCTCCTCGTGGACGATCCGGTAGAGCAGCCCGGCCGCGCTGTCCTGCTCCCCGAACGGGGCGCGCCCGGTGGCCGCGACGACCAGCACCGCGCCGAGCCCGAACACGTCGCAGGCCGGTCCGGCGGGAAGGCCCCTGGCCTGCTCGGGCGACATGAAGCCCGGCGAGCCGACCACGTAGCCGGACCTGGTCAGCGCGGAGGTCGCGTCCAGCGCCCGGGCGATGCCGAAGTCGATCAGCCGCGGCCCGTCCAGCGCCAGCAGCACGTTCGACGGCTTGACGTCCCGGTGGACCAGCCCCAGCCCGTGCACGGCCTCCAACGCGTCGGCCAGGCCCGCGCCCAGCGCCCGCACCGTGTCCGGCGGCAGCGCGCCGAACCGCCGCACCGCCTCCGCCAGCGAGGGCCCCGCGACGTAGCCGGTGGCCACCCACGGCTGCGGCCCCTCCGTGTCGGCGTCCAGCACCGGCGCGGTCCACCGCCCGCCGACCCGCCGCGCCGCGGCCACCTCCTGCCGGAACCGCTGCCGGAACTCCCGGTCCGCGGCGAACTCCTGACGGACCGTCTTCACCGCCACCGTCCGCCCGCCCGCCGTCCGGCCGAGGAACACCTCCCCCATCCCGCCGGCCCCCAGCCGCCCGAGCAGCCGGTACGGCCCCACGGCATGCGGATCGCCATCGCCGAGAGTCTCCAACGTTCCGCGCTCCTAGGCCACGTGCCGAACCATCAGGAAAGCCCCGGCACCACACACGGGATCTTCACGACGCACCCTAGGGCCTCCGCCACCCCCACAGACACACCTCCCCCACTTCCGGACCGGATCGGAACCTCCCGGTTACTCCCCCACAACACACCCCGCCCCCGCAACACGTCCACCCTCACCGGAGGCACCCTCGCCCGACCTGCGGCAACTCCCCCTCCCACCCTCCGCCGGAGGCACTCTCACCCCACCTGCCCCCCCGCACCAGCTTCTCCCCCACCCCCCGCCGGAGGCACCCTCGCCCGACCTGCGGCAACTCCCCCACCCCCCGCCGGAGGCACTCTCACCCCACCTGCGGCACCTCCCCTCCCACCCCCCGCACCGCCGTGCGGAAGGCGATCGGGGTGGTGCCGGTGCGCTGGTGGAAGAACTTGGCGAAGTTGGCGGCGTCGGCGAAGCCGAGGTGGTCGGCGATCCGGGCGGCGGAGCTCTCGCTGTGGGCGAGCAGGCGTTTGGCCTCGAGGACGACCCGGCGGTCGACGAACTCCTTGGCGCCGACGCCCGCGGCGGCGAGCGTCGCGCGGGAGAGGGTGCGCGGGGAGTAGCCGAGGAGCCTGGCGTAGTCCTCGACCCGGCGGGTGCGGGTGAAGTGGTGTTCGACGGCCTGCCGGAAGCGCCGGTAGGTCTCGCCGGGTTCGGTCGCGGTGCTGCCGCACGGCACGGCCGGGTTGGCGAGGCGCAGCAGGAGTGCGGCGAGCAGGTGGCGCAGCAGGGCGTGGTGGATGTCGGCGGGCAGGTCCGCGCCGGAGGCGTACTCGCGGTGGAGGTGGTGGACGGCGTGCCGGAGGGCTTCGCGGTCGGTGCCGTCGGTGTGCAGGACGGCGGCGGCGAAGGGGTCGTCGAGCCGGGCGGCGGCGACCGTGGCCGGGTCGGGGAAGCCGGGTTCGAAGAGGACCAGGGTGCCGTCCGCGTCGCCGAGTTCGCCCCACTGCTGGACCTGGCCGGGCCGGACCCACAGCCAGCTGCCGGGTTCGACGGTGTGCGCGGTGAAGTCGACGGTGTGGCGCAGGCTGCCGCGTTCGAGGGTGAGCAGGTGGTGGAAGGCGGGGCGCTGGGGGCGGTGGAAGTCGCCGTCGGTGGCGGCGGCCCGGCGGGCGCGCAGTTCGGCGAGGGTCAGGACTTCGACGCCGGCCGGTGCGCCGGGTGGCGCGGTGAACGGGACCTCGGGGATCGCCGTCCCGGACGCCTGGGGTTGGTTCGCTCGCATGGTCACCACATCCGTTGCCAGGCTACCTCCGGTTGATCTTCTTCCGGGAGCCCGGACGGTACGGTCGGGGCAGCGGAGGAGGGAGTCCGGGTGTCGGGGATGGAGCGTCGGCCGACCTTGCATGACGTGGCGCGCGAGGCGCAGGTGAGTGCGAAGACGGTGTCACGGGTGCTGAACGGGGAGGGGCCGGTCGCGGCGGCGACCCGGGAGCGGGTGCTGGCGGTGGTGGCGCGGCTGGGGTTCCGACCGAACCTGATGGCGCGCAGCATCCGGACCGGTGGGCCGGACTCGACGGTGGGGCTGGTGCTGCCGGAGTTGGGCAACCCGTTCTTCGGGGCGCTGGCGGGCGGGGTGGAGGAGGCGGTGCGCGGGCGCGGGCTGACGGTGCTGCTGGGGTGTTCGGGCGGGGACCGGGCGCGCGAGGCGGAGGTGGTGGGGGCGTTCCTGGCGCGGCGGACGAGTGCGCTGCTGGTGGTGCCGGCGGGTGGCGGGGAGACGCTGGCGGCGGCGGCCGGGGCGGGGGTGCCGCTGGTGTACCTGGACCGGCCGGGGCCGGGTGCGGACTGCGTGGTGTCGTCGAACCGGGCGGGGGCGCGGGCGGGGGTGGCGCACCTGGTGGCGGCGGGGCACCGGCGGATCGGGTTCCTGGGCGACCTGCCGGCGTCGATGTACACCCGGCGGGAGCGGCTGGCGGGCTGGCGGGAGGCGCTGGCGGCGGCGGGGCTGCCGGCGCCGGACGCCCTGGTGGCGGGGGCGCGGACGGCCGCGGCGGCGGAGCGGGCGGCGCTGGCCCTGCTGGCCCTGCCGGAGCCGCCGACGGCGCTGTTCGCGTCGAACGTGAACGCGGCGACGGGTGCGCTGCTGGCGCTGGGACGCTCGGGGCGGCGGGACGTGGCGCTGCTGTCGTTCGACGACCTGCCGCTGGCGGAGGTGCTGGAGCCGCCGCTGTCGGCGGTCGCGCAGGACCCGGCGCTGCTGGGCGCGACGGCGGCCCGGCTGGCGCTGGCCCGGCTGGACGGGGACGCGACGCCGCCGCGCACGGAGACCGTGGCGACCCGGCTGGTGCTGCGTCCGGCCCGCCCTTGACTACCAGCCGGTAACCGTTGGAACGTGGCCTCCCCCACCCGAAGGAGCGCGGATGTCCCCCCAGTTCGGCGACTACCAGAACGAGGTCTACTTCGAGGCGCTGTTCGGCGTCGCCCCGAAGTTCCCGATGACGTACGAGGGCCTGGCCGAGCGGGCGCGGCACGCGCTGGCGCCGGAGCTGTGGTCGTACGTGGCGGGCGGGGCGGGCGACGAGCACACCCAGCGGGCGAACGTCGCGGCGTTCGAGCGGTGGGGGCTGGTGCCGCGGATGCTGGTCGGCGCGAAGGAGCGGGACCTGCGGGTGGAGCTGTTCGGGCTGGAGCTGGCCTCGCCGCTGTTCCTGGCCCCGGTGGGGGTGGTGGGGCTGTGCGCGCCGGACGGGCACGGGGACCTGGCGACGGCCCGGGCGGCGGCCCGGACGGGGGTGCCGATGGTGGCGTCCACGCTGTCGGTGGACCCGATGGAGGCGGTGGCGGCGGAGCTGGGCGGCACGCCGGGGTTCTTCCAGCTGTACACGCCGACCGACCGGGCGCTGGCCGAGTCGCTGGTGCACCGGGCGGAGGCGGCCGGGTTCAGGGCGATCGTGGTCACCCTGGACACCTGGGTGACCGGCTGGCGGCCGCGCGACCTGGGCAGCGGGAGCTTCCCGCAGCTGCGCGGGCACTGCCTGGCGAACTACACCTCGGACCCGGTGTTCCGGGCCCGGCTGCAGGACCCGGACGGGGATCCGCGGGGCGCGGTGATGGACTGGGTGCAGATCTTCGGCAATCCGCTGACCTGGGACGACCTGCCGTGGCTGCGCTCGCTGACCAGCCTGCCGATCGTGCTGAAGGGCCTGTGCCACCCGGAGGACGTGCGCCGGGCCAAGGACGCGGGCGTCGACGGGGTGTACTGCTCGAACCCCGGCGGGCGGCAGGCGAACGGCGGGCTGCCGGCGCTGGAGTCGCTGGCCGAGGTGGTCGAGGCGGCGGACGGCCTGCCGGTGCTGTTCGACTCGGGCGTGCGCAGCGGCGCGGACGCGGTGAAGGCGCTGGCGCTGGGTGCGACGGCGGTGGGCGTGGGCCGGCCGTACGTGTACGGGCTGGCGCTGGGCGGCGAGGCGGGGGCGGTGCACGTGCTGCGCTCGCTGCTGGCGGAGGCGGACCTGCTGATGGCGGTGGACGGGTACCCGTCGCTGGCGAGCCTGCGCGCGCCGGGCGCGCTGCGGCGCTGCTGAGCACCCCTTCCTGCCGCGCACCCGACCTTATTGCGACTTACTTGCAATAACAGAACGCATGCAGGAGAGTGGAGCCGCGGGGTCGTCCGACGATCGTCTTCCCAACCGGCGTCCGCCGGGACACGGCGCCGGCCCCGCGCCAGCTGCCCGCCCGGGAGCGCTCAGCGCTCGACCGGGAGCCGCACCAGCATGGTCTTGCCGCCGCCGTCCGGGTCGGCGACGGTCTCCGTCGCGCCGCCGGCCAGCGCGGCCAGCTCGTGCACCAGGCCCAGGCCCCAGCCGCCGCTGCCGTCCTGGTGCGGCACCTCGGGGCGCCGCGGACAGTGCGGATGCCGGTCGTGCACCCCGACCGTCAGTCCGCCCGCGCAGAAGTCGAGTTGGAGCGTGACCCGGGGTGAGCGCGGCGCGGCGTGGCGGACGGCGTTGGTGACCAGTTCGCTGACCACCAGCAGCACCGTGTCGGTCAGCGGGTGGTCCGCGTCCAGTCCGCGGGCGGTCAGTTCGGTGCGCACGGCGCGGCGCGCCTCGGGCACGGACGCGGGCACGGTGGCCAGGCTCAGGCAGTAGCGCACGGTCTGGGGTGGGTCCGCGACAGCCATGGTCGGTCCCTTCACAACGGGGGCGACCGGGTGGGAGCGGAAGGGCGCCGTCGTCCGGCCGCGTCGGGGCTCGGCAGCCCTGCCCCGTCCGAACGAACCGGACAGATTACCGATACTCAGTACGGTAAGGCCGAACGGGCCCAACTGCGGCGGCGGATGCTGGACAGTGGCCACAACTCGCCAACGCGCCCATATCCTGTGGATCATGTCCGACGACCTGCTGGAACCCCTCGGCCTCGGCACCCTGGAGAGCGCACTGTACCTGCGGGTGCTGGCCACCCCGCGCGCCACCTCCGCCCGCCTCGCGGAGTCGCTGGACGCCCCGCCCAGCGCGCTGCGCACCGCCCTGCACCGGCTGGTGGCCAGCGGCCTGGTGACCAGGCTGGCCGGCAGCCCGACCCGGTACACCGCCGCCCCGCCCGAGGTCGCGGTGGACGCGCTGGCCACCCGGCGCCAGCACGACCTGGACCGACTGCGGGTGAAGGTACGGGAGTTGGCACTCGCCTACGCCGACCTCGGGCCGTCCGTCTCCAGCGAGCTGGTCGAACTGGTGGAGGGCCGGGACGCCCTGCGCCACCGCGCCGAGCAGCTCCAACTCGGCGCCCAGCAGGAGATCCTGGCGATCGACTGCCCGCCGTACTTCGACTCCCCGACGGACAACCCGATCGAGTTCCAGCTGCTCGCCCGGGGCGTGGAGTGCCGGGTGCTGTACGACGCGCCGGGCCTGGAGAGCTCCGACAAGCGGGAGTTCGTGCTGCGCTGCGTGGACGCCGGGGAGCAGGCCCGCAGCCTGCCCTCGGTGCGGATGAAGATGCTGGTCGCGGACCGGCGGTGCGCGATGATCCCGCTGAGCTTCGAGGCCACCGAGTCGACCGCCGCGCTGTGGATCCGCCCCTCCCCGCTGCTGACCGCCCTGGTCACCTGCTTCGACCTGCTGTGGGAGCGCGCCACCCCGCTCGCCGCCGACCGGCCCGCCAGCGAACTCGACGACAAGGACCGGGAGTTGCTCGCCATGATGGCCGCCGGGGCGAAGGACGCCGCGATCGCCCGCAGCCTCGGCATCACCCAGCGCACCATGACCCGCCGGATCGCCCAGCTGATGGCCGAGCTGAACGCGCAGACCCGCTTCCAGGCCGGGCTGCAGGCCGCCAGACGCGGCTGGCTGTAACGCGAATTGACGCAGCGTCAGATCGGCGAGCCGACTCCGGGGATGCGTTCGAAGACCAGGTTGGTGCGGGTCTGCGCGACCGCCGGGTGGGTGGTCAGGTGGTCCACCACGAAGCAGCGCAGCTGCTCCGGCCCGGCCACCGCCACGTGCAGCAGGTAGTCGTCGCTGCCCGCCATGTGGAACACCGCCAGCACCCCCGGCAGCCCGGGCGCGGCGGCCCGGAAACTGCCGTTCTGCTCCCGGGTGTGCGCCCGCAGCCGCACCGAGATCATCGCCTGCAGCGGCAGCCCGACCGCCGGCAGGTCGAGCTCCGCGTGGTACCCGGCGATCACCCCGCGCTCGCGCAGCGCCCGCACCCGCGCCAGGCAGGTGGACGGCGCCACCCCGACCTGCTCGGCCAGCGCGTTGTTGGGCGTCCGGGCGTCGGCCAGCAGCACCCGGACGATCGCCCGGTCGACGGCGTCCAGCTCCGCCGCGCGGGCCCGTGGAATGTTCGGCACTCCCCCAGCCTGCCGGGCCGCGCCGAACATCCGCAAGGGTGCCGCCGCCGCAGCCGAATCATCTGCCGTCACTCTGGCCATTCGACGCCCACCCGTTCACCATCGAGCGCCATGAGCCGACTCGACACCCGAGCCGTGCACGCCGGCCGCGACGACCTCGCCGGACTCGGTACGCACGTCCCCCCGCTCGACCTGTCCACCACCTACCCCGTGCCGGACCTCACCACCGGTGGCGACGCCTACCAGGCGCTGGCCACCGGCGGACGCCCGCCCGCCGAGGGCGGCCTGGTCTACCAGCGGCTGTGGAACCCCACCGTCGCCCGCTTCGAACAGGCGCTGGCCGAACTCGAGGGCTGCGCCGAGGCGGTGGCCTTCTCCTCCGGCATGGCCGCGCTCTCCGCCTGCCTGCTCGCCGCCGCCGCCGAGGGCCGCCGGCACGTGGTGGCGCTGCGCCCGCTGTACGGCGGCTCCGACCACCTGCTCGACTCCGGCCTGCTCGGCACCGAGGTCACCTGGGTCACCCCCGACACCCTGGCCGCCGCCCTGCGCCCCGACACCGGACTCGTCCTGGTCGAGACCCCCGGCAACCCCACCCTGGACCTGCTCGACCTGACCGCGATCGCCGAACGCTGCGGCGACGTACCGCTGCTGGTCGACAACACCTTCGCCACCCCGGTGCTCCAGCAGCCCGCCCGGCACGGCGCCACCCTCGTCCTGCACTCCGCCACCAAGTCGATCGGCGGCCACGGCGACGTGCTGGCCGGGGCCGTCGCCTGCACCGCCGACTGGGCGGCCCGGCTGCGCCGGGTCCGGGCCGTCACCGGCGCGATCCTGCACCCGCTGGCCGGCTACCTGCTGCACCGCGGCCTGCAGACCCTCCCGCTGCGGGTGCGCGCCGCCTCCGCCACCGCCGCCCGGCTCGCCGACTGGCTGGCCGAACAGCCCGAGGTCGCCGCCGTGCACTACCCCGGCCGCTCCGGCTCGCCCCTGCTCGGACGCCAACTCCTGGGCGGCGGAAGCACCCTGGCCTTCGAGGCGGCCGGCGGCTTCGCGCACGCCGCGGCGATCGCCGAACGCTGCGAACTGATCACCCACGCGGTCTCGCTCGGCGGCGTCGACACCCTGATCCAGCACCCCGCCTCGCTCACCCACCGCCCGGTCGCCGCCGCCCACAAGCCCGCCGAGGCCGTCCTGCGGCTGTCCGTCGGCCTGGAGGACCCGGACGACCTGATCGCCGACCTCGCCAAGGCCCTCCCCCGCTGACCCCGCCGGCCCGGAAGGCCGCCACCGGCCGGGCGCCGGGGCGGCCTTCCGAGCCGTCGTTCTCCAGCTGCGCGTCCGCCCACTCGTCGGTGTGCGGGTTCTCGACCTGGGCCTTGACCCGGCCGGGGACCAGGTTGCCGGTCGAGGTGAGGAAGACGACCGGGAGCGCCACGGCGTCGTCGCCGCTGCTGGTGACCATCCCGGTGAAGGTGACCTGCCCGTCGCCCGCGAAGCCGGTGCCGGGTCATCTCCACAGAGGTCAAGGGGCCGTGAAGGCCCGGGCGCGAACTGTCGCGGCCCGAATTCCGGGAGGCGCGCCGGAGCAGCGAGCACCGCCGCGTCGCCGCGGCGGTTCCACCGCGTTCCCCGAATTGCCGTCAGATTCCCTTCGCCCGGCGCTCCTCGGCACAGGTCCGCAGGTGGGCCAGCACCAGCGGGTCCACCTTCCCCTCGACCAGGCGGCCCTCCAGGTTCTCCACGCCCGCCCAGCGGTCCAGCGAGCCGTAGCCGAGCACCGCCAGCAACTGCCGCACCTCCTCGGCCAGCTCCCCCTCCAACGGGAGCAGCTCGGCCGGGTCGGGCGTCCCGTGCAGCACCTCGTGGACGGCCAGCAGGCGGCGCAGCTCGGCCACCGGGTCCGGGTGGTCGTCCACCCGCAGGTCGTACGCCAGGTCGCCCCAGCCGCCGACGCCCCGCCCCGGGTCCACCACGTACAGCGCGGCACTCTGCCGGCCCCGGGCGTCCCCGCCCGCCGCGTCGCCGGCCGAGAGCGCGGCCACCAGCCGGTCGGCGAGCGGCAGCCCGGAGGAGGACAGCCAGGCGTCCGCCATGTCCCGCACCACCTCGGGCCCGGTCAGGATGTTCCCCTGCACCGCGTACCCGTCCCCGGCCAGCCCCCCGGCCCAGGGCAGGCACTCCTCCCCCGTGTACGTCTCCGCCCGCCCGTCCGGCCCGACCACCCCCACCTGCCGGTGCGCCCGCCGCCCGTCGGCAGCCAGCAGCGCCGCCACCGCCTCCCCGGGCGAGGCCCCGCTGCGCAACATCGCCATCCCCTGCGGCCGGAACGCCAGATTGGCCCACGCCTGCGTGGCGAGCGCGCCGACACCGACCTCGGCCGCGGGCACCAGCGCACCGACCGAAAGGAACTTGCTCGCCACAGCCACACCGAGAGCGGTGCCCTGCCGGGCCACGATGGAGAACGTCACGACCCGCGACGATAGCCCTCAGCGGGCGGTTCGTCCACGCCCCGAACGCCCCTGGCAAACCCCGGCAAGAGGCGGACCGCGAGACGCGAAAGCAGGGGCGCGAGGAACTGCGCGGCCAACCGAGCACGCACAGCCGGATCGCCTCGCGGAACAGTGTGTTGCACTGTCCCGCGACCGCACCGACGTGCGACTCCCTCCGCGCGCAGTTCCCCGCGCCCCTGTTTTCGCGTCTCGCGTTCCGCTCAGAGCTCGAACTTCGCCCGCTTCTCCTCCGGCACCAGCGCCACGTACTCCGGGTGCTTGGCGATCCACCCGCGGATGAACGGGCAGTACGGCAGGACGGCGGCGCCCCGCTCGCGGACGGCGTCCAGCGCGGCGCGGGCCAGCTTGCCTCCCAGCCCCTGGCCCTCGAACGCGGGGTCGATGACGGTGTGCACGAAGGCGACCGTCCGCCCCTCGTCGCGGAGCTGGTACTCGGCGAAGCCGGCGAGTCCGGCGTCGGTGCTGATCTCGAAGCGGGACTCTTCGGCGTGGTCGCGGACCTGGGGTTCCATGGTGGTGACTCCTGGGTGTCAGTGGGCGCGGAGCGCCGCGAGCTGCTGGGCGAAGGGGACGACCTGCTCGGCCGCCCGGGCCCGAGGGGTGGCGGGCCGGCCGGCGAGGCTCTCGGTGAGTTCGCCGGCCGCGCGGGCGATCCGTCCGGCGAGCGAGCCGTCGGTGCCGTTGGCGCCCCAGTCCTCGGAGGCGGCGAAGACGGCGGTGGGGACGACGACGGCGCGCAGGTAGGCGAACAGCGGCCGCATGGCGTGTTCGAGGGCGAGGCTGTGCCGGGCGGTGCCGCCGGTGGCGGCGATCAGCACGGGCTTGCCGGTGAGCGCGTCCTTGTCGAGCACGTCCACGAAGGACTTGAACAGCCCGCTGTAGGACGCGGAGAAGATCGGTGTGACGGCTATCAGCCCGTCCGCCTCCTCCACCGCCCGCACGGCGTCGCGCAGGGCGGGCGGCGGGAAGCCGGTGACCAGGTTGTCGGCGATGTCCCGGGCGAGTCCGCGCAGTTCGACGACCCGGACGTCCACGTCCCGGCCCGCCTCGCGCAGGTCGCGGGCGGTGGCTTCGGCGAGGCGGTCGGCGAGCAGCCGGGTGGAGGACGGGACGCTGAGCCCGGCCGTCACCACGACGAGCTTGAGGGCGCTCACTTGGACGCCACCTCCGTCTCCCGGAGGGCCGCCCGGGCCGCGTGGGTGGGCCCGTCGGGGACGTCCGCCGGGCGGTTCTTGGCGAACTCGGCGCGCAGCACGGGGACGACCTCCTCGCCGAGCAGGTCGAGCTGTTCCAGGACGGTCTTGAGCGGGAGCCCGGCGTGGTCCATCAGGAACAGCTGGCGCTGGTAGTCGCCGAAGGTGTCGCGGAAGGCGAGGGTCTTCTCGATGACCTCCTGCGGGCTGCCGACGGTGAGCGGGGTCTGCTCGGTGAACTCCTCCATTGAGGGGCCGTGGCCGTAGACGGGGGCGTTGTCGAAGTACGGGCGGAACTCGCGGACGGCGTCCTGGGAGTTCCTGCGCATGAAGACCTGCCCGCCGAGGCCGACGATCGCCTGCTCGGGGGTGCCGTGGCCGTAGTGGGCGTAGCGCTCCCGGTAGAGGTCGACCAGCTGCTGGAAGTGCTCCTTGGGCCAGAAGATGTTGTTGGCGAAGAAGCCGTCGCCGTAGTAGGCGGCCTGTTCGGCGATCTCGGGGCTGCGGATGGAGCCGTGCCAGACGAACGGCGGCGTTCCGTCGAGCGGGCGCGGGGTGGAGGTGAAGGACTGCAGGGGGGTGCGGAAGCGGCCCTGCCAGTCGACGTTCTCCTCGCGCCAGAGCTGGTGCAGCAGCGCGTAGTTCTCGACGGCGAGCGGGATGCCCTGGCGGATGTCCTTGCCGAACCAGGGGTAGACGGGGCCGGTGTTGCCGCGGCCCATCATCACGTCGACCCGGCCCTCGGCGAGGTGCTGGAGCATCGCGAAGTCCTCGGCGATCTTCACCGGGTCGTTGGTGGTGATCAGCGTGGTGGAGGTCGAGAGGATCAGCTTCTCGGTCCGGGCCGCGACGTAGCCGAGCATGGTGGTGGGCGAGGACGGGACGAACGGCGGGTTGTGGTGCTCGCCGGTGGCGAACACGTCCAGCCCGACCTCCTCGGCCTTGAGCGCGATGGCCACCATGGCCTTGATCCGCTCGTGCTCGGTCGGGGTCCGCCCGGTGGTGGGGTCGGTGGTCACGTCGCCGACGCTGAAGATGCCGAACTGCACCGTTCTCAACTCCTTCGAGGTTGATTCAACATTCAACCACCTGCGACAACGGCACGCCACTCCGCCCTATTCCCCGCCCTCCGGCCCGCCCCCGGCCCCGCTCCCGGCCTCTTCGAGCGCCTCGTCCAGCCAGGCCAGCCAGAACGACTCCAGCTGGATGCCGCCGCGCAGCACCAGGTGCTGCAACCGGTTCTCCCCGGCCGCCGCCTCCGGCGGGAAGTCCCGCCGCTCGATCTCCAGGTACTCCGCCAGTTGCGCCCGGTGCAGCGCCCGGTGCCGGGCCAGCTCCTCCTCCAGCCCGTCCAGGCCCAGCACGGCGGCGGCCCGCAGCCGCAGCAGCAGCGGGTCCCGGACCGGCTTGGGGTCCTGCGCGAGGCCGGTCCAGCGGGCCAGTTCGGCCCGCCCGTCCGGCAGCACCTCGTACTCCTTGCGCTGCCCGCGCCCCGTCGCCGGCCCGGACGCCCGGACCAGGCCCTCGCGCTCCAGCCGCCCCAGCTCGCGGTAGATCTGCTGGTGGGTGGCCGACCAGAAGAACCCGATCGACCGGTCGAACCGCCGGGTCAACTCCAGCCCCGAGGACGGCTTCTCCAGCAGGGCGGTGAGGATCGCGTGCGGCAGTGACATGCGGCGATCGTACGGGCCGCCCCGTCCGGGCCCCCGCCGACCGGCCCGTCCCGGCCGGGGCGGCCTCCGGGCCCCGCGATCCGCCGGAGCTTCAATTCCCGTGCTTTGACGGGGCTTTGACGATCTATCACCCGGACAGAAAGCGCTTACCGGGTCTTGCGCAGCTCCGCCGGATGTCCGCATACTCCCGAATAGCGCCTGTCAGGATCAGATCAAAACCGGCCCATCAGGCCGGCCCGGTCCGTGCCTGCCCGCGCCTCACGGCCCCTACCCCAGGGCCTCTCCCACTCCCCCAGGAGGAGATCTGTGAGGACCACGCGCACCACTTCCCGTCCGCGCCGCACCGGCGGCCGCCTGCTCGCCGTGGCCGCCGCCCTCGCGGCCGCGACCGCCCTCGCGGTGCCCGCCGCCGGGGCCGCCACCGCGGCGCCCGACGCCGCCACCCTGGCCCGGGTCAGCGACTCGGTCCAGCTCAGCGGCGTCAACGGCATCGCCTGGCACACCGACCCGGCCGACGGGCGGGTCGTCGTGACGGCCGACAGCACGGTCACCCCGGCCGCGCTCGCCCGGCTCACCAAGGCCGCCGGGGCGGACGCCGCCCGGCTCAAGGTCGAGCGCACCTCCGGCGCCTTCACCCCGCTGCTGTCGGCGGGCGCCGCGATCTACGGTGGCGGCTACCGCTGCTCGCTGGGCTTCAACGTGGTCAAGGGCAGCACGTACTACTTCCTGACCGCCGGCCACTGCGGCAACATCGCGAGCACCTGGTACACCAACTCCGGCCAGAGCACGGTGGCCGGCACCACCGCCGGCTCCAGCTTCCCCGGCAACGACTACGCCCTGGTCCGCTACACCAACACCTCGCTCAGCCACCCCGGCGGCTACACGGCCGCCAACGCCTACGTCGGCGAGGCGGTCAAGCGCACCGGCTCCACCACCGGCACCCACAGCGGCAAGGTCACCGCCCTGAACGCCACCGTCCGCTACTCCGACGGCGGCACCGTCAGCGGCCTGATCCAGACCACCGTCTGCGCCGAGGGCGGCGACTCCGGCGGCCCGCTCTACGACGGCAGCAAGGCCCTCGGCCTGACCTCCGGCGGCAGCGGCAACTGCACCACCGGCGGCACCACCTTCTTCCAGCCCGTCACCGAGGCCCTCTCCGCCTACGGGGTCTCGATCTACTGACCCGCCCCGCCCCCACAGGTGCCCACCGGAGCTCCCCGACCACGGCTCCGGTGGGCACCGGCGCGCTGTCGGCGGGTCAGCGGATCGAGACCCCGCGGGCTTCGCCGCGATGTACCTGCGGGCGGCCCAGCACTGCCTGCGCCGGGGCTGCCCGCTCAGCTACTGCTGACGCCCGCTCAGAGCGCCGCGGCCAGCCGGGTGCCCTGGTCGATGGCGCGCTTGGCGTCGAGTTCGGCGGCCACGTCGGCGCCGCCGATCAGGTGCGGTTCGACGCCGCGTTCGCGCAGGGCGTCGAGCAGGTCGCGGCGCGGCTCCTGCCCGGCGCACAGCACCACGGTGTCGACGGGCAGGACCTGCTCCTGGCCGTCGACGGTGACGTGCAGGCCGGCGTCGTCGATCCGGCGGTACTCGACGCCGGGGACCATCAGCACGCCGCGGTGGCGCAGTTCGGTGCGGTGGATCCAGCCGGTGGTCTTGCCGAGCCCGGCGCCGACCTTGCCGGCCTTGCGCTGGAGCAGGAAGACCTGGCGCGGGCCGGCGGGCCGCTCGGGGGCGGCCAGGCCGCCGGGGGAGGTGTGCTCGCGGTCGACGCCCCACTGGGCGAGGAAGTCGGGGCCGTCCGCGCCCGGGTCGGTGAGGTACTCGGCGACGTCGAAGCCGATGCCGCCCGCGCCGATCACCGCGACCTTCCCGCCGACCTTCGCCCCGTCGCGCAGCACGTCCAGGTAGCCGAGCACGCTGGGGTGGTCGACGCCGTCGATCTGCGGGGTGCGCGGGGTGACGCCGGTGGCCAGCACGACCTCGTCCCAGCCGGTCAGCTCGTCCGCGCCGACGACCGCGCCCAGGCGCAACTCGACGCCGGTGCGGGCGAGTTCGTGCCGGTAGTAGCGCAGCGTCTCGTCGAACTCCTGCTTGCCGGGGACCTGCCGGGCGACGTTCAGCTGCCCGCCGACCTCGGTCGCGGCGTCGAACAGGGTGACGTGGTGGCCGCGGTCGGCGGCGGAGACGGCGAAGGCGAGGCCGGCCGGTCCGGCGCCGACCACGGCGATCCGCTTGGCCCGGCGGGTGGGGGCGAGGACGAGCTCGGTCTCGTGGCAGGCCCGCGGGTTGACCAGGCAGGAGGTGATCTTCGCGTTGAAGGTGTGGTCGAGGCAGGCCTGGTTGCAGCCGATGCAGGTGTTGATCGCCTCGGGGGTGCCGGCCGCGGCCTTGTTGACGAAGGCGGGGTCGGCGAGCATCGGCCGGGCCAGCGAGACCAGGTCGGCGTGCCCGGTGGCGAGCAGTTCCTCCGCCAGGTCGGGGGTGTTGATCCGGTTGGTGGTGACCAGCGGGACGCCGACCTTGCCCATCAGCTTCCTGGTCACCCAGGCGAAGGCGCCGCGCGGCACCGAGGTGGCGATGGTGGGGATCCGGGCCTCGTGCCAGCCGATGCCGGTGTTGATGATGGTCGCCCCGGCCGCCTCGACCTCCCGCGCGAGCCGGACCACCTCGTCGAAGGTGGACCCGCCGGGGACCAGGTCGAGCATGGACAGCCGGTAGATCAGGATGAAGTCCGGCCCGACCCGCTCGCGCACCCGCCGGACGATCTCGACCGGGAAACGCATCCGGTTCTCGTAGGAGCCGCCCCACTCGTCGGTGCGGTGGTTGGTCTGCGCGGCGGTGAACTCGTTGATCAGGTAGCCCTCGGAGCCCATCACCTCCACGCCGTCGTACCCGGCGGAGCGGGCGAGTTCGGCGCAGCGCGCGAAGTCCTCGATGGTCCGCTCGATCTGCTCGGCGGTCAGCTCGTGCGGGACGTACGGGCTGATCGGGGCCTGCAGGGCGGACGGGGCGACCAGGTCCTCGTGGTAGGCGTACCGGCCGAAGTGCAGGATCTGCAGGGCGATCTTCCCGCCCGCGGCGTGCACGGCGTCGGTGACGGCGCGGTGCTCGGCGGCCTCGTCCTCGGTGGTGAGCTTGGCGCCGCCGCCCCAGGGCCGGCCGGCCTCGTTGGGGGCGATGCCGCCGGTGACGATCAGGCCGACGCCGCCGCGGGCGCGCTCCGCGTAGAAGGCCGCCATCCGCTCGAAGCCGTGCTCCGCCTCCTCCAGGCCGACGTGCATGGAGCCCATCACCACCCGGTTCGGCAGGGTGGTGAAGCCCAGGTCGAGCGGGGCCAGCAGGTGGGGGTACGCAGCAGTCATCGACGCCTCCGGTCAGGATTTGTTACCCAACGGTAGGGCGCGGCGGACCAGCTGTGCAACTAGTTGCAAAAACGTGAGCGGGACTACAGTCGTGCCATGAGTACGGACGAGGCGAGCGTGCGGATCGACAGCTGGATCTGGGCGATCCGGCTGATCAAGACCCGCTCGGCAGCGGGCGCGGCCTGCCGGGCCGGGCACGTCAAGGTGAACGGGGCCACCGCGAAGCCCGCGCAGCACGTCAAGCCGGGCGACGACGTCCGGGTCCGGGTCGAGGGCCGGGAGCGGATCGTCCAGGTGGTCCGCCCGATCGCCAAGCGGGTCGGCGCCCCCGTCGCCGAGACCTGCTACGTCGACCACAGCCCCCCGCCGCCGCCCCGCACCGAGCGCCCGGCCGCCGTCGCCCAGCGCGACCGCGGCGCCGGGCGCCCGACCAAGCGCGAGCGGCGCGACCTCGACAAGCTCAAGGACGGCTACCGCCCCTACTTCTGACCGCCCGCACTTCTGACCGCCCGCACTTCTGACCGCCCCCGGCCCGCCGCCCCCGGTTGCCGCCTACGCCTCGGCGGCCTTCTCCTTGGCGATCCGCACCTGCTCGGCGAACTGCTCGGCGGAGATCCGCTCCACCGAGGCCCCGTACTTCGCGGCCAGTTCGTCGGCGGGCCCGGCCTGGTGCTCGACCAGGTCGACCACCAGCAGCGCCCGGCCGTTGCCGACCCGCGAGGAGAGCACGATCAGGCCCGCGCCGCCGTCGGTGATCTCGGCCTGCTCGGCCGCGTTGCCGATCGCCGCGCCCGCCGCGAAGCCCAGCAGCACGCCGATCGGCCCGCCGAGCAGCCCGACCAGGCCGCCGACCAGGCCGGAGCCGACGGTGGGGACGCCCGCGCCGCGGATGTGGCTCTCCGGGATGTCGACGATGCCCTGCTCGTCGCGCTCCAGCACCGCGACCTGCCGGAGTCCGGGCAGGTGCATCGCGTCCTCGTAGGCCAGGCGGCACTGCGCCCGGTCGTCGAAGCCGAGCAGCAGCACGTTGTGGTGGTGGTCGCTCATCGCGGTTCCCTTCGCCCTCGCCGACGGTCGTCCCGCCCCGGCGCCGCACCGGACGCGGCACGCGCCCATCCTGCCCGCGCCGCCCGGACCCATGCCCGCGCCGCGCCGCGGGGCCCGGGCGGAGGCGGCCGGCCGCACCGCCGGGCCGGGGCGCCGGGCGCGCGATAATGGACCCCATGGCCCGCCGACGCACCCCCGCCCCCGCCGCCCCCGCCGACTGCCCGTGCGGCCTGCCCGCCCGGTACGCCGACTGCTGCGGCCGCCTGCACCGCGGCGAGGCCGCCGCGGGCAGCGCCGAGCAGCTGATGCGCTCCCGGTTCAGCGCCTTCGCGGTGCGCGACGAGCCGTACCTGCTGCGCTCCTGGCACCCGGACACCCGGCCCGCCGAGGTGGACTTCGACCCGGCGCTGCGCTGGGAGCGGCTGGAGATCCTCGGCGCGGGCGAGGGCGGCCCGTTCCACACCGAGGGCACCGTCGAGTTCCGCGCCCACTACCGGGAGGGCGGCCGGGCCGGCTCCCTGCACGAGCACAGCCGGTTCGTCCGCCACCAGGGCGAGTGGGTCTACCTGGACGGCGACGTCAAGTCCTGACGCCCCGTCAACTCGCCTCCACCGGGCGGCGGTCGGGCTTCGACGGGCGGCCGGCCGTCAGGGGGCGACGTCCACCAGGACCTTGCCCACCGCGCGGCCCTCGACCGCCCGGTGCGCGTCGGCGGTGCGGTCGAGGGGGAAGCGGACCAGCGGGAGGCCGTGCTCCTCGCCGACCGGCAGGGCGCCGTCGCGCACCGCGGCGGCGACGTCCTCGACGGCCGCGGCCCGCGCCCGGGGTCCGGCCGTGTAGAGCACCAGGAACTGGAGGCGCGCGTTCAGCACCATGGTCCGCGGCACGTCCAGTTCGACCGGCCGGCCGCCGTCGTTGGCGTAGGTGGAGATCGTGCCGCGGGTCCGCAGGACGGCCAGGTCGAGGGCGAGGTTCGCGCCCAGGGCCACCTCCGCGACGAGGTCGACGCCCTGCGGGGCGATCCGGCGGATCTCGGCGGCCGGGTCGCCCCGGCGGTAGTCGACCACGTGGTGGGCCCCGGCGGCGGTGGCCAGCCCGGCCTTCGCCGGGCTGCTGACCGTGCCGACCACGGTGGCACCGGCCCATCGGGCGAGCTGGATCACCGCGTGCCCGACCGCTCCGGCCCCGCCCGCGGCGAGCACCACCTTCCCCTCCAGCGCCCCGGGCCGCAGCCGGTCCGGCCCGTCCTCGGCGACGGTGAGCGCGCGGTGCGCGGTCAGCGCGGGGACGCCGAGCGCGGCGCCGAGGTCGAACCCGGCCCCGTCGGGCAGCGGCACGGCCTGTTCGGCGGGCACGACGGTGAACTCGGCGGCGGTCCCGGTGGGGCGCCCGGCGGCGGCCATGAACAGCCAGACCCGCTGGCCGACCCGGCCGCGGTCGACGCCCTCGCCGACGGCGTCGACCGTGCCGGCCCCGTCGAGGTGCGGGGTGACCTCGGCGAAGCGCTTGGGGTGGCCGATGCCGGAACGCGCCTGCCAGTCGGTCGGGTTGACCCCGGAGACGGCGACGCGCACCCGGACCTCGCCCGGGCCGGGCTCGGGCCGGTCGCGGTCGACGAGCCGGAGGACGTCGGGGGCACCGGTGTCGCGGTAGACGATGGCTTTCATGATCCGTCCTGGGGAGCTGGTCCAGCGGGGCAGGGGGCGGCCGGGTCGGTTCCGGTCAGCCGATGGGCACGTCGGTGGAGCGGGACGCGATGCCGTCGAGGGCGGCGAGGGCCGCGGCGTCGAGGGTGATCGCGCCGACCGCGAGGTTGGCCTCCAGGTGGGCGGCGTCGGCGGTACCGGGGATCAGCAGGACGTTCGGGGCGCGGTGCAGCAGCCAGGCGAGGCCGACCTGGGACGGCGTGACGCCCAGGGACTCGGCCACGGCGTGCACCGCCGGCTCGTCGGTCGCCTTGGGCAGGCCGGGGAAGGACCCGCCGAGGGGGAAGAACGGCACCCAGGCGATGTTCTCGGCCGTGCACAACCGCAGCAGGTCCTCGTCCTGCCGGGAGACGAGGCTGTAGGCGTTCTGCACGCAGACGACGCCGGCGGGCAGGGCGCGGCGCAGGCCGTCGAGGGTCACGCTGCTCAGGCCGATCGCGCCGATCTTGCCCTCGTCGCGCAGCGCGGTCATCACCGCGAGCTGGTCGTCGAGGTCGACGACCTGGTCCCCGTCGGGGCGCAGTCCGGGGCCGGTGTCCAGCCGGCGCAGGTTGACGACCTCCAGCCGGTCGGTGCCGAGGCTGCGCAGGTTGTCCTCGACGCTGGCGCGCAGTTGCTCGGGGCGCTGCGCCAGGCGCAGCGGCAGGCGCCCGCCCGGGTCGGGGTCGGCCCCCACCTTCGTGACGACCAGGACGCCGTCCTCGGGGCGCAGCGCCTCGCGGATCACCTCGTTGGCGAACCCGAAGCCGTAGAACTCGGCGGTGTCCACGTGGTCGACGCCCAGCTCGACCGCCCGGCGCAGCAGCGCGACGGCCTCGTCGCGGCGGCCGTGCAGGCGCTCCAACTGCAGGGCGCCGTAGCCGATCCGGGAAACGGTGCGGGTGGCGAACCGGGCGGTCCCGATGGTCATGACGCCGTCTCCTCGTCCGTGGTGCGCAGGGCGGTGTACAGCAGTTCGGCCTGGTAGAGCGCCATGACCCGGTGGGCGATCGGCGCGGCGAGCTCGCGGGCCCGGTCCGGCTCGTGGTGCTCGACCTTGACGAGCCAGGCCGTGACGCAGTCGTGCAGCATCGTGCGCATCCGGTCGGTCGCGTCGACGATGATGTCGCGGACGGCCGGGTCGGTGGTCGCCTCGCTCCAGGTCTGCACGCCGACCCGGGCCTCGGCGGGGTCGATCGCGGCGGTCAGGCGGGAGAGCAGCTCGTCGGGGCCGGGCGGGACGTCGGCCGCGGCGTACTCGCCGATGGTTCCGGCCCGTCTGGAGAGCATCTCGCGGGCGGCGGCCCGGACCAGTTCGGCCTTGTTGCGGTAGTGCGCGTAGATCGAGCCGACCGACAGCCCGGACTCGGCGGTGATGTCGGCGATCGAGGTCCGTTCCAGGCCGTTGCGGCTGAAGCAGCGCACGGCGGCCTCGGCGATCTGGGTACGCCGGAGTTCCTTGCGCGCGTCGGTGAGCCGGGGCACCGCGCCTCCCACAAAAAGAATGACGGTTCTGCTTGCACCGCAGACACTAGCAGAACCGCTGTTCTTTTTGCGCTCGCTAGGAGAACTGAGGTTCTCTTTGTGCCGGAGGAGCCCCGCCCGCCAGCCGGTGTTTGAGGGCGAGCAGCGCCCCGCCCGGGCCGCGCGGCCGCAGCCAGCCGGTGTCGGTCCGGTCGACCGCCCCGAACCGGTACTTGTACGGTTCGGCACCGCGCAGGAAGTCGAAGGTGCGCACGCCCTCGGCCGCGCAGTCGCGGAGCGCCGCGTCGACCAGCGCGGTGCCCAGCGAGTCGGCGGCGAACCGCGGGTCCCAGCCGGTCTGGTAGTAGGCGAACCGGTCGGCCCAGCGGAAGCCGTACAGCACGCCGACCACCTCGCCGCGGCAGCGGGCGAGCTGGAAGGCCGGGCCGCGGCCGGGCGCGGCGCCCTGCACCAGCAGGCGGTGCAGCGGCAGCCGGTCGGCCCCGAAGCTGCTGGCCCCGCCCGCGGCGGCCGCCCGGCGCAGCCGGTGCAGTCGCAGCAGTTCGTCCAACAGCCCGGCCGCCAGGGCGGGTTCGGTGCTGCCGGGCGGCAGCCAGTGGAAGTCGACCCCGGCGGCGGCGAGCCGCCGGCGGGCCCGCCGGTTGGCGGCCCGGAAGTCCCGCGAGCCGAGCCGGTCGGGCCCGTCGGCCAGGTCCGCGCGCGGGCAGGCGGACCGGGCGACGGGGCGGGCGCCGACCGGCGGCAGGTCCGCGTGCGCGGCGTCCAGGTTCGGCAGCCAGAGCGTCTCGCGCCGGGCCCGGCCGGCCAGCCAGGCGGCCACCTCGGCCCGCCGGTGCGGGCGGACGGCGGGCCCGCAGTGGTCGGCGGCCCCGGGCCCGGACCCGAGCAGGGTGAGCACCGGCAGCTCGACCGGCACCCGCCGGTGCACCCGCAGCCGGGCCGCCCCGAGCGGCAGCACCGCCTCGGCCCGCCCGTCCGGGCCCCGCCACACCGCGATCTCCCCGGCCTGCCCGACCCCCAGCGTCCGCCACCAGGCGAGCACCCAGTCCGGCCCGGCGAACCACGATCCGTCCGGGTCCTGGGCCACCAACTCCCGCCAGTCGTGCACGAGTTCGCCGTCCAGCTCGGGTGTGCGATGGATCTCCGGCACTTCCCCGCCCCCTCTCGTCCCGGTGCCGTTCAGCTGCCGCCGCGCAGCCGGTGCACGGCCGGGTGCAGTCCGGACAGGATGGTGTCGAAGCGGTCCCGGCCGGTGTGCGAGTTGACCCGCAGGCGGCTGATCCGCAGCCGGTGGGCCGGGGCCAGGTCGGCGTGCCGGTGGTCGAAGAGGAACCCGGTGCGGTAGCCGAGGGTGCGCAGCACCCGGTCGGCGCGCGGGTCGTAGTTGCCGTTCGGGTAGGCGAAGGAGGTCGGCGGGCGGCCGGTCAGTCCGGTCAAGCTGTCGTGAGCGCCGACGAGTTGGGCGTCGAGGTCGGCGTCGGTGCAGCGGTCCAGGCAGGGGTGCGAGGCGGTGTGGCTGCCGATCGCCAGCCCGGCGTCGGCCAGGGTCCGCAGTTCGGTGCCGCTCAACTGCCGCTGCCGGGGCGCCGGCCGGGCCGCGGTGGCACGCAACTCGGCGAGGGCGCGCCGCCGTTCGGGGTCGGTCAGCGACTTGAGGCGGCGGACGGCGGCGGTCGGGCCGAGCCCGCGCAGCGGTTCGGCGCGGGCGCCGTGCGCGACCAGGTGGGCGGCCTCGGTCCACCAGTACGGGTGGTCGCTGTCGATCAGGTCGGTGATCACGTAGACGGCGGCGGGGATGCCGAGCCGGGCCAGGACGGGCAGCGCCTCGGTGAGCACGGTGCGGTCGCCGTCGTCGAAGGTCACCAGCACGCTGCGGGCGGGCAGCGGGCGGCGGTGCTCGGCGGCCCGGGCGACCTCCTCCAGCCCGACCGGGCGGGCGGTGCGGGCCAGGCGCTCCATCTGGGCCCGGAAGGCCGCCGGGTCGTCGATGCCGTGGTAGCCGAGGACGGCGAGGCGGCGGGCGGCGCGGGCCCGGAACACCGGCTGGAGCGGGGAGCGCCGCAGTAGGGCGTCGAGGTTCCGCCGCCGCGCGGTGGCACGGTCCGTGGTCGGCATGGCCGCTCCCCCTCCGGTGGCGCACGCGGGCACCGCGGGCGGTCGGCCCGGGGTGCCCGCTGGAGTTCCAGGTCATCAGAGTCCCATGAACGGGTAATGACTGTCCCAAATTCTCCGAAGCCCGCCGCCCGGCGGGCGCCACCTGTCCGGATCACACCGCTTAGCGGCCGATATCACGCATTGGCATAGTTCGGGGGGACCGCTGCCCGCCCGCCCATGGGAGTGCCCGCACGATGACCATGCCCGGCTTCGGCTCCTTCGGCTCCGACGACGCCTTCTCGGAGCTGCTCAACCGCTTCTTCGGCCTCAACCCGGCCGCCTCCCCGCCCGCCGTCCAGCGCGTCCCGATCGGACGGCTGCTCACCGAGTCCGCCCGCGACCTGATCGCCCGCGCCGAGCTGCGCGCCCAGGAGGACGGCAGCACCGACCTGGACACCCCGCACCTGCTGTGGGCCGCCACCCAGGTCGACCCGTCCCGCGGCCTGCTCGCCCAGGCCGGCGCCGACCCGGACAAGCTGGCCGCCGCGATCGAGCGCAGCCTGCCGGCCGGCGCGGCCGACCCGTCCGTCGACCCCGGCCTCACCCCGGCCGCCAAGCGCGTGCTGATCGGCGCGCACGCCCGCTCGCAGGCCGCCGGCGTCTCCTACATCGGCCCCGAGCACGTCCTGGCCGCCCTGCTGGACGACCCCGACTCGGCGGCCGGCCGCCTGCTCGGCGCGCAGGGCGCCGACGCCTCCCGCCTCCAGCGCGGCGCCGAGGCCGCCGCCCGGGGCGAGCGCGGCCCGGCCAAGGCCGAGAGCCGGACCCCGACCCTGGACGAGTACGGCCGCGACCTCACCGAGGACGCCAAGCTCGGCAGGCTGGACCCGGTGGTCGGCCGGGCCGAGGAGATCGAGCAGACCGTCGAGATCCTCTCCCGCCGCTCCAAGAACAACCCGGTGCTGATCGGCGAGCCCGGCGTCGGCAAGACCGCCATCGTCGAGGGCCTGGCCCAGCGGATCGTCTCCGGCGACGTCCCCGCCACCCTGAAGGACCGGCAGGTGGTCTCGCTCGACCTGTCCGGGCTGGTCGCGGGCTCCAAGTACCGCGGCGAGTTCGAGGAGCGGCTGAAGAACGTCATCGACGAGGTCCGCGAGGCCGCCGACTCCACCGTCCTGTTCATCGACGAACTGCACACCGTGGTCGGCGCGGGCGCCGGCGGCGAGGGCGCGATGGACGCCGGCAACATGCTCAAGCCCGCGCTGGCCCGCGGCGAGCTGCACGTCATCGGCGCCACCACCATCGACGAGTACCGCAAGCACATCGAGAAGGACCCGGCGCTGGAGCGCCGCTTCCAGCCGGTGCTGATCCCCGAGCCCTCGGTCGAGGAGACCGTGCAGATCCTGGAGGGCCTGCGCGACTCCTACGAGGCCCACCACCAGGTCCGCTTCACCGACGAGGCGCTGCGCGCCGCCGCCGACCTCTCCGACCGGTACGTCTCCGACCGCTTCCTGCCGGACAAGGCCATCGACCTGATCGACCAGGCCGGCGCCCGGGTCCGGCTGCGCGGCCTGGGCCGCTCCACCGAGGTGATCGGCCGCGAGGACGAACTCGCCAAGCTGCGCCGCGAGAAGGACGAGGCGGTGGCCGCCGAGGACTTCTCCCGCGCCTCCGAGCTGAAGACCCGGATCGCCGACCTGGAGGCGCAGACCGCCGAGATCGAGGAGCGCCGCGAGGGCGTGGTCTCGGTGACCGTCGACGACGTCGCCGACGTGCTCTCCCGGCAGACCGGCATCCCGGTCTCCCAGCTCACCGAGGACGAGAAGGCCCGGCTGCTCAAGCTGGAGGACGACCTGCACGACCGGGTGATCGGCCAGGACCGGGCGGTGGTCGCGGTCTCCGAGGCGGTCCGCCGCAGCCGGGCCGGCATGGCCGACCCGAACCGCCCGGTCGGCTCCTTCCTCTTCCTCGGCCCCACCGGCGTCGGCAAGACCGAACTCGCCAAGGCCCTGGCCGAGTTGATCTTCGGCGACGAGGACCGGCTGGTCCGCTTCGACATGAGCGAGTTCCAGGAGAAGCACACCGTCTCCCGCCTGGTCGGCGCCCCGCCCGGGTACGTCGGCTACGACGAGGCCGGGCAGCTCACCGAGGCGGTCCGCCGCCGCCCGTACAGCGTGCTGCTGTTCGACGAGGTCGAGAAGGCCCACCCGGACGTCTTCAACGCGCTGCTGCAGGTCCTCGACGACGGGCGGCTGACCGACGCGCAGGGCCGCACCGTCGACTTCCGCAACACCGTGGTGATCATGACCTCCAACATCGGCTCGCAGCTGATCCTGGCCCACAAGGGCGAGACCGAGGAGATCCGCGACCGGCTGATGGAGGAGCTGCGCGGGCGCTTCCTGCCCGAGTTCCTCAACCGGATCGACGACATCATCGTCTTCGACGCGCTGGACGCCGAGGACCTGCTGCGGATCGTCGACCTGATGCTGGCCAACTCCGAACGCCGGGTGAAGGCCCAGGGGATGGAGCTGGAGGTCACCGCCGCCGCCAAGGACTGGCTGGTCGACAAGGGCCACCAGCCCGAGTTCGGCGCCCGCCCGCTGCGCCGCACCATCCAGACCCAGCTCGACAACCGCCTCGCCACCATGCTGCTCGGCGGCGACCTCCGCCCGGGCGACACCATCGTCGCGGACGCGAAGGACGGCGAGCTGATCTGCTCGATCGGCCGCCCCGACCCCTCCTGAGCCCCCCGCCGGAGCCCCGTCCGCAGGCACCCCGCCGACGGGGCTCCGGCGCGTCCGCCGACAGTGCCTCCTGGCAGACTCCCGCCCATGAACATCACTGCCGCGCCCACGAGTTGGGACGCATGCGTCGCACTCTTCGACTCCCGCGCCCTGCCCGTCTCCAGCTACGAGAACCTCTACGACGAGTCGTACGACGTCCACTCCGGCGCGCTGACCCTCCCCGGCCCGCTCGACCTGGACGCACTGGACCTGGACGGCACCGGGCTGGTCGTCGACGGCGACCTGACGGTGACGGGCGCGGTCCTCAACGCGGACGACGGCTGCCCGGCCCTGGTCGTCCTCGGCGACCTGACGGCGGACGCCGTCCACCTGGAGGGCGACGCCAAGCTCCTGGTGCGCGGGAACGTCCGGGTCGGCGCGTTCGTCGGCCACATGACCGACAAGCTGGTGATGATCGGCGGCGACCTGGCCGCCGGGGTGACGGTCCTCTCCGCCGGCTTCTTCCCCGACCTGGTCGGCGGCGCCCTGACCGGCCCCGTCCTGGCACCGCCGTACGCGCTGGCCGAGCTCGACCACGAGGTGAGCGCCCCGCCCGCCGCCGAGGTCCTCGTCCCCGAGGTCCTGCTCGCCGACGGCGAGCAGGAGGAGGAGAGCTGCTTCGACGCCCCGGGCATCCACGGCGACCGCCTGTACGACCACCTGGCGGCGGGGCGCCCCGTGCTGCGCTAGTGCTCCGGCCGACGACGTCCACCGGGTCGCCGGGCCTGCCGGCCGGTCCGGGTCGCTGCGACAGTCCACCGTCGCCGACCCGCACCACCGGGATCGTCAGCAGGACGGGCTACCCGGTGAGCCGGACAGCCAGCAGCCCGAGGACGTGGAGGAACGCGACGAACCCGCCCGCGCAGACGACCGGCATCGAGACCGCGGCGACCAGGGGCGCGCCCATCACTGCCAGTTGCCTACGCTGGCCGTCCGGACTCGACATCGTCCCTCCCGGGATCGACCGGCGGGGACCGGAGCGTCGCCCCGCCAGACGATCTCGCAGTACGCCGGTGTGGCACAAGACCTCGCGGGGCGGTGCCCGACCCGGCGAGCCTTCCCGGTCGAAGCACCGGGCCCTGTCCGGCGGCCGGTCGAGGTGCGGGGCGGCGGGGGCGCTGCCAGCATGAACCGCGTCCCCTCCCCCACCGCCGGCCCGGAGTGTGCCCATGCCCCGTCCCCGAGTCCTCGTCATCGGCGCCGGCTTCGCCGGCGTGGAGTGCCTGCACCGGCTGGAGCGGATGCTCAAGCCGGAGGAGGCGGAGCTGGTGGTGGTCTCCCCGCACGACTACCAGCTCTACCTGCCGCTGCTGCCGCACGTGGCGGCGGGCGTCGTCACCCCGCAGTCGGTGGCGGTGTCACTGCGGCGGCGGCTGCGCCGCACCCGCTACGTGCCGGGGTTCGCCCTGGGGGTGGACACCCGGCGGCGGCAGGTGACCGTGCGCACCGTCGAGGGCGCCGAGTGGGAGATCGGCTACGACCACCTGGTGCTGGCCGCGGGCAGCACCACCCGGCTGTTCGACATCCCGGGCGTCACCGAGCACGCGCTCGGGATGAAGACCCTCGCCCAGGCCGCGTACCTGCGCGACCACGTGATCGGCCAACTGAACGCGGCCGCGGTCACCAACGACCCCGAGGAGCGGGCCGAGCGCCTGTGCTTCGTGGTGGTGGGCGGGGGCTACGCGGGCACCGAGACGGCCGCCTCCCTGGAACTGCTCACCCGGGAGGCGATCCGGCGCTTCCCGCACGTGGACCCGGCCCTGCTCAGCTGGCACCTGGTGGACATCGCGCCGCGGCTGCTGCCGGAGATCGGCGAGCGGCTCGGCGCGGCCGCGATGGCGGTCCTGCGCGGCCGCGGCCTCGAGTTCAGCCTGAACACCAGCGTGACCCGGGTGACCCCCCGGACGGTGGAGCTCACCGACGGCCGGACGCTGCGCACCCGGACCCTGGTGTGGACGGCCGGCGTGGCGGCCAGCCCGCTGGTGCACACCGTCGACACCGACCTGGTGCGGGGCCGGCTGGCGACCACCGCGGAGCTGACCGTGCCCGGCGCGGACGACGTGTTCGCGGTCGGGGACGCCGCCGCCGTCCCGGACCTCGCCAAGGCGGACGGCAGCATCACCCCGCCCACCGCGCAGCACTCGCAGCGCCAGGGCAAGGCAGTGGCCTTCAACGTGGCCGCGCGGCTGCGGGGCACCGCGATGCGGCCGTACTTCCACCGCGACCTGGGGCTGGTGGTGGACCTGGGCGGCGGCTACGCGGTCTCCCGGCCGCTGGGCGTGGAGCTGAGCGGCCTCCCGGGGCAGGCGGTGGCCCGCGGCTACCACCTGATGGCGCTGCCGACCGTCACGGCCCGCACCCGGGTGCTGGTCAACTGGGCGCTGAACGCCACCACCGGCAGCGACTTCGTCAGCACCGGCTTCCAGCACGGCCGCCCGGCCACCCTGCCCGACTTCGAGCACACCGACGTCTACCGCCCGGCCTGACCCCGCCCCCGCCCGAGGGCCCGCCCCGCACCCGCGGGGTGGGCCCTTCCGTGCGGCAGGTGGCTAGCGCGGCGCGGAGTGCCTGTTGCGGCCCATCCGCATGCCCGTCACCAGCAGGGCGCCGACGAACAGCACCGCGCCGATGACCAGCAGCCACAGCAGGCCCTTCACCAGCACGCCGACGAACCCGCACACCACGGCGATCAGCACGATGAGCAGCAGCCACGCCATGTCGGCCTCCCTGGGTCGGTTCCGCCTGCGGGGCCCGGCCGGAGGGCCGGGCCCCGCAGGGGGGTGTTACCGGTGGCGCCCCTGGCCGGGGGTGTCCTTGCCGGTGTTCTTCGGCGGCAACTTCGCCTTGCCCTCGGGCAGTTCGGCTTCGATGCGCTCCTTGCGCACCTCGCCGGTGACGGTCCGCTCCTCGACGTGCTCCTCGGTCACCAGCCGCACCCGCTCGACCGGGACGGCCTCGGTGCGCACGACCGGACGCTCCCCGTGCAGGGTCACGTCGTACTCGGCCTCCGAGATCGGCTCGCCGGACAGCGCCTCGTGCCGGTTCGCCTCGGTGATCGGCTCGCGCTCGACCCGGACCTCCTCGTGCCGCACCGGCACGGTCTTCTGCTCCTCCTCCGTGACGACGTACTTGCGCAGCCGGGCGTGCCCGGTCTCGTACCGTTCGACGCCGACGTGCATCCGCTCCTCCGAGCGGGTCATCGCGTCGTCGTCCCGCTCCGGCCGGCCGGTGCCCCGGACGGCGGGGCCGGGCGCGGCGGCCGCGGAGCCGGTGCGGGCGTCCTGCCGGCCGCCCGCCGTGGCGCCGGCGGCTCCGGCCGTACCCGCCAGGCCGGCGGTCCCGGCCATGCCGGCGGTCCCGACCGTGCCGCTGGTTCCGGCGGCCTTGGTGCCGGTGGTTCCGGCGGCCTTGGTGCCGGTGGTTCCGGCGGCCTTGGTGCCGGTGGTTCCGGCGGCCTTGGTGCCGGAGGGGCCGGTACCGGCGGAACCGCCCGTCATCGGCCTGGTCGTCGACGTTCCGGCCGCACCCGCGGTGCCCGCCGCCCCGGCGGCCCCGGCGGCACCCGCCGCTCCGGCCGCGCCCGCCGCGGTGCCCGTTCCGCTCTCCCGGTGGGCCCAGCCGCCCTCACCGGGCTGGTTGGCGGCCTTCCAGGCGTCGTCCCAGGCGATGCCGTAGTGGCGGTAGAGCCGGCGCTCCTCCTGCTCGGAGAGGTGTCCGCCGCTGTCCACGTCCACGTTCGGCGCGTCCTTGACCTTGTCCTTGTCGTAGGGCACCTGGAGGTGCCCGTCGATCACGTGGGCCTCCCGGACCGGGACGAACGACTCACTCGAACCGAACCATCCGGTCTTCACGCTGACCCACTCGGGCTTCCCGGTGGCGTCGTCGAGGAAGAGGTGGTCGGCCTTGCCGATCTTGTTGCCCTGGGCGTCGTGGACAGGGTGGTGCAGCATGGAACGGATCTGCTGTTCGGTGATCATTGCTCACGCCTCCTTCACATTCCGGCACTGAGGCGCGTGGCCAGCTCGGCCGGGCTGAAACGCCTTCCGGGGAGACATTCACCCACCGTGACGGAGATCGGCCGAACTCGACGGATCCGCTCACGCTGCGTCCCCGGATCGGCATATGCCACACCGGGGACGCCATGTGACGTGCACACAGGAGAACGGGCTACACCGCGCCGTCCCCGTCCCCGTCGCCGTCACCGTCGCCTTCACCCTCGGGGTCCGGGTCCAGGCCGACCTCCGCGCGGTCCTCCTCGGTGCGCTCCTCCAGTTCGCTCTCGTCGGGCCGCCGCGGCAGGCCGCCGCCGTGGCCGGTGTCCGGGTCGCCCTCGACCGCCTTGTTCGACTTGTGGTGGGTCACGGTTGCCTCCGGCAGTGGTGCGGATGTTCGCTGCCTCCATCACCCCCCGGGGCGGGGCGGGGCGCAAACGGGGGGCGGGTCAGGCGTCCTCGGACTGCACCTCGCCGGCGGCGATGGCGGCGGCGAGGCGGGCGTGGTCGGCGGTGTTGAGCTCCGCGTAGTGGTGGGCGAAGGCGGCGACCGCCCGGTCGAAGGTGTCGGCGCGGCCCAGGTAGGCGGCGATGGCGATCCGGTCGCCGGAGCGGGCGTGGGCCCGGGCCAGGGCGGCGCCGCACAGGGCCGCGTAGGCGCGCAGGCCGCGGGTGGTCATCTCGCCGACCTCGGCGGAGCCCTTCATGTCGCGCAGCTGGCGCCAGTAGAAGTGCCGGCCGGCGGGGCCGGTCATCCAGCCGAGGAAGATGTCGCTCGCGGCCTGGGTGAGCCGTTGCCCGGCGACCACCCGCTGCCCGTGGTGGGAGTACCGGCCGGGCCCGGCGTAGGGCTCCAGGACGGACGCCTGGGCCTCCTTGACCTGCAGCACCAGCGGGTCGTCGGCGTCCCGGCCCTGGAGCAGGACGACGAAGCAGCGGGTGCCGACGCTGCCGACGCCGACCACCTTGCGGGCGGTGTCGACGTACCGGTAGCGGTCGAGCAGCCGGCCGCGCTCCTCGGGGAGGGTGGCCCGGTAGTCGGCGAGCAGCGAGCGGACCTCGTCGGTGTCGAAGCCGACGTGCTCGATCAGCGGGGGCTGGTCCTTGAAGCGGTGGCGCCCGTTGGCGGTGGTCTCGGTGAGCTTGCCGGCGGCCTGCAGGCTGTCGCGGCGGCGGGCGGCGGCGAGGTCGGCCTCGATCCGCTGCCGGGGCTTGCCCCTGAGGCTGGTGAGCAGTTCGCCGGCGTCGATCCGCCGGTACCAGACCGGGAGTTCGCCGAGCCCGGCGAGCTGCCGGATCCGTTCGCGGTAGGCGCGGACGGCCTCCAGCACCACCCGGTGGGCGTCCTCGGGGCCCTCGCCGTTCTCCCGGGCGGCGACGGCGAGGCTGGCGGCGAGGCGCTGGACGTCCCACTCGAACGGGCCGGGCAGCGTCTCGTCGAAGTCGTTCAGGTCGAACAGCAGGGCGCGTTCGGGCGAGGCGAACAGCCCGAAGTTGACCAGGTGAGCGTCCCCGCAGAGCTGGACGGTCAGGCCGCTGTCGGGGGCGGTGGCGAGGTCGCCGGCCATCACGGCGGCCGCGCCGCGCAGGAAGGCGAACGGGGAGGCGGCCATCCGGCCGTTGCGGATCGGCACCAGGTCGGGGACGCGGCTCTCCGCCTGGGCGCGCAGCACCGCGAGCGGGTCGGGGCGGTCGGCGGCGGGCCGCCAGTGCCCGGCGGTGGAGCGCGGGGCGCGCTTGCGGGCGGCGCGGCCCGCCTCGGTGCGTTCCGCGACGGTCAGGTAGGGGGCGGGGGTGTCCATCGGGCGGGCTCCTCACGGCGTCGGGGCCGGAAGACGTACCGCCCCGGTGCGCCGCCGTACCAGCGGCGGGCACCGGGGCGGCGGTCGCTCACCCGAAGGGCCGCACTACATGTTGATCATGTGCCCGGCCAGGCCGTGGACGGCCTCCTTGACGGCCTCGCCCAGCGTCGGGTGGGCGTGCACGTTGCGGCCCACCTCGTGCACCGTGAGGTCCCACTGCTGGGCCAGCGTCAGTTCCGGCAGCAGCTCGGTGACCTCGGGGCCGATCAGGTGGGCGCCGAGCAGCTCGCCGTGGGTCTCGTCGCAGATCACCTTGACGAAGCCGACCGGGTGCCCGAGGCCGTGCGCCTTGCCGTTCGCGGTGAACGGGAACTTGGCGACCTTGACCGCGTACCCCTGCTCCCGGGCCTGCGCCTCGGTGTACCCGAAGCTGGCGACCTGCGGCTGGCAGTAGGTGGCGCGCGGGACCATCACGAAGTCGATCTCCATGGTCTCCGCCCCGGCGATGGTCTCGGCGGCGATCACGGCCATCGCCTCGGCGGCGTGCGCGAGCATCAGCTTCGCGGTGACGTCGCCGATCGCGAAGATGTGCCCGACGCTGGTGCGGCCCCGCCCGTCCACGGCGATCGCGCCGCGCTCGGTGAGCTGCACGCCGGTGGCCTCCAGGCCGTAGCCCTGCACCCGCGGCACGAAGCCGATCGCCTGGAGCACCTTGTCGGCCTCCAGCACCTCCTGCTTGCCGTCCCGGGTGACGGTGACCCTCACCGGCTTGTTCGGGTCGGAGTCGTCGATCGCGTCGACCCGGGTGGAGGTGAGCACCTGGATGCCCAGCTTGCGGTACTGCTTGGCGAGTTCGGCGGACACCTCGGCGTCCTCCAGCGGCACCATCCGGTCCAGGAACTCGACGATGGTGACCTTCACGCCGTAGTTGTGCAGCACGTACGCGAACTCGACGCCGATCGCGCCGGCGCCCGCGATGACGATCGACTCCGGCAGCTGCTCGGTGAGGATCTGCTCCTCGTAGGTGACGACCCGTTCGCTGAGCGAAGTGCCGGGCAGCAGCCGGGTGGTGGCGCCGGCCGCGACGACGCAGTGGTCGAAGGTGACCATCTCGAAGCCGCCCGAGGCGAGCTTGACCTGCAGCGTGTGGTCGTCGACGAAGGTGCCCCAGCCGTCGTACTCGGTGATGCCGTTCTTCTTCATCAGGTAGTGGACGCCCTTGACCCGGCCGTCGGCGACCTGCCGGGAGCGGCTGAACGCCTTGCCGTAGTCGAAGGACACCTTGCCGTCGACCTCGATGCCGTACAGCCCGGCCTCGTTCAGCACGGTGTGCGCGAGCTCGGCGTTGCGCAGCAGGGCCTTCGAGGGGATGCAGCCGACGTTGAGGCAGACGCCGCCCCAGTACTTGCCCTCGATCACGGCGGTGCGCAGGCCGAGCTGGGCGGAGCGGACGGCGGCGGTGTAGCCGCCGGGGCCGGCGCCCAGGACGACCACGTCGTAGTGCGTGCTCATGTTCCTCGTTCCTTCAGGAAGCGACGGACGGCCTCGCGGCCCGTGCCTCCCAGTACACCAGGCCGGGCGGCGGGAGAAGGTTCCGGCACCGGCAGGTCGGGCAGCGCGCCCCGGTGCAGCCAGGCGTCGAGCAGCGGGCCGAGCGGGCGGTCGGTGTAGCGGGCGGCGTGCGCGGCGAAGTCGGCGGTGGTGACGACGGCGTGCCGGTAGGCGGTGGCCCAGTCGCGCAGCAGCCGGAAGAACTCGGTGTCGCCGAGGGCGCAGCGCAGCGCGTGCACGGTCAGGCCGCCGCGCTCGTAGACCCGGTCGTCGAACATGTGCCGCTTGCCGGGGTCGCCGATCGCCAGGTCCTGCGGCAGGCCGCGCAGTTGCAGGTGGGCGTCGGCGGCCTTGCGTTGGGCGGTGGGGCCGCCGGTGCGCTCGGACCACAGCCACTCGGCGTACTTGGCCAGGCCCTCGTTGAGCCAGATGTGCCGCCAGTCGGCGACGGTGACGCTGTTGCCGAACCACTGGTGGGCGAGCTCGTGCGCGACCAGGCGCTCCCAGCCGCGCCGCCCGTCGACGTGGTTGCGGCCGAAGGTGGCCATGCCCTGCGCCTCGACGGGCACGTCCAGGTCCTCGTCGACCACGGCGACGGTGTACCCGTCGAACGGGTACGGGCCGAACAGCTCCTCGAACAGGCGCATCATCTGCGGCTGCCGGGCGAAGTCGTGCTCGAACCGGGCGGTCAGCGGCTGCGGCACCCAGCCGCTCTGCGGCACGGTGCCGGGGGCCCGCTCGGTCAGCGGGACCTGGCGCAGCGGGGCGATCGCCAGCCCGACCAGGTAGGGCGCGGTCGGGGCGGGCTGCTCGTACACCCAGGTGGTGGCGGAGGAGCGGGTGGTGCGGCTGAGCAGGCGGCCGCCGGTGACCACGGCGTAGGGGGTGGCGGTGGTGACGGTCAGCTGGTAGGCGGCCTTGTCGGCGGGGCGGTCGTTGCAGGGGTACCAGGACGGGGCGCCGGTGGGCTGGGAGGCGACCAGGGCGCCGTCGGTGATCTCCTCGAAGCCGAGGCCGCCCCAGGGGCTGCGCACCGGGCGCGGGTTGCCGGACCAGTGCACCTCGCAGGTGAACACCGCCCCGGCGGCGGGGGCCTTGGCGGGCTTGATCCGCAGCTTGCCGTCCCGGTGCGTCCAGTGCGCGGGCTTCCCGTCGACCAGCACCTTGCCGATCCGGAAGGCCGCCAGGTCGAGGGCGAACTCGCGCAGCGGCTCGGGCCCGGCGATGGCGGCGATCCGGGCGGAGGCGGCCAGCCGGTTGGGGCCGGGCCGGTAGTCGAGCGCGATCTCGTAGCGGTGGGCGCGGTAGCGCGGGTCCCCGTGCCGGGGGAAGTACGGGTCGGCGGCGGGGGCCTGCTCGGTGCTCAACGCGGGGGTTCCTCCTGTTACTGCTGCCAGGCTTCGATGGGGTTGCCGAGCCAGCGGGTGTCGGCGGGCACCGTCTCGGCGCGCATCACCAGGGAGGCCGGGCCGAGGGTGGAGCGCTCGCCGACGGTGCTGCCGGGCAGCACGATCCCGCCCGGGCCGAGGGTGGCGCCCGCGCGGAGCTCCACAGTATCCAGTCGCATGATCCGGTCGTGGAAGAGGTGGGTCTGCAGCACGCTGCCGCGGTTGACGCTGACGCCGTCGCCGAGGGTGACCAGGTCGGCCTCGGGCAGCCAGTAGCTCTCGCACCACACGCCGCGGCCGATCCTCGCGCCGAGCGCGCGCAGCCACAGGTTCATCAGCGGGGTGCCGGCGGTGCGGCCGACCAGCCAGGGCACGGCGAGGACCTCGGTGAAGGTGTCGGCGAGCTCGTTGCGCCACACGAAGCCGGACCACAGCGGGTGCTCGACGGCCCGGAACCGGCCGACCAGCAGCCACTTGGCGGCGGCCGAGACCAGGCAGGCCGCCAGGCCCGCGCCGAGCAGCACGAAGCCCGACAGCAGCGGCTGCCCGAGCGCGCACAGCGCGGCGGCGGTGAGCACGGCCAGCGCGGCGGAGGCGAGCACCGGGACGATCCGGGCCAGTTCGGTCAGGCCGCGGGCCCAGCGCAGCCGGGCGGGCGGCTCGTAGGTGAGGGCGAGGTCGGCGGTGTCGGCGGCCCGGGGCAGCTTGACCGGCGGCATGCCCAGGTAGGAGCTGCCGCGCTTGGCCTTCTTCGGCGTCGCGGAGAGCACGCCGACCAGGCCCCGGTCGGGGACGGCCCGGCCGGGCGCGGTCATCCCGGAGTTGCCGAGGAAGGCCCGCTCGCCGATCTCGGCCCGCCCGATCCGCACCCAGCCGCCGCCCAGCTCGTACGGGGCGATCAGGGTGTCGTCGGCGAGGAACGCGCCGTCGCCGACCTTGGTCAGGCTGGGCAGCGCCAGCACGGTGGAGACCTCGGCGCCCTTGCCGATCCGCATGCCGAGCAGCCGCAGCCACACCGGGGTGATCAGTCCGGCGTACAGCGGGAACAGCGTCTCGCGGGCCAGGTCCATCAGCTGGCTGACCGTCCACGCCTGCCAGCCGACCCGGCCGTGCAGCGGGTGGTAGCCGGTGCGCAGGCCGAGCGAGAGCAGCCGGACGCCCGCCAGGACGAGCGCGGCGTAGGCCAGCCCGTAGGCGAGGGTGGCGGGGACGAGGGCGGTCAGGGCGCCGCGCAGGGCCTGGGCGAGGCCGTCTCCGGGGTGGACGAACCGCCCGGCGATCAGCAGCGCGGGCAGGGCGGCGAGCAGCGGCAGCAGGGTGAGGGCGAAGCCGGTGGCGCCGTAGGCGGCGGCCCAGCGGGGGGTGCGCGGCGGGCGCTGCTTGGGCCAGCCGCGTTCGGCCTTGCCGGTCTTGACGGCGGGGGCGCCGGCCCAGCGCTGGCCGGTGGGGACGGAGCCGGTGACGCCGGAGCCGGGGGCGATCTCGGCGCGCTTGCCGATCTTGGCGCCGGGCAGCAGGGTCGAGCGGGTGCCGACCACGGCTCCGGCGCCGATCCGCAGCGCGCCGATCTCCAGCCGGTCGCCGTCCAGCCAGTAGCCGGACAGGTCGACCTCGTTCTCGACGGCGCAGCCCTTGCCCAGGCGCAGCAGGCCGGTGACGGGCGGCAGGGCGTGCAGGTCGACGTCGGGGGCGACCCGGCAGCCGAGCGCCCGGGCGTAGCGGATGAGCCAGGAGCCGGAGAGTTCGACCGCGCCGGTGGCTTCGGCGAGCCGTTCGGCGGTCCACAGCCGCAGGTGGACGGAGCCGCCGCGCGGGTACGTGCCGGGGCCGGTGCCGCGCAGCAGCAGCCGGGCGCCGCCCGCGGCGAGCGCCAGGCGGCCGGGCGCGGAGTACAGCAGGACGGCGCCGGCGGCCAGCAGCCACCAGGGGGCGGTGGGGGCCCAGGGGTGGTCGCCGAGCAGGTTCAGCAGGGTGCCGAGGACGCCGAGGGCGAGGCTCCAGCGCAGGCCGGTGAGGGTGGCCAGCGGCAGCATCAGCAGCAGTTGCAGGGTCTGGGCGCGGCGGGGCGTGGGGGCGACGGTGCGGGCCGGGCCCTCGGTCTGGGCGGACTTCTCCAGCAGCCGGGCGAGCTTGCGCAGGGTGGGCTGCTGGTAGATGTCGAGGACGGAGGCGGCCGGGTAGCGGGTGCGCAGCAGGGTGGTGAGCCGGGCGGCGGCCAGCGAGCCGCCGCCGATCGCGAAGAAGTCGTCGCCCGCGCCGCGGACCCGGGTGCCGAGGATCTGCGCCCACTGCTCGGCCAGCCAGGCCTCGGTGCCGTAGAGCTGCTCGGCGGGGCCGGAGGTCTCCAGGTCGGGCAGCGGCCAGGGCAGCGCGTCCCGGTCGACCTTGCCGGAGGTGCGGGTGGGCAGGTGGTCGACGGTGGCGAGCAGCGGGACGAGGGCGGCGGGCAGTTCGGCGCGCAGCCGGGCGACGGCGGCGTCCCGGTCGAAGCCGTCCTGGGCGACCAGGTAGCCGACCAGCAGCTGGTTGCCGCCGCGGGCGGTGCGCACGGCGGCGGCGGCGCCGGAGACGGCGGGCAGCGCCTGGAGGGCCGCGTCGACCTCGCCGAGCTCGATCCGCCGTCCGCCGAGCTTGATCTGCTCGTCGGCGCGGCCGAGGAAGACCAGGCCCTCGGGTTCGGCGCGGACCAGGTCGCCGGAGCGGTAGGCGCGCTCCCAGCCGAGGGATTCCAGCGGGGCGTACTTCTCGGCGTCCTTGGCCGGGTCGAGGTAGCGGGCCAGGCCGACGCCGCCGATCACCAGTTGGCCGCTGGCGCCCATCGGGACCACCTCGCCCGCCTCGTCGACGACGGCGAGCTCCCAGCCGTCCAGCGGCAGGCCGATCCGGATCGGGGCCCGCCCGGTCATCAGGGCGCCGCAGGCGACCACGGTGGCCTCGGTGGGGCCGTAGGTGTTCCACACCTCGCGGCCCTCGGTGACCAGGCGCTCGGCGAGTTCGGGCGGGCAGGCCTCGCCGCCGAAGATCAGCAGCCGGACCTCGTCCAGCGCCTCGGCGGGCCAGAGCGCGGCCAGCGTGGGGACGGTGGAGATCACGGTGATCTCCTGCTCGGCCAGCCACGGGCCGAGGTCGGCGCCGGAGCGGACCTGGGAGCGCGGGACGGGCACCAGGCAGGCGCCGTGCCGCCAGGCCAGCCACATCTCCTCGCAGGAGGCGTCGAAGGCCACCGACAGCCCGGCCATCACCCGGTCTCCGGGCCCGATCGGCTCGTCCTGGAGGAACATCGCGGCCTCGGCGTCGACGAACGCGGCGGCGCTGCGGTGGCTGACGGCGACGCCCTTGGGCCTGCCGGTGGAGCCGGAGGTGAAGATGATCCAGGCGTCCTGCTCGGGGCCGGGCGCCTGCGCCTCGTGGCCGGACGGCTTGACCCGGTCGAGGGCGTAGTCGGCGCCGATCACCGCGTTGACGTCGGCCTCGCCGAAGACCAGCTCGGCCCGCTCGTCGGGGTCCTCGAAGTCGACGGGCACGTAGGCGGCGCCCGCGGCGAGCACCGCCAGGATCGCCACGTACAGCTGGTTGCCGCCGGAGGGGACCCGGATGCCGACCCGGTCGCCGAGGCCGACGCCCGCCTCGGCGAGGCGGCGGCGGACCTTCTCGACCTCGGCGAGCAGCGCCGCGTAGCCGAGCGTCTCGCGTCCGTCGTCCAGCGCCGGCTCCTGCGGGTGGGCGGCTGCGGTGGCCGCGAGCACGTCGACCAGGGTGCGCGGTCCGGGTGCGGCCTGGGCGCGGAACAGCGCGGTGGCGGGGGCGGTGATCATGGCTGCAACGGTCCTCGTCCTGGGTTCCCCGGCAGTCAACCGAAGGCGTCGAAAGCGCGACAACCTGGGCAAGTTTACCGGTCAGGGCGGGTGGACGGCCGGAGGCGAGGGCGCCCGGGGCCGCCGGGCGGCCGGTGCGCGGGGGGCGGTGCGAGCCGACGGATCATCAGCTCGCACCGCTGCGGGGCAGGTTGCGGGGGTCGGCCGGGCGTCCCGGCTGACGGCGGGTCAGACTCCCGACACGCCGGTGTATTCCGGGAGTTCACCCACTGTTCACGCATCCGCCTTCTTCGCTTGGCCGCCCGGTCGGTCAGCGGCCCCGGGTGGGTTCGCCGCGGCGGACGGCGCCGGGGGCCCGGCGGGCCGGGCGGTCGGCGTGCCCGGCCGAAGTCAGCTGCCAGGGCACCGAGATGACCATCACGCCGGGGGTGAACAGCAGGCGGCTCTTGAGCCACAGCGCGGACTGGTTGTGCAGCAGGTTCTCCCACCAGTGGCCGACCACGTACTCGGGGATGAAGACCGCCACCGCGTCGCCGGGCCGAGCGGACGTCAGCTCCCGGACGTGCGCGACGACCGGCTTGGTGATCTCCCGGAACGGCGAGTCGAGCACCCGCAGCGGCACGTCCAGGCCGCTGCCGTCCCACCGGGCGCGCAGGTCGGCGGTGGCCTCGGGCTCGACGTCCGCGGTGACGGCCTCCAGCGTGTCGGGCCGGAACGCCTGTGCGTAGCCGATCGCCCGCAGGGTGGGCCGGTGCAGCTTGGAGACCAGCACCACGGCGTGCACCTGCCGGGGGCGGGGCGCCGGTTCCTCGTCCTCCGCCGCCAGTTCGGCGGCGACGGCGTCGTAGTGGCGGCGGATGCCGCGCATGGTCAGCCAGAGCAGCAGGGCGGCGACCACGGCCAGCCAGGCGCCCTGGGTGAACTTGGTGATCAGCACGATGACCAGTACCAGCGCGGTGGTGACGGCGCCCAGCCCGTTGATCACCCGGGAGCGCCGGGCGGCGGAGCGGGCGGCCGGGTCGGGCCCGGCGGCCAGGGCGCGGTTCCAGTGCCGGACCATGCCGATCTGGGAGAGCGTGAAGGAGGTGAACACGCCCAGGATGTACAGGTGGATCAGGCTGGTGACGTCCGCCTCGTAGAACCACAGCAGCGCCCCGGCCACCACGGCGAGCGCGACGATGCCGTTGGAGAACGCCAGCCGGTCGCCGCGGGTGTGCAGCTGCCGGGGCAGGTAGCGGTGCTGGGCGAGGATCGAGGAGAGCAGCGGGAAGCCGTTGAAGGCGGTGTTCGCGGCCAGGATCAGCACCAGCGCGGTGACCGCCTGGACGAAGTAGAACAGCACGCTGTCGGAGCCGCCGAAGACGCTCGCGGCGAGCTGGGCGATCACGGTCTGCTGGGTGTACGCGTGGCAGTCCCCGGCCAGGCCGGTCAACTGGCAGGCGTCCTCGACGTAGTGGACGTGCGAGGTGAGCGCGAGCAGCGTGACGCCGGCGAACATCACCACCGCGACGACGCCCATCACCGCCATGGTGGCGGCCGCGTTGCGGGACTTCGGGGCCCGGAACGCGGGCACCCCGTTGGAGATCGCCTCGACGCCGGTCAGCGCGGTGCAGCCGGAGGCGAAGGCGCGCAGGCCCAGCATCAGCAGGCCCAGGCCCTGCAGGGCGTCCTTGCCGTGCTCGGCGGCGACGCCCAGGTGCGCGGTCGGCGCCTGCGGGCCGTCGCCGAACGCGAGCCGGACCAGGCCGGTGACCACCATCAGCAGGATTCCGCCGATGAACAGGTAGGTCGGCGCGGCGAACGCCCGCCCCGACTCGCGCACGCCGCGCAGGTTGACCGCGGTCAGCAGCGCCACGAAGCCGAGCGCCAGCGCCACCCGGTGGTCGGCCAGCGAGCCGAACGCGGAGATGATGTTGTCCACCCCGGAGGCCACCGAGACCGCCACCGTCATCACGTAGTCGACCAGCAGCGAGGCGGCCACCACCAGCCCCGGGTTGGCCCCGAGGTTGCGCGAGACCACCTCGTACGAGCCGCCGCCGCTCGGGTAGGCGTGCACCACCTGCCGGTAGGACAGCACCACCACGGCCATCAGGGCGACCACGCCCAGGGCGATCCACGGCGTCAGGTACAGGAACGCGGTGCCGCCGACGGTGAGCACCAGCAGGATCTCGCCGGTCGCGTACGCCACCGAGGAGAGCGGGTCGGAGGCGAAGATCGGCAGCGCCAGCCGCTTGGGCAGCAGCGTCTCGCCGAGTTCCTCGCTGCGCATGGCGCGGCCGATCACGAGGCGCTTGAGCGCCTGGGGGAGGTTGAACACAGCACGGCAGCGTATGCGCCGCCGCTGATCGGCCGATCAGCCTGTCAGACTGTCGGATTTCTTGCGTTCTAGCAGGTCAGGGGCGGTTTCTTTGATCGAATCGAAGGCTCGGGCCCGAAACGGGCCTGCCGTTAAGGATTCGTCAATATCCGCGCGGCCCGGCGGGCAGCCGGGCCTCGATCGCCGCCAGCGCGGCCCGGAGCGCCGCCACGTCGGCCTTGTCCGCGACCTGGTCGCCCTCCTTGAGCTTCACCAGCAGCGTCCCGCCGGGCTCCAGCACGATCAGCGAGGTCTCCCCGATCGCGTCACCGCCCTGGTGCCGGACCGCCACGTCCAGGTCGGCCACCCGGATGCCCTGCCGGGCGATCGTCCGCCGGTCGTACACCCCGTCCCGGGCCAGCACCGTCGGCGTCCCGTCCAGCAGCCGGTTGAACCAGTTCCAGCGCGCCGCCTGCCGCACCAGCACCCAGTCGGTGGCCAGCAGCACCAGCGCCCCGTACAGGCCGCCGGTCACCGAGTCGTCGTTCCCGATCACCGCGTTCTGCACCACGTTGGACAGCAGCAGCATGACCACCAGGTCGAAGGTGTTCAGCTGGGCCAGCCCGCGCTTGCCGATCACCCGCAGCAGCACCAGCAGCGCCAGGTAGACCAGCACCGTACGGAGGGTCTTCTCGCCGTACGAGATGCCCGCGTCGAACATGTCCTGCCACATGGCGGCCACCGTAGGCGCCGGTGCGATCACCGCACCGGCGCCCACGCCAGCGGTCACCCGGGCGGCCCACCCGGGGCCGGGGCGGCTACGGGCGGCGGGTGGCCAGCAGCAGGCCGGAGGAGCAGTCCAGGCGGGTGGCGTGCAGTCGGGGGTCGGTGGTCAGCCGCTCGACCAGGGCGGCGACCGCCGGGGCGTGGCCGGCCGGCCAGGTCGGCTGCGGCAGCAGGTCGTCGACCAGGTACAGGCCGCCCGGGGCGAGCAGCTGCAGCGCCCGGTCGAGGTGGTGGAACTTGCCGGGCCAGGTGTCCGCGAAGACCAGGTCGAGGCTGCCGGGCGCCAGCGCGTCGATCAGCTCCGCCCCGTCCCCCACCACCAGCCGCAGCCGCGGGTCCGCCCCCAGGTGCTCGGCGGCGACGGCCGCGACCGCCGCGTCCTGCTCGACGCTCACCAGCGTCGCCGCCGCGTCCATCCCGCTCAGCAGCCAGCTCGTCCCCGCCCCGGCGCCGGTGCCCAGCTCCAGCACCCGGCCCCCGGGGCGGGCCGCCGCCAGCGTCCGCAGCAGCTGCCCCGTGGTCGCGTCGCAGGACATCGCGAAGCCGAGCGCCGCGCACCCCCGCTCGATCGCGGCCAGCACGGCGGGGTGGGAATCGGTGGTGAGCGTCATGGCGCGGCCTCCGGGAGTGGATGGGGTCCGTCGGTGAGCGCGACACGCTAGCGGCGGGGCCGGGGAGCGCACCGGGAATTCCGCTCCGCGGACGGGCGGTGCGGGCCCCGGACGGGCGGTGCGGGCCCCGGGCGGGCGGAGTCGGGCGGGGTGGGTGCTTGGCAGGCGCGGCGCGAGCGATAAATATGACTTAAGTGACCTTTTTCCCTTCTGGGTGGATGTGGGTGTTTGAAAGCCTTGCTCTCGTCCGACCTGCCGAAGGAGACCCCCGTGACCGGCACCCCCCGGCGCGCCGTCCGTCTGCTGCTCATGGCTGCCGCCTCGCTGTGCGTGCTGCTGCCGCTGCTGCGCGGCGCCACCACGGCCGGGGCGATCACCGAGTTCGGGGTCGGGCGGGACGTCGCGGTGGCCGCCCAGCTGGGGTCGGCGCTGGCGATGCTGACGGCGCTGCTGGTGTCCGGCCGGCTGGTGGACGCCTGGGGGTGGCCGCGGGTGCTGCGCTGGTCGCTGGGGGCGATGGCGGCCGGGGGCGCCGTCGCGGTCACCGCCGGACACCCCTGGACGTACCTGGCGGGGCGGGCCGTGGAGGACGCCGGCTCGGCCGGGGTGCTGATCGCCGCCCTGGCCTCCGTCCCCGTGCTGAACCTGCCCGGCCGGATCACCCGGGTGGTCGGCGGGGCGGTCGCCGGGGTCGCCGTGGTCTTCGTGCTCGGCGCGAACGTCGCCGTGCGGATCGACACCGCGGCCGGCTGGCGGCTCGGCGAGTCGGTGGTCCCGGCCGCCGCCGCGCTGCTGCTGCTCGCCGCACTGCGCCTGCTGCCGCGCGACCGGCTGCCCCGCGCCGGCCCCCGGCCGGCCCCCGTCTGCGGCCCCGGCGTCGCGGCGGCCGCCCTGCTGGCCGTCGCGGGCCTGGAACTGGGCCCGCTGCGCGACTGGTCGGACCCGCTGGTCGGCGGGCTGCTGGGCGCCGCCGCGGTGCTGCTCGCGGCCTGCCGGGCCCGGACCGTGCTGCCGGCCCGCCGCCGGCCCGCCCCCGCCCCGCCCGGGGTGCCGGCCCGGGCCGCGGCCGGGGCGATCACCGCGGGCGCGACGCTCGGCTTCACCCAGCTCGCGCTGACCGCCGCCGTCCCCGTGCTGCTGCTCCAGCGCGGCGTGACGGTGGCCCACGTGACGCTGTCGATGTCCGGCTACGGGCTGGGCATGCTGGCGGCCGGGTTGACCGCCCGGCGCTGGCGGCTCACCCCGCTGACCAGCTCCTCGCTCGGCCTGCCGCTGGCCGCCGTCGGCCTGGCCTCGCTGCACTTCCTGCCCGCCGGGGCCGGGCAGGCCGCCCTGGTCGCGGGCGCGGTCGCGGTGCTGGTCGGCTTCGGCCTGGTGGTCACGCAGATCCCCTACCTGGCCGGTTTCCTGGCCGCGCTCCCCCGGCAGCGGCGGGCGGCCGCCTCCGCGCTCTACCCGGTGGCGATCCTGTTCGGCGGGGTACTGGCGCAGACCGTCCCGGGCAGCTCGGCCCTGCTCACCGTTGGGGGCGACGCCCGCGCGCTGAGCACCGTGCTCTGGGTGGCCTGCGGGGCGGTCGCCCTGGTGGCGATGGTGCTGGGCCGCCCCGTGGTGTCGCTGACCGTCGCCGCGGCCGCCGGACTCCAGCACCTGCTGCTGGTCGCACTGGCCGGCGGGAGCGTCGCCGGCCGCCCCGGCGCCGCCACCGCCGCGCTCGCGGTCGGCGCGGCGATGGGGCTGGTCGCCTGGGGCCGCCGCCAGCAGTCGGAGCGGCTGGCCCGCGTCCGGGCCAACGAGATCGCCCTGCAACAGGCCGTGCTGCACCCGATCCCGGCCCGGCTCGGCGAACTGCGGCTGACCGGCCACTACCAGCCCGCGACGGCCGGCACCGGCGTCGGCGGCGACTTCTTCGAGGCGGTGCGCACCCCGCACGGCACCCGGCTGCTGATCGGCGACGTCCGCGGCAAGGGCCTGCAGGCCGTCCAGACCGTCACCGACCTGCTCGGCTGCTTCCGCTCCCAGGCGCACGAGACCGCCGACCTCGGCGAACTCGCGGCCCGGCTGGACCGCCAGCTGGCCCGGCTGGCGGCGGCCCGCGGCGACGAGGAACTGTTCGCCACCGCGCTGCTGCTCCAGCACCGGGACGGCATCGACCAGGTCGAGGTGGTCAACTGCGGGCACCTCGCCCCGCTCCGGATCGGCCCGGACGGCGTCCGCGCCACCCCCGTCCCCGCCCTGCTGCCGCTCGGCCTCGGCGCGCTCGGCCTCGGCCCCGCCCCCGCCCCCACCCCGCTGGCCCTGCCCGGCGGCTCGGCCCTGCTGCTGCACACGGACGGGCTCAGCGAGGCCCGCAACTCCTCCGGCGAGTTCTACCCCCTGGGCGAACGCCTCTCCGTCCTGCGCGCCACCGACCCCGGCCGCCTGATCGCCGGCCTCGCCTCCGACGTCCGCGACTGGACGCACCAGCTCTCGGACGACATCGCCCTGATCGCCCTGACCCGGGCCTAGCCGGTGGGGGCGGAACCGCGGAGAGGAGGGAGGGGCGGGAGCGGGGACGGGCGCGGGCTGGGGGCGGGGACAGGGATGGGGGAAAGAGGGGCGGGGAGCGGGGACCGGGCGGGTGCGGGAGGGGTGTGTCCCGGTGGCGGATTCGGGGTGGCGCCGGGAGGGTGGCTGGCGGGGGGCGCAGCGGATTTCCTGAACCGGAAAGAGCGAGAGATGCCCGAAGTCACCACCCCGTACGCGACCGGCACCCCGTGCTGGGTCGATCTGATGGCGAAGGACCAGCAGGCGGCGCTGGACTTCTACCGCGACCTGCTCGGCTGGCAGGGCAAGCCCGGCCCGGCCGAGTTCGGCGGCTACGCGGTCTGCGAGCTGGACGGCCGGGCCGTCGCCGGGATCGGCCCGGCGATGGCGCCCGAGGGGATGCCGGAGCCGCCGACCGTCTGGACCGGCTACCTGGCCAGCACCGACGCCCAGGCCACCCAGGAGGCGATCGTCTCCGCGGGCGGCACGCTGCTCGTCCCGGCCATGGACGTCGGCGACCTGGGCCGGATGCTGGTCGCGGCGGACCCGCAGGGTGCGGTGTTCGGCGTGTGGCAGCCCGGCGAGTTCTTCGGCGCGAAGGTCGTCAACGAGCCCGGCGCGCTGACCTGGAACGAGCTGCACACCAGTGACGTGCCGGCCGCCACCGCGTTCTACGGCGAGGCGTTCGGCATCGAGATCGAGCCGCTGGACGGCGCGGACTCGTACTGGGAGCTGCGGGTCGGCGGCCGGGCGGTCGGCGGGGTCACCCTGCTGGCCAACGACCCGCCCGGCACCCCGGCGCACTGGCTGACGTACTTCTCCGTCGACGACGTGGACTCCACCGTGGACGCGCTGGTCAAGCGGGGCGGCACGGTGCTCGCGCCGCCGTTCGACATGATGGCGGGCCGGATGACGGTGGTCGCCGACCCGCAGGGCGCGCCGTTCGCCATGATCAGGCCGCAGCCGCTGGCGTGACGCCACGGGTGCCCGCGCACCGCCCGTCCCGGTTCGGTCCGGGGCGGGCGGTGCGGTGCTGTCGGGGCGGGGGTCAGGGGAGGATGGGGCCGCAGGTGACCAGGAGGGGGAGGACCGGGGCGGCGGCCGAGGCGAGGGTGGCGGCGGCGCGGAGGGCGGGGTGGGGGGCGGGGGCGGGGGCGAGGAGGCGGCGGACGCGGAGGAGGGCGGCGGGGCCTCCGGCGGCGAAGGCGGTGCGGGGGACCTGGCCGTCGGCGACCCGGTACATGGCGGCGGCGAGGACGGCGCGCGGGTGGCGGCGGACGGCGCGGTCGTCGGCGGCCATCTCCAGTAGCAACGGCGTCTCGCGGGCGGCGAGGCGGGCCAGGGGCAGGAACGGGAAGGCGGCGGCGAGGGCGTCCGCGGCGGTGCGGGCCAGGTGGTGGCGGCCGGTGACGTGGGCGCGTTCGTGGGCCAGGACGGCGGCCAGTTGCCGGTCGGTGAGGAGTTCGAGGGCGCCGCGGGTGAGCACGATCCGGGAGCGCCGGCCGGGCAGGCAGTACGCGGCGGGGGTGTCGTGGTCCAGGACGTGCGCGCCGAGGTCGCGGTCGCGGGCGGCGACCAGGTCGAGGACGGCGCGGTGCCGGCGGCGGTGCCGGGCGGTGCGGGCCAGGGCGGCGGTGAACCGTCCGAGCGGCCAGAGCGCGACGGCTGCGGGCAGCAGCAGGCGCCAGTTGCCGCCGGCCGCCAGGCCGCCGGGGTGGTCGACGCCGCAGACGTGCATCAGCCCGGCCAGTCCGAGGTGCAGGTGGACGCCCGGCACGGCGAGGTGGTGGACGGCCAGCACCAGGGCGGTGACGAAGGACAGGGCGAGCGCCTGCCAGAGCGCGACGGCCAGCCGGGGCGCGCGGTGCGTCCAGCCGGCCCGGGCCAGCGGCAGCGGGGCGAGCACGCCGACCAGCAGGGCGTAGCCGAGCAGGGCGAGGGCGGCCGTCACCGGGGGTCCGCCCCGGGTCGGCGGGGGTCGCGGTCGGTGGTGTCGACGGAGTCGATGGCGGTGCGCAGGGCGGCGAGTTCCTCGGGGGTGAGCTGCTCGACCAGGTGGGCCAGGGCGCCGGTGGGGTTGGGGCTCTCGCCGAGCACGTCGCGCATCAGGGCGGCGCTGTACGCCTCGCGGCTGCAGGCGGGGCGGTAGCTCCAGGCCCGGCCGGACTTCTCGCGGCGCAGCAGGCCCTTGCGGTGCAGGATGTCGGCGACCGTCATCACGGTGGTGTAGGCGAGCGGCCGGGTGCGGTTGAGGTCGTCGACGATCTCCCGGACGGTGGCCGGGCGGTCCCAGGTCCACAGGCGGTCCATGATCTCCGCCTCCAGGTCGCCGAGTCTGCGCACCGCCCGTTCCGCCTTCCTTGTCGTCCCGGCGCTCATCGTAGTGGGCGGGGGCGGGTTGCCCGACTTTCTACTGAACTACTAAGTTGTCTCGTAGTGATGGCCCGGACGTCGCCCGGACGACGGGTGCCCGACCTTGGGGAGAGAGCGCAGCCGATGGGAACGCACCGACGGCCCCGACCGGCCGGACGCACCAGGACCGCCGTGCTCGGCGCGGCCGCCGGCGCCGCCGTCCTGCTGCCCGCCACCGGCGCCAACGCCGAACCGGCGCCCGGCATCGACCAGGTGAAGGCCCAGGTCGACGGCCTGTACGAACAGGCCGAGGCCGCCACCGAGCAGTACAACAAGGTCGACGAACGCGCCGAGCAGCTCCAGGACGAGGCCGGCAGGCTCCAGGACCGGCTGGCCGGACAGCAGGCCCGGATCATCGCCCACCAGGAGGCCCTGGGGGCGCTGGCCGCCGAGCAGTACCGCAGCGGCGGCATCGACCCGAGCGTGCGGCTGATGCTCAGCTCCTCCCCCGACGAGTACCTCCGGCAGGCCGGACTCCAGGACCTGGCGGGCAGCCGGCAGGCCGACGCCCTGCGCGACGCGCTGCGGCTGCAGCAGTCGATCGACCAGGCCCGCTCGGAGACCGCCGCGAAGCTCGCCGAACTGGAGCAGGCCCGCACCATCCTGGGCAGCAAGAAGGCCGAGGTGCAGGACAAACTCGCCGAGGCCGGCCGCGTCCTGGCCGGGCTGAAGGCCGCCGACCGGGCCCGCGTCCTCGGCGACGACACCCCGGCCGCGTCCCGGAGTTCGGCCCGCGGCGGGACCTACGACGGACCCGCCACCGGGCAGACCAAGGCCGTCCTCGACTACGCCTACGCCCAGCTCGGCAAGCCCTACCGGTGGGGCGGCGCCGGGCCCGACTCCTTCGACTGCTCCGGCCTGACGCAGATGGCCTACCGGGCCGGCGGCGTCAGCCTCCCCCGCGTCACCCAGGACCAGTGGAACGCGGGCAAGCACGTCGCCCGCGCCGACCTCCGGCCCGGCGACCTGGTCTTCTACTACAGCGACCTGCACCACGTCGGCATCTACGTCGGCAACGGCAAGCTGCTGCACGCCCCGCGCACCGGCAAGAACATCCAGATCGTCGACCTGGACGTGATGCCCTACGTCGGAGCGGTCCGGCCCTGACGCCGGGCGGGGGGCTGCCCGCGGGGGCGGTGCGGCGGTACAACGGGGGCATGGGAAAGCAGTGGGTCACCGTGCTGTACGTGCTCGCGATGGCGGCCGTCGTGGTCGGTGTGGACGTCCTGTTCTTCCGCGACCGCTTCTGGGAGCGGCTGGCGGTGAACGTCGGGATCGTGCTGATGTTCCTGGCGTTCTACCTGCGCTTCCTGAAGCACTCGTGAGGCCGGCCGGGCGGCGGGTGGGCCGCCGCCCGGCCGGGGCGCGGGTCAGCGGACGGTGACGCAGGGGCGGCCCAGCGAGCGGCCGTTGAGGTAGCCCTGGCCGCAGACGACGGAGCCGGAGCTGACCGTGTGGCCGATCAGGTCGAAGCGCCAGACGCCGCTCCGGCCCGAGTGGTCGGGGACGCCGTTCAGGCCGGGGCCCTCGATGCTGAAGCGGTCGATGGCGAAGTGGCCGTCGGTGGAGACGGTGGCGTCGTGCAGGATGCCGCCGTCGTGCGAGACCGCCAGGAAGATCTGGCCGTCGTGGCCGCCGTCGATCACCGCGCCCGCCGGGTCGGCGGCCGCCAGGGCCAGGGTGCAGGCGGCGGCCAGGGCCAGGACGGCGCGCAGGGGACGGCGCGGGGCCGGGATGGTCGGCGGTCGGAGCTGCTGGAACATGCAGGGGTCCTCGTTCTCGGTCGGCGACCCTCCCAGGGACAGGTCGGGTCGTGTGCGATCCAGTGGGGCCAGGATGGCGGGCGGGCCGCCCCGTTCCCCGGCGGCGCAACCGGGAGCCACCCGAACGGGTGAGGGTTGGCGAGAGGTGCCCGGCGGGAGGGTGGGCAAGAGGTGCCCCGGCGGGTGGGGCGAGGGCGGGGCGAAGGGCGTTCCGGCGGGCGGGGGCGGGCGCGGGGCGGCGCGGCTGGCCGGGACGGTGGCGGGCCGAGGCGGCGCGGCGCGGCGCGGCGGGCGGGGGTGCCCCGGCGGTGGGGGGCGGTGAGGGCTGTGCCAGGATCTGCGCAGTTCATCGGGGTGGTGTCGCCCCGGACCGGATCGGAGGGAACAGCCGTGGCCGACCTCGTCGCACCCCAGCCCCTGCTGCTGCGGGACGGGCGCCCCGCCGCCGCCGGGTGGTCGCTCGATCCGGGGATGCGGCACCTGAACCACGGCTCGTTCGGGGCGGTGCCGCTGGTCGCGCAGCGCGAGCAGCAGCGGCTGCGCGAGGAGATGGACGCCTCGCCGGTGGTGTGGTTCCCCGGGCTGCCCCGGCGGGTGGCCGCCGCGCGGGCCGCGATCGCCGCATTCCTGCGGGTGCCGGCCGAGTTCACCGCGCTGGTGCCGAACGCCAGCGCCGGGGCGAGCGCCGTCTACGGCAGCCTGCCGCACCGGGACGGCGGGGAGGTGCTGGTCACCGACCACGGCTACGGGGCGGTCACCATGGGCGCGGCCCGGCTGGCCCGGCGCTGGGGCGGGGCGGTGCGCACCGTGCACGTGCCGCTGGCGGCGGGGCCGGCCGAGGCCGCGGCGGCGGTGACCGGGGCGGTGACGGAGCGGACGGCGCTGATCGTGCTGGACCGGATCACCTCGGCGACCGCCCGCTACCTGCCGGTCGACCTGGTCGGGGCGTTCGCCCGCGAGCGCGGCATCCCGCTGCTGGTCGACGCCGCGCACGTGCCCGGCCTGGACGAGGACCCGCTGGCCGGGGCGGACTGCGACGCCTGGGTCGGCAACCTGCACAAGTTCGGCTGCGCGCCGCGCGGCACCGCCGCGCTCGTCGCCCGCGGCGAACTCCGGCACGCCCTCCACCCGTTGATCGACTCATGGGGCGCGGAGGAGCCGTTCCCGGAGCGCTTCGACACCCAGGGCACGCTGGACGTCACCGGCTACCTGGCCGCGCCCACCGCGCTCGACTTCGTTGCCGGGCAGTGGGGTTGGGCCGAGGCCCGCCGCTACATGAGCGAACTCGCCGACTACGCCGAGCAGTTGATCGGCGACGCGATCGCCGCCGCGACCGGGGAGCCGGCCGCGGCGGACGTCGGCATGCCGGTGAACGCCCTGCGGCTGGTCAGGCTCCCGGCCGGGCTGGGCCGCACCCGCCTGGAGGCCGACGGCCTGCGCGACCGGCTGGCCGCCGAGTTCGGCGTCGAGGCGGCGTTCACCAGCTTCGGCGGGACGGGGTACTTCCGGCTGTCCACGCACGCGTACAACACGGCGGAGGACTACGAGTACTTCGCGGAGCGGTGCGTGCCGGTGCTGTGCGGGTGGGCCCGGGAGCGGTGACCGGGCCCACCCGGGTCATTCGGCGGGGAGTCGGTAGTCGAACCGGATGCGGTGGGTGCCGTCCTCGTCGACCGTGATGGCGCCGGTCCCGGTGATGCCCGTCAGGCCGGCGGTGCCGCTGCCGGGGACGACGACGAAGTACTCGCCGTCGCGGCCGGTGCCCAGGGTGGTGGCGGAGTGCGCGAAGTTGAAGGTGCCCTCGGCGCCGTGCAGGGTGCCGGCGAAGGACTCCATGGCGAGGTAGGTGCCCACGCCGGCGGCCTGGTCGTAGGCGGCGGTGAACAGGGTGTCGGCCCGGCCCTCCACCTCGCCGTGGAACTCCTTGCGCATGGTGGCGACGCCGACCCCCGCGGCGGTCCGGATCCCGCTCTCCGGGACGGGCGCGGGGGTGAACTCGTGGACGGTGAAGGTTCCCGATGCTCGCATGGGCGCGATGGTAGGCGGCCGCACCGACAACCCGGCGCGGGCCGGGAGGTGACGCGGGGTCAGGGCGTGCGGTCGAGGACCCAGGCCGGGTAGCCGCCGGTGGGGGCGGCGGCCGGGGCGGCGCGCCGACGGCGGCGGGCCAGCAGGGCGAGCAGCAGGGAGACCGGGAGGAAGGGCAGGCCGGCCAGGAAGAGGGCGCCGACCGTCACCAGCGCGGCGGAGCCCCGGCTGTCGCGGCCGGACACGGTGCCGAGCGGGACGCTGTCCCACTGCCGGGAGTCGACGGAGTTGGCGCGGTGGTCGCCCAGCACGAACATCCGGCCCGCCGGGACGGTGACGTCGAAGCAGCGGAAGCCGTTCGGGGTGCCGCCCCGGAGGTAGGGCTCGTCGAGCGGGGCACCGTTCAACTGGACCGGCTGGTCGCCGCACTGGGAGACGTGGTCGCCGCCGAGGGCGATCACCCGCTTGAAGTGCGTCCGGTTCGGGTCGCCGGAATCGGTGGCGTACGAGAACACCACGGCGTCGCCGCGCCGGACGTCCTGCGGGGCGACCGCGAAGGTGGTGATCCGCTGGCCGGGGCGGTAGGTCGGGGACATGTCGCCGGCGCCCAGGGTGTACACGTGCGGCTTGAGGTACAGCGCGAGGCCGACCCCGGCGGCCGGGAGCAGCAGCCCCAGGACCAGGGTCACCAGCGCGGCCTTGCCGAGCCCGCTCCACCGTTGCATGCCGTCCTGCCTCCGTCGCCCGTCCGCCCGTCCACCCGTCCACCCGTCCACCCGTCCGCGCCCCGCGGCCGCGGCGTTCGCGCGGGGTGGAGCGGAGCAGACCGGGAGTGTAGCGGGCGGCTCGAACGTCTGTCGGTCCCGGTCGGGCCGGACTGCTGCCGCTACCGGTCGAGGTCGTCCGGTTCGAGGTCGTCCGGCTGCGGGGCGGGCGGCTTGGGGTCGGCCACCCAGCCGGCGGCCAGGACCAGGCGGGAGGTGCGGTGGACGGCGAGGAAGGCGAACGGGCGGTCGAAGGTGGCGGTGATCCGGCGGACCGCGTACGGGGGCCGGGTCGCGGCGGCACCGACGGCGAGGCCGAACGCGGTGACGGCGGCGGCCCGGAAACCGCGCGGGCCGAAGACGGCGGTGGCGGACTGCCGGGCGGCGGTGACGGCGAGCGGGTCGGGGCTGATGCCGGGGAAGTGGCCGGTGCCGGTGTCGGTGGCGGTGCGCAGGCCGAACAGGTCGGGGCGGTGGAGCAGGTCGTGGTCGTCCGCCAGGTCGAACTCGACCGTCCGGGCCAGGAGTAGGGGCTCGCGGGTGTAGCTGCGCACCCAGCCGGCCTCCAGGCCGGGGCCGGGCGCGCCGTCGGGGAGGGCGGTGCCGGGGCGCAGCCGGGCGGGGTGTTCGGCGGTGCGGACGGCGGCGGCGAGCACCGCCCCGGGGGCGGCGTCCTCGGGGCCCAGGCAGAGGTGGACGTCGACGCCCTGCAGGCCGAGCACCTTGAGCACGGTGAGCGGACCGGCCGCGGTGTCGGCGACGCCGACCCGGTCGAGCAGGCCGGTGACGCGGTACAGGCCGGCGACGGTGCGGCCCCGCCAGGCGCCGGCCTCGGGCCGCTCGTCGTAGGACTGGAAGCGGCGGATCCAGTCGGTGCGGACGGTGAGCGCACCGGCCAGCACGAGTTCGGTGTCCGGGGTGGTCCCGACGGGCATCCGGGGGATCTGCCCGGCCGTCCGGTCGGCGGCCCAGGCGTCGAGCGCGGCCCGGTCCGCGTCCGGGTCGCCGGTGATCCGGCCGAGGCTGTACGGGGGCAGGGCGGCGGTCCAGGCCGGTTCGAGCGGGAGCCGGTCCCTGGTCCAGACGCCGAGGGCCGAGCTGACGCCGGGCGTGCGGTCGAGGGCGGCGAGCAGTTCGCGTCCGGCGCCGGCGGCCTCTCCGGTCGGGACGCCGAGGGCGTCGGCGAGTTCGCGGGCGGCGGGGCCGGCCGATCCGGCGGCGAGCAGGGCGAGCGGGGCCCAGGCGCCGGGGCCGCTGAAGGCGGCGTTCCGCCCGGCGGCCGGGGCCTGCCGCGCCCAGCGGGCGGTCAGGTCGTTGACGGCTCGGACGGTGCGGTACATCGGCACGGCGCGGTTCTCCCCCGGGGTCGGTCCCGGGCCGGATCGTAGGGGTTCGGCGCGGGCGGGGGCGAGTGGTTAACGAGCGGTCAGGCGGTGCCGGGGGCGTCGGCGGAGGTCTCGGCGGGGGTGGCTTCGGGGGCGTCGGCGGTCTCGGCGTCGAGCCAGGCGAGGTAGTCGGGGGCTCCGGTGGTGACCGGGACGGCGATCGCCTCGGGGGTGTCGTAGCCGTGCAGTTCGCCGATCCGGGCGACGAGGCGGTCGGCGAGGGCGGCCCGGGTCTTGAGGTCGACGCGCCACTCGGGGGCGTCCTGGACCTCGCCGCCCCACCAGTACACCGAGCGGATGGGGTGGACCTGCGCACAGGCGGCGAGGCGTTCGCGGACCAGGGCGGTGGCGAGGGCGCGGGCGGCGGCCTCGTCCTCGTGGGTGGTCGTCACCACCACGTGCTGGTGCGGGTGTTCGGTCGGACGGTCGTGCGGACCGCCGTCCGGACGGTCGTGCGGACGGTCGTGCGGGTGCTGCGGCTCGGTCATGGGCCGAGCGTACGGGGGGCGGGAGCGGCGGGAGCGGCGGGAGGGAAGACGGGGCGGGGGGCGGGGTTCCGGCGGGATCCGGTGGATCGGGAGGGAAGACGGGGCGGGGACGGGATCCGGTGGGGCGCCATGACGGCCCGGGCACCCCGCGCTCGGGCCGTCATGACGCTCGGCAGGCGCGGCCCCGGTCTCCCGGTTTTCCCCTCCCGGGGAGTGGGGCCGTGCCGCCGCTTCGGGTGGCTGACGCCGCTGACCGCCCGCGTGGGGGTGGGGTCGGTCAGCGACGGGACCGGGGGCCGGTCAGCGGCGCTGCCAGAGGGCCGGGACGTTCGGCGGCTCCCAGCCGGCGTACGCGATGTGGCCCTGGATGCAGACGTAGCTGACGCCGTTGTAGGTGACGACGTCACCGGCCTTGTAGCTGGCGCCGACCGTCCAGGTGGTGGAGCCGCCGCCCGTGTTGCTCGGGCTGGGGCTCGGCGAGCCCGGGTTGGAGCTGCTGGGGCTGGGGCTGGGCGAGCCGGTGCCGTTGACGTTGAGCACGAAGTCGAAGCTGGCTTCGCTGCCGTTGCCGACCTGGCGGACCGTCATCAGCAGGGCCGGGTCGTAGATGGTGTCGGTGGCGTTGCGCGGCTCGTTCGGGAAGTACAGCTGGGTGGTGAGGATCGGCTGGTTGGGCGCCTGCACCTTGACGTGGATGTGCCGGGTGCGGCCCGGGTAGAGGCCCGGGATGATCGTGGTCAGCGAGTACGCGCCGTTGGCGGCGCTGAACTGGTGGCCGCGGAAGGTGTAGCCGGAGTTGTCGTAGTTGCCGTTGGTGTCGGCCTGCCAGAAGTCCAGCAGGGCACCGGAGATCGGTACGCAGTTCCGGCCGAAGACGTAGCCGCTGACGGTCAGCGGGGTGCCCTGGGTGCCCGGGGTGACCAGGTTGGTGCGCAGCGGGGAGCCCGGCTTGAAGTACGGGCCCTCGATCTGCTCGCCGGTGACGTGCCCGTCGCTGCACTGGGGGGTGAGCGGGGCCGGGACGTCGGCGGCGACCGCGTCGCGGGCCAGCGCGACTCCGCTGCCGATCAGGACCGGCGCGGCGCCGGCCAGGGCGGCGGCCTTGAGCAGGCCCTTGCGGCTGATCTTGCGATCGGCCAGGTCGCCCAGGCCGTCCAGCGGGTTGTGGGGGGTGGACATGGCTCTCCGTTCGACTGCTTCGTGGGTCGCCGCACGCCCGGATTCCGTTGGATGGGACATGACACCTGGAGAGGTCGGGTCTCCCGACACGGCGGCGCGGTGGGGTGCCTCAGACGCTAGGCCCTGCCCGCCCGGGCCGTCGATGGACGGGGGCGGCGGGACGTGGTGCATTCCTCAGGCTCCGCCACGCGGTGTTCGACGGAGCGTCAGCAGGGCTTCGCGCGCAGCTCGCCGGGCGTGTACCCGCGGGGCCGTGCCGGGGCCGCGGTGAGGGGTGCCGGGGCCGCGATGGGGGTGCCGGGGCTGCGGCGGGCGGTGGGCGGCGGGCGGCGGGCGGCGGGGTCAGCTCGCCTTCTCGCGGAACTCGCCCGGGGTGCGGCCCACTTCGCGGCGGAAGAAGCGGCAGAAGTAGGCCGGGTCGGAGAAGCCGGCCGCCGCCGATACCTGACGGATCGTCATGTCCGTGGTGGTGAGGAGGCGTTTGGCCTCCAGGGTCTGCTGCTCGCGGACCAGCCGGGCCGGGGTGCGGCCGGTGGCCTCCTTCACCACCTCGTGCAAGTAGCCTGCGGAGACGCCGAGTTCGCGGGCCAGCGCGAGGACCGAGCGGTCGGTGCGGTCGGCGTCGGTGATCATCCGGACGAACCGGTCGGCCAGCGGGTGGCCCGCCGTCCGGGGGGCGGCCGGGGCGCCGCGGCCGCGCGCCACCCGCAGCGCGCGCACCAGCAGGACGTGCAGCAGCGCCTGCAGCACGCCCAGCGCACCGTCCAGGCCGCCCTCGTGCTCGGCCACCAACTCCCGCAGCATTCCGGTGAGTTCGCGGTGCTCGCGGCGGTCCGGTCGGAGTGCCGGGCCGGTGGCCAGCGAGCGCAGCAGGGCCAGGTCCTCCGGGTGCCGGTGCAGGAAGTCCTCGTTGAACAGCAGCACCCAGCCGTCCAGCCGGCCCGCCCCGCGCCAGCGGTGCACCTGGCCGGGCAGCACCGCGTACAGCGTGGGCGGCTGGATCCGGTGCTCGGCCAGGTCGATGACGTGGGTGCCGCTGCCCGCCGTGACGTAGGCCAGCTCGTAGAACGAGTGCCGGTGCGGGAAGTCCGCCCGGGAGAGCGGCCCGATGCCGTCGAAGCTGCCCGCCGCGAATGGCAGCAGCCCCGGGTCGGGCACGTCCAGATCGTGCAGTTCCAGGCCGGTGGCCGGTCGGAGACTCATCGCGCCAGTGTGCGCAAACGGCCCCGGCTCCGTCCAGTGGTCCAGACCAAGTGGCACGTACCGGCAAGCGGCGGGGCGGGGGCGGGTGGTGGTGGGTGGCGGGAGAGCGGTGGGTGAGGGCGGGGAGGTGGGTGGAGGACGGGGGGTGGTGGGTGGTGGTGGCCGGTGCGGGACGGTAGGGGAAAGTCGACCATCGGGTCTCCACCTGGGCGTCATGACCGGGTTCGGCTGCCGTACTGGAATGGGGGTGTGATCGACCAATGCCTCCGGTCCGGCTACCGGGTTCCGGAACGACGCCTGTGGTGGTGTGCGGGTTGGGTGGGCTGCGCCGGGTGGGCGGGGCTGTTCCCGCTGGTTTCGGGGCTCGGGCCGCACCGGGGCTGGGGGGCCGTAGCCGCGGTCGGGTACCTGCTGGCCGCGGGCGTGGCGCTGCTGCCGCGCGGGGTCGCTCGTGCGGGTGGGGTCGGGCTGTCCGCGTTGACGGCGTTCGGCGGGGCCGTGCTGGTACCGGGGGTGCTGCTGGTCGGGCGGGGCAGCGGGCAGAGTGAGGTGACGGTGCTGGCCCGGGCCGGGGACCTGCTGCTGGCGCACGGTTCGCCGTACCTGGCCGCGCCGGCGGGCCCCGCCGAGGTGACGCCCTACCTGCCCGGGATGGCCCTGTTCGGGCTGCCGCACGCGCTGTTCCGGGGCGGTGGCGGGCCGGTGGCCGATCCGCGGGTCTGGTGCGCGGTCGCGTTCCTGGCCGCCGGGTGGGCCGCGTGGCGGGCGCTGCCCGTGCGGGTCGGGGCGCGGCCGGTGGTGCGGTCGGCGGTGCGGGAGCGGGAGCGGGAGCGGGTGCTGGTCGGGGCGGGGTGGGGGGCCGGGCCGCTGCCGGGGACCGGGGCGGGGGCTGACGTGCCGTCGGGGACGGCGGACGCGGGGGCCGGGGTGGTGGCGCTGGTGGCGTCGCCGCCGGTGGCGCTGGCGTTGGCGGCCAGCGGGGTCGACCTGCCGCTGACCGGGCTGCTCTGCCTGGCCCTGGCGTTCGGCGCGGCCGGGCGGCCGACCGGGGCGGGGCTGGCGCTGGCCGCCGCGGGCGCGCTCAAGTGGACGGCCTGGCCCGCCGTCGCCGTGGTGGTGGCGCTGCTCGCGGCGACCGCCGGGCGGCGGGCGGCGCTGCGCTGCGCCGGGCTCGCGGCGGCCGGGACGGCGCTGCTGGTGCTGCCGTGGCTGCTTCGCGCGCCGGGGCCGATGCTGCGCCAGGTCTTCGCGTTCCCGCTCGGCCGGGGCCCGTGGCCCACCCCGGCGGCCAGCCCGCTGCCGGGCCGACTGCTCGCGGACCTCGGCCCGGCCGGGTGGGGTGCGGCCGTCGGGCTGCTGCTGCTCGGCGGGGCGGTGGTGGGGCTCTCCCTGCTGCTCCGGCCGCCCCGCTGCGCGGTAGCGGCCGCCGACCGGCTGGCGGCCGGGCTGGCGCTGGCCTTCCTGCTCGCCCCCGCCGGGCGCTTCGGCTACCTGGCGCTGCCGCTGTTCCTGTCCGCCTTCGTCCGCCTCGCGGCCCGGCGGCACCCGCCCGCCTGAGCCCCGCCCCCCGGTCCGCCCCTCCGGCCGGACCCTCTCGTCCGAGCCCTGGTCCGCGGTCCGGCCGCTCCCCCGTCGGGTGCGCGGCCGCGCTGCCGCCTGCCCGCAACACCCCTGCCCTGAAGGGAATTTACTGCTTTGTCGACTCTTGAAGAGGACGCCTCCGTGGGCACCACCCTGATCGTCACCAACGACTTCCCGCCCCGGCAGGGCGGCATCGAGACCTTCGTGCACGCGATGGCCGTCCGGCTGGCCGGGCAGGGGGTGGTGGTGCTGACCTCGGCCGAGCCGGGGGCGGCGGCGTTCGACGCGGGGCTGCCGTTCCCGGTGGTGCGGGAGCCGGTGCGGATGCTGCTGCCGACGGCGCGGACGACCCGGCGGGCGGTGGAGCTGGCGGCCGAGCACGGGTGCGACCGGGTCTGGTTCGGGGCGGCGGCGCCGCTCGCGGCGATGGCCCCGGCGCTGGCCCCGGCGCTGCGGCGGGCCGGGAACGGAGCTGGGAACGGAGCTGGGAACGGAGCTGGGAACGGAGTTGGGGCGGGGCGGCTGGTGGCGACCACGCACGGGCACGAGGTGTGGTGGGCCCGGGCCCCGTTGGCGCGCCGGGTGCTGCGCCGGGTCGGTGCGTCCTGCGACACCGTCACGTACCTCGGCGAGTACACCCGGCGCCGGATCGCACCCGCGCTGGGGCCGGGGGCGGTACTGGAGCGGCTGGTGCCGGGGGTGGACCCGGCGGTGTTCCGGCCCTCGGCGGCGGACCGGCGGGCGGTGCGCGAACGGTACGGGCTGGGGCGGCGGCCGGTGGTGCTGTGCGTGGCCCGGCTGGTACCGCGCAAGGGGCAGGACGTGCTGATCCGGGCGCTGCCGCTGATCCGCCGTCACATACCGGACGCCGTGCTGCTGCTGGTGGGCGACGGACCGGACGGGGCGCGGCTGCGGCGGCTGGCCCGGCGCTGCCCGCCGGACGCGGTGGTGTTCGCGGGCGGGCACGGGCACCCGGACACCGCCCGGTTCTACGCGGCGGCGGACGTCTTCGCCATGCCGTGCCGGACCCGGCGGGCGGGGCTGGAGGCGGAGGGCCTGGGCATCGTCTTCCTGGAGGCGTCGGCGAGCGGGCTGCCGGTGGTCGCCGGGCGTTCGGGCGGCGCGCCGGACGCGGTGCTGCCGGGCCGGACCGGGACGGTGGTCGACGGGCGGCAGGCCGGAGAGGTCGCCGAGGCGGTGCTGGAGTTCCTCCAGGACCCTTCCCGGGCCCGGGAGTTCGGGCGGGCCGGGCGGGAGTGGGTGACCCGGGAGTGGTCCTGGGACGCCTCGGCCCGGCGGCTGGCGGGGATGCTGGCGGGGCGGGACGGCTAGGCCGTTTCTTTCAGACCATCCGATTGCTGGTTGGTGTGTCATTGGCTGACGCGCGGTGGGCGCGGATGGAGCCGTTGCTGCCGGATCGGACGCCGAGGTAGGGCGAGTGGTGGCGGGATTACCGGAGGCCGCGCGCTACGGTGAAGTCCGTCGCAGGGGACCCGGTCCGGTGAAGTCGTGAAAATCGCTGGATGCGATGTCGATCCGCCCTCTACCTTCGCACGGTGAGCCACTATGCGATGTCAGCCGAGGATGCACTCGCGCTTCTGGCGCGGCTCCGCGCCCACGGCGTAGATGCGTGTGTGGGTGGTGGGTGGAGCGTGGATGCACTGCTCGGGGAGCAGACGAGAGATCATTCCGACCTCGATCTATGGGTGCCGGCCGTACATCTTGACCGGCTGTTCGTTGCGTTCGGGGAGGCCGGCGTCGACCGAATCTTCCCGTGGCCTGGTGACAGGCCGTGGAACTTCGTTCTGCACGACGGCGTGGGCTTGCGGGTCGACTTGCACCTCTACGAGTCTCTTGCGGATGGATCGCTGCACTACGGATCCGTGGTGGACGGCGACGCCTTTCCGGCTGAGGCACTCGCCGGACACGGTTTCATCGCCGGGACCGCGGTGCGTTGCGAGTCGGCCGAGTGGGCGGTGCGCTGCCATACGGGATACCCGGCTCGTGATGTCGATCGCCATGATGTCCCCCTGCTGTGCCGGAAGTTCGGGATCCCGCTGCCTGAGAGTTTCGAGCCCTGAGTCCCCCAAACCATTTCATTGGGATCACCTGGCTGACCAAATGAAGACGGCGGCGAGGTAGGAGGTGGCGGTTTTGTCGTAGCGGGTGGCCGGGCCGCGCCATTGCTTGAGCTTGTCGACCGCGACGACCCAGTCGAGGTCTCCTTCGGCATCCGCCTGAGCGAGCAGGGCGGTGAAGGCCTTTTCCCATGTGCCGTCGACCGCCCGCATCCGCAGCCGGTTGTGGGCGCCCTTCCACGGCCCGAAGCGCTCGGGTAGATCCATCCACGGCGTGCCGGTGCGGTACTTGTGTCCCGCGCCCGCTGCGCGTCAGTCAACGACACACCAACCAACGATCAGATGATCTGAAAGAAACGGCCTAGGGGGCGTATCGGGTTGTGATCAATCTGTGGGTTTCGCCCTCGTGGTAGCGCCCGATCCGATAGACCGTACTGTGTGACGCGAGTTCAACTTACTGACGGCGAGTGGGAGTTCATTGAGCCGTATCTGCCGGTCGGCGAGTACGGCCCGTACCCCGAGCGGCTGCGCCGGCAGTTCGAGGGCGTGATCTGGCGGTTCCGGACGGGCAGCCAGTGGAGGGAGATGCCGGGCGAGTTCGGGGCCTGGTCAACAGTCCACAACCGCTTCCGGCAGTGGAGGGACGCCGGGGTCTTCGAGGCTCTGCTGGAAGGCTCGATCGCGGAGGCCGCGAAGCGGGGCGAGGTGGACCTGTCGCTGGTCAGCGTGGATTCCACCACCGTCCGAGCCCACCACGACGCCGCCGGGATGCACCTCGACCCCGACACGCTCGCCGACCTGGAGAAGGCCGCCGAGGAGGCGGAGAAGGCCCGGCAAAAGGGGGCCACCCGAAGGAACAAGACGGGCAGGACACCACAGACGACCCGGAACGGAACGAGCGACGACGCGTCCGACACAGACACAGACTCCGACTGAAGGCGGCCCTGCTCGGACGCTCCAGAGGCGGGCAGACCAGCAAGGTTCACATCGCCGGCGAACGCAAGTGCCGCCCGCTTGCCATCATCCTGACCGAGGGACAGGCCGCCGACAGCCCGCAGTTCATCCCCGTGCTGGCGAGGGTCCGGGTCCGCGGCCCCATCGGCCGCCCCCGCACCCGGCCCGACGCGGTCGCCGCAGACAAGGCCTACTCCTCCCGCGACAACCGCAACCACCTGCGCAAACGCGGCATCAAAGCGGTCATCCCGGAGAAGCGGGACCAGGCCGCCAACCGAAAGAAGAAGGGCAGCAGGGGCGGCCGGCCCGTCGGCCACGACACCGAGCTCTACAAGGAGCGGAACACTGTCGAGCGCCTGATCAACAGGCTGAAGGCCTGGCGAGGCATCGCCACCAGGTTCGACAAGACATCCGAGAGCTACCTCGCCGGCCTCCACCTCCGCGCCTCGATGATCTGGATCAAGGACCTCACCAAGCCCACCCCTTGATCACGACCGAATACGCTCCCTAGTACTGCAACGGTGCTTAGGGTGACGAGGTTTCAGCTCTTGGGCTGTGGCCTCGTCTCTTGTAGTGGCTGGTCCGGGCCTGGTGTTGGCGTCGGCGGCGCCAGCGGGACCAGTGCAGGACGTGGTCGATGCTGCGGCGGGCAGGCCGGGTGAGGCCGGTGATCAGTCGGCGGATCTCGGGGAGGGTGAGGGGTATCAGGTCTGGCGTTCGATCTGGTCCGGCCCCTTTTCGAGCTGCTGGGCCCGCAGGACGGTCAGGTAGGCGTGGGCGGCCATGGCCAGGGTGATGTGCCGGTACCAGCCCGGGTGGCGGCGGACCTGGTAGTCGTCCAGGCCGCACTGGCCCTTCGCGGTCTGGAAGCACTCCTCGATCGCCCAGCGGGCACCCGCGACGGCGATCAGCTCGTTCAGTGTGGCCTCGGCGGGCGCGTAGGCGATGTAGTAGGCGATCTTCGCCGGGTCGGTGATGCTGCGGCGGGCCAGGACCCAGTGCCTGCGGTCGGGGCGGTGCCAGGGCCGGACCTCCACACGCGCCCAGTCGTAGATCCGCAGGCCGTGGGCGCCGTCGCCGCAGGATCGGCGCTTCCACTTCTGCCGGGGCAGATCGGCCATCAGGTCGTGCAGCCGGTGGTCCAGGGCCCGCCGGGTGACGACGGTGTCGTGCCGGGTGGTGGCCACGACGTGGAAGACGTCGGCCTGCTCCAACTCGGTCCGCCAGCCCTTGCTGCAGCCGTAGCCGGCATCCGCGGTCACCCAGCGGAACGGGATCCGGTCGTCGATCGCACGGCGGACCATCGCCCGCGCGAGCTGGACCTTGGTCGCGAACTCGACCTCGTCACCGATCCCGGCCGCCCGGCAGCGCTCGCGGTCGTCCGTCCAGGACTTCGGCAGGTAGAGCGCCCGGTCGATCAACGTCCGGCCCAACTTGCCCGAGTAGGCGAGGAACACTCCGACCTGGCAGGTCTCAGTCCGGCCGGCGGTGCCGGAGTACTGCCGCTGGACGCCGGCCGACCGCACGCCCTTCTTCAGGAACCCGGTGTCGTCCACGATCAGCACGCCGCCCGGGTCCGCCAGGTGCTCGACCACGTACCCGCGCACGTCGTCGAGCACCCCGTCGGCGTCCCAGTCGATCCGGTTCAGCAGCCGCTGGATCCGGTCCGGCCCGCCGTGACCTGCCTCCTCCGCCACCGTCCAGCCGTTCTTGCGCTCCAACGGCGCCAGCAGGCCACGCATGTAGGCCATTGCCGACTCGCGCGACTCGCTCCGCGCGAACCGATGAGCAAACCGCTCATGCAACCCGGCCAGCCCATCCGACCAGCGACGAGCATCGACCTCGGATATGTCCCCACCCATGAACAGCCCAACGAACGAACCCAACAACCGACACGATAAGCACCGTTGCAGTACTAGGTGTTCTGACCACGGAGGTTGGTGACGGGGTTCACGGTGTGGTGATCTTGAAATGAGTGAGGGCCTTCTGGCTCGGTGTGGATTGCGACATCTACCCGGCGACCAGAAAGGCCCTCATGCCGCACTCTAATGCACCGCTGACCGAGACCGGCCGCCTGCGTCTGGCCCGGTGCGTGGTCGAGGACGGCTGGCCGCTTCGCCGGGCCGCCGAGCGCTTCCAGGTCTCGCCGACCACGGCCAAGCGCTGGGCCGACCGCTACCGCGCCCTCGGAGAGGCCGGCATGAGCGACCTTTCCAGCCGCCCGCACCACAGCCCGCGCCGGACCCCGACCCGTACCGAGCGGCGCATCATCAAGGTCCGCGTCCTGCGGAGATGGGGACCAGCCCGCATCGCCTACCTGCTGCGGTTGAACCCGGCCACCGTGCACCGCGTGCTGACCCGCTACCGGCTTGCCCGCCTGAACCACCTCGACCGGGCAACCGGCCGAGTGATCCGACGCTACGAGCACCACTCGCCGGGCGAGTTGGTCCACGTCGACATCAAAAAGCTCGGCAACATCCCCGACGGCGGAGGCCACAAGACCCTCGGACGCGCGGCCGGGCGCAAGACCCGTGCCGGGGCCGGCTACAGCTACCTGCACAACGCCGTCGACGACCACTCCCGCCTGGCCTACAGCGAGATCCTGCCCGACGAGCGCAAGGACACCGCCGCCGCGTTCTGGACCCGAGCACACGAGTTCTTCGCCCAGGCCGGCATCACTGTCCGGCGCGTCCTGACCGACAACGGCTCCTGCTACAAGTCCCACCCCTGGCGCGACGCCCTGGCCCGGACCGGGACCACCCACAAGCGCACCCGGCCCTACCGGCCCCAGACCAACGGCAAGGTCGAACGCTTCAACCGCACCCTGCTCGACGAATGGGCCTACGCCAAGCCCTACCGAACTGAGCAGGAACGACGCGACGCCTACCCCGAATGGCTCCACACCTACAATCACCACCGCGGACACACCGCACTCGCAGGCAAGCCACCCGCCAGCCGCGTCCCCAACCTCACGGGTCAGAACACCTAGACGAGTAGTTCCGAAGTCGGGTGTCTTTGGCTGTTCTGCTTCGGACATGCGGGGAGGGTGTCCAGGCTTCGGGTTGTGACGACCGAAGAGCTGGACACCCTCCTGACGGCACTCTACGTGTGGATCGATGATCATCTGCCTCGAACGCGCTGGTTGGGGCGCCCGCCGCGGCTGACGGACTCGGAACTGGTGTGCCTGGCCGTGGCCCAGGTGCTGCTGGGCTTCCACTCCGAGGCCCGCTGGATCCGCTTCGCCCGCGCCCGCCTGCGCGGCATGTTCCCGCACCTGCCCGAACGCCCCGGTTACAACAAGCGCCTGCGCGCCGCGCGCCCGCTGCTCCAGCAGGCGATCCGCGACCTGGCCCGGGACACCGACCTGTGGGCGGACCCGGTGTGGATCACCGACTCCACACCCGTGGAGTGCGGGCGCTCCCGCGACACCGTGCGCCGCTCGGCCCTGGCCGGGTGGGCCGGCTACGGCTACAGCCGCTCGCACTCACGCTGGTTCTGGGGCCTGAAACTGCACCTGGTCTGCACCCCGGCCGGACTCCCCGTCACCTGGGCCCTGGCCAGTCCGAAGGTCGACGAGCGCGAGGTGTTGGCCGCGCTCGTCGAAACCGAACCGGAGCTGGCCCGCGAGCGGCCCGGCCTGCTGATCCTCGCCGACAAGGGCTACGTCTCCGCCGAACTCGACCGCTTCCTCGAACAGCACGGCGCCCAACTGCTGCGACCGTCCTACCGCAACCGAACCCCACGCCCCGGGGAAGGGCTGCTGAAGTCCGTCCGCCAGCTGATCGAGTCCGTCAACGACACCCTCAAGGGCCAACTCGGCCTCGAACAGCACGGCGGCCGCACCATCGAGGGCCTCGGCGCCCGAGTCGGCCAACGGCTACTCGCAATGACCTGCGCGATCTGGCACAACCGGGCCACCGGCCAACCCGTCACACGCTCGTTGATCGCCTACGACCACTGACCGACTAACCGACTTCGGAACTACTCGTCTAGGCCCTGTCCGCGTCCGCTGCCGCGGGGGCACGCGGGGGACGGCGCCGGGGGTGCCGGCTTCGGCCGGTCAACTGTCCGCTGCGGCGACGTGGTTGAGGTGGGCGAGGACCGCCAGGACCCGGCGGTTGCCCTCGGCCGGGTCCAGGTCGAGCTTCATGAAGATGTTCCCGGCGTGCTTGACCACGGACGCCTCGGTGACGGTCAGCCGCTGGGCGATGGCCTGGTTGTTCCAGCCCTCGGCCATCAGGCCCAGCACCTCCCGCTCGCGCGGGGTGAGGCGGCGCAGCGGGTCGTCGGCGGTGTGCCGGGCGAGCAGGATGCGCACCACCTCGGGGTCGATGACGGTCTGCCCGGCGGCGACCCGTTCCAGCGCGTCGAGGAAGTCGCCGACCTCGAGCACCCGGTCCTTGAGCAGGTAGCCGAGCCCGCCGCGGTCGGCGGAGCCCGCGCCGAGCAGCCGGGTGGCGTACGCGGTGGCCACGTACTGGGAGAGCACCAGGACCGGCAGGCCGGGGTGGCGTCCGCGCAACTCCAGTGCGGCGCGCAGTCCTTCGTCGCGGTGGCCGGGCGGCATCCGGACGTCGGTAACGACCGCGTCGGGGCGTTCGGCGTCGACGGCGCGGACCAGGGCGGTGGCGTCGCCGATGGCGGCCGGCACCCGGTGGCCGACCCGTTCGAGGAGTTCGACCAGGCCGGCCCGGAGCAGGACGGCGTCCTCGGCGATCACGATCTTCAGCACGGGACCTCCAGTTCGAGGCGGGTGGGCCCGCCGGGCGGGCTGGTCACGGTGAGCCGCCCGTCCAGGACGGCGAGCCGGTCGGCGAGCCCCTGCAGGCCGGCCCCGGCGCCGGGGTCGGCGCCGCCGCGGCCGTTGTCGGTGACGGACAGCCGCAGCGCGCCCGCGTCGAGGGTGCCGCGGACGGTGATCCCGTCCGCGCCGCTGTGCTTGGCGGCGTTGGTGAGCGCCTCGCTGACGGTGAAGTAGGCGGCGCTCTCCACCGGGCCGGGCAGCCGCCGCGGCAGGTGCAGGTCGACCAGCACCGGGACGGGGTGCCGGGCCGCCAACTCGGCGACCGCGGACGGGAGTCCGTGGTCGGTGAGGACCTGCGGGTGGATGCCGCGGACCAGGGTGCGCAGCTGCTCCAGGGCGAGCTTCGCCTCGCCGCGGGCCCGGGCGACCAGGGCCGTGGCGGGGGTGTCCCGGCCGCGCAGTTCGAGCTCGACCAGACCCAACGTCATGCCCAGGGCGACGAGTTGCTGCTGCGCGCCGTCGTGCAGGTCGCGCTCGATCCGGCGGCGCTCGGCCTCGAAGGCGTCCGCCAACCGGGCCCGGGAGCGGGTGAGTTCGACCACCCGGACGCCCAGGTCGGTGTCCCGCAGGCCCAACAGCTGCTGGGCGAGCCGCACTTGGGCTCCGGCGAGCAGGGCGCCGCTGTACGCCAGGACGACCAGGCCGAGCAGACCGGCGGCGCTCGCCGCGAAGCCGTCCAGCGGGCCGGAGACGGGCCGTCCGGGCCACAGCATCACCGTGTCCGGGCTGACCGCCAGGATGAACACCGGGGCGGAGAGCAGCAGCAGGCAGAACGCCAGCGCGGCGGCGAACAGCAGCCCGGCGGCGGCGAACACGGTGGACTGGACGAGTGCGTAGGCGAGTTCGCGCCGGCTCGCCCGCTCCCGCAGCCGCCCGCGCAGCCCGCGGGCCGCACTGCGGTGCGGGTCGGGCAGCCGCTCCGGTTCGACCAGGCGCAGCCGCCACCGCTCCAGCGCGCCGACCGGCACCCCGAGCAGCGCCGTCCACCCGAGCACCAGCACCCCGACGCCGAGCACCGACAGCCCGACCCCGACCAGCAGCCCGGCCGCCAGCGCGACCAGCACCACCGCCCCCTGCACCGCGCCCGTCACCAGCAGCGCCCACCCCCGCCACGGCCACCACGACACCAGGAACCGCACCGGCCGCCGCCGCACCGCCGCCCACACCGCGACACCCATCCGTCCACCCCCTCCGCGGTCCCGACCCTATAACCGGTGGAGGGGACGGCCGTGGCGGAGTGCGGTGCGACGGTCGCGTCCCGGGTTGAGCGGGGACGGGCGGGGCTCAGACGAGCAGGAGGGCGCCGCAGGATTCGGTGAGGACGGCCTGGGCCTCGGCGGGGAGGGCCTGGTCGGTGATGAAGCAGTCGAGGTCGGTGAGGGCGGCGAAGCTGCTGAGGCCGACGATGCCCCACTTGGTGTGGTCGGCGACGGCGACGGTGCGGTGGGCGGAGGCGATCAGGGCGCGGTTGGTCTGGGCCTCGGCGAGGTTGGGGGTGGTGAGGCCGGCGCGTTCGCTGACGCCGTGGGCGCCGATGATCAGGAGGTCGACGTGCAGGGAGCGGATGGCCTGGTCGGCGAGCGGGCCGACCAGGGCGGCGGAGCGGGTGGGGGCGCCGCCGGTGAGCAGGAGGGCGGGACCGTTGTCGCCGCGGGTGCGGACGAGTTCGGCGACCGGGAGGGAGTTGGTGACGATGGTGAGGCCCGGGACGTCGAGCAGGCGGGCGGCGACCGCGTAGGCGGTGGTGCCGGCCGAGACGGCGACCACGGTGCCCGGCTGGACCTGGGCGGCGGCGGCCTCGGCGAGGGCGGCCTTGGTCTCGGGCGCCAGGGCGGACTTGGTCTCGAAGGCGGGTTCGTCGGCGGCGGCGGTGCGGGCGACGGCCCCGCCGTAGACCTTGCGGACCGCGCCGGTGCGGGCGAGGGCGTCCAGGTCGCGGCGGACCGTCATGTCGGAGACCCCGAGCTGGTCGACCAGTTCGGCGACCTTGACCGCCCCGTCCCGGCGGACCAGGTCGAGGATCAGGGCCCGGCGCTGGTCGGCGAGCAGTCCGCCGTCGGTGGTCACTGTGGTCCTCCACGAGGGTGGGAGCGGGAGAGCGGGCAGGAGAGTGCCTCAGCATAGTTCGGCGGTGGCCGAACGGGGCCTGTTTGGATGTGGGGTTGTGTGTTTGAATGTGTTGACTATGTCACCTGCTCGTCCGTGAACGCCTGCTGGAGCGCCCGATGACCACCGATACCGCCGCCGTTTTCGCCTCCGCCTTCGGCGACTCCCCCGACGGCATCTGGGCCGCCCCCGGCCGGATCAACCTGATCGGCGAGCACACCGACTACAACGAGGGCTTCGTGCTGCCCGCCGCGCTCCCGCACGCCACCCGGGTCGCGGCCCGCCGCCGCTCGGACGGCCTGGTGCGGCTGGTCAGCGCGCAGGGCGACGGCGGGGTGGTGGAGTTCGCCCTGGACGGGCTGGCCCCCGGGTCGGTGCCCGGCTGGGCGGCGTACCCCGCCGGGGTGTTCTGGGCGCTGGCCGAGGCCGGGCACCCGGTGGGCGGGGCCGACCTGGCGTTCGCCTCGGACGTGCCGACCGGGGCCGGCCTGTCCTCGTCCGCCGCGCTGGAGTGCGCCACCGCTCTCGCCCTGGACGAGCTGTACGGCCTCGGCCTGGACGCCCCCGGCCGGGCGCTGCTCGCCCAGCGCGCCGAGAACGCCTACGTCGGGGTGCCGTGCGGCGCGCTCGACCAGATGGCGTCCAGCTGCTGCGTCGCGGGCCACGCCTACTTCCTGGACACCCGGACGCTCACCGGCCGCCAGGTGCCGCTGGACCTGCCCGCGGTCGGCCTGTCCCTGCTGGTGATCGACACCCGGGTCAAGCACGACCTCGGCGACGGCGCGTACGCGGACCTGCGGGCGGGCTGCGAGCGGGCCGCCGACCTGCTGGGGGTGCGGGCGCTGCGCGACGTCGAGGCCGGGGAGCTGGCCGCGGCGGAGGAGAAGCTGCCGGCCGAACTGCGCCCGCTGCTGCGGCACGTGGTGACGGAGGACCGGCGCGTGCTGGACGCCGTCGCGCTGCTGGACGCGGGCGACCCGCGGGCGCTGGGGCCGGTGCTGACCGCCGGGCACGCCTCGCTGCGCGACGACTACCGGGTCTCCTGCCCCGAGACGGACCTGGCGGTGGCCACCGCCAACGCGGCGGGCGCGCTGGGCGCCCGGATGATGGGCGGCGGCTTCGGCGGCTCGGTGCTCGTCCTGGTGGAGACCGGGCGGCTGGCGGAGGTCGAGCAGGCCGTCCGGGAGGCGTTCGAGGCGGCCGGGTACGGCGCCCCGCACGCGTTCCCGGCGGTGCCCTCGCAGGGCGCGCACCGGGTGCAGTAGGGGGCTGGAGGGTCGAGGGCCCGTTCGGGAGGTTTCCCGGGCGGGCTCTTCGCGTGCGGCGGGGGAAAGAGGGAGGGAAGGGAAAGAGGGAGGGAGGGGCGAGACGGGGGGCGGGGGCGGAAAGGGAGAACCCGCCCGGGGGTCGGGCGGGTTCTCGGCGCAGGGGGCGGGCGGGGTGCGGCGGGGGGATTACAGCTCGCGGAGGGTGCGGGCGGCGGTTTCGGGGTTGATGTCGTTCATGAAGGCGCCCATGCCGGATTCGGTGCCGGCCAGGTACTTGAGCTTGTCGCCGGTGCGGCGCAGGGTGAACAGCTCGAGGTGGAGGGCGAGTTCGGTGGGGGCGGAGCGGGGGGTCTGGTGCCAGGCGGCGATGTAGGGGCGGGGACGGGGAAGAGGCGGTCGAAGCGGCGCAGCAGGTCGAGGTAGACGCGGGGGAACTCGGCGCGGGCGTCGGCGTCGAGGGTGGTGAGGTCGGTGGTGCGGCGGTTGGGGTAGAGGTGGACCTCGTAGGGCCAGCGGGCGGCGAACGGGACGAAGGCGGTCCAGTGCTCGCCGGCCAGGACGACCCGGGAGTCGGGCTTGCCGGCGGTGGCGCGTTCGGCGGCGAGGACGTCGTCGTACAGGTTGCGGCCGGTGGCGGCGAGGTGGGCGGCGGCGCGGTCGAGGGCGAGGGAGGTGCGCGGGGTGGTGAACGGGAAGGCGTAGATCTGGCCGTGCGGGTGGCCGAGGGTGACGCCGATGTCGGCGCCGCGGTTCTCGAAGCAGTAGACCTGGCGGACGCCGGGGCGGGCGTACAGCTCGGCGGTGCGGTCGGTCCAGGCGTCCAGGACGAGGCGGGCGCGCTCTTCGGTGAGGTCGGCGAAGGCGGCGTCGTGGTCGGAGGTGAAGCAGACCACCTCGCAGCGTCCGGTGCCGGGGGTGAGCGCGTAGGGGCCGTCGGACCAGGGGGCGACGTGGGCGGTGGAGGAGTCGGCGAGGGACGGGAAGCGGTTCTCGAAGACCGCGACCTGGTAGTCGGCGGCCGGGATCTCGCTGAGCCGCCCGTCCCGGGACGGGCAGAGCGGGCACTCGTCGGCCGGCGGGTGGTAGGTGCGGCCCTGGCGGTGCGCGGCGATGGTGACCGCGTCGCCGGTGAGCGGGTCGATCCGGACCTCTGAGGCGCTCGCGGCCGGTTCCAGCGGGCGCCGGTCGACGGCGTCGCGGGGGGTGGGCGCGGCGTCGTAGTAGATCAGTTCGCGGCCGTCGGCCAGTTCGGTCACCGTCTTGTGCACGGCGGCACACTCCTCGTGGTTCGCGTCGCGGCTCGGGGCAGGGCGGGCTGGGTGAGCCGACACAACGAACATCTTCGAACATAGGGCATCACAATGCAACACCCCTCCGGTCCGTCGGACCGGAGGGGTGGCGGCATGGGGAGGCCGGACGGGCCGCGACGGGGCCGATCAGGCCTTGGCGAGGACGTCGCCGACCAGCTCGCGGGCCTCGGACTGGACCTGGGCGAGGTGCTGTTCGCCGTGGAAGCTCTCGGCGTAGATCTTGTAGACGTCCTCGGTGCCGGAGGGGCGGGCGGCGAACCAGGCGTTCTCGGTGGTGACCTTGAGGCCGCCGATCGCGGCGCCGTTGCCGGGGGCGTGGGTGAGGACGGCGGTGATCGGCTCGCCGGCCAGGGTGTCGGCGGTGACCCGGTCGGCGTCCAGCGCGGCCAGGGCGGCCTTCTGCGCGCGGTCGGCGGGGGCGTCGACCCGGGCGTAGACCGGGTCGCCGTGCCGGGCGACCAGCTCGCGGTGCAGCGCGGAGGGGGTGCTGCCGGTGACGGCGGTGATCTCGGAGGCGAGCAGGGCCAGCAGGATGCCGTCCTTGTCGGTGGTCCACGGCGAGCCGTCGCGGCGCAGGAAGGACGCGCCGGCGGACTCCTCGCCGCCGAACGCGACGCTGCCGTTCAGCAGCCCGTCGACGAACCACTTGAAGCCGACCGGGACTTCGAGCAGCTCGCGGCCGAGCCCGGCGACCACCCGGTCGATCAGCGAGGAGGACACCAGGGTCTTGCCGACCGCGGCCGTCGCGGGCCAGCCCTCGCGGTGGCGATACAGGTAGTCGATGGCGACGGCCAGGTAGTGGTTGGGGTTCATCAGCCCGCCGTCGGGGGTGACGATGCCGTGCCGGTCGGCGTCCGCGTCGTTGCCGGTGGCCAGCGCGTAGGCGTCGCGCTTGTCGATCAGCGAGGCCATCGCGTACGGGGAGGAGCAGTCCATCCGGATCTTGCCGTCCCAGTCCAGCGTCATGAAGCGCCAGGTCGGGTCGGTGAGCGGGTTGACCACGGTGAGGTCGAGGCGGTGGGTCTCGGCGATCCGGCCCCAGTAGGCGACCGAGGCGCCGCCGAGCGGGTCGGCGCCGATCCGCAGGCCGGCGTCCCGGACGGCGTCCAGGTTGAGGACGGCGGGCAGGTCGTCGACGTAACGGCCGAGGAAGTCGTAGCGGCCGGTGGTGTCGGCGGCCAGCGCCCGGGCGTACGGGACGCGGCGCACGCCCTCCAGGCCGGCCGCGAGCAGGGCGTTGGCGCGGCGCTCGATCCAGCCGGTGGCGGTGGAGTCGGCGGGGCCGCCGTGCGGCGGGTTGTACTTGAAGCCGCCGTCGGCGGGCGGGTTGTGCGAGGGCGTCACCACGATGCCGTCGGCGAGCGCGGCGGGGCGGGTGCGGTTGTGGGCGAGGATCGCGTGCGAGACGGCCGGGGTCGGCGTGTAGCCGTCCGCGGTGTCCAGCAGCACGGTGACGCCGTTGGCGGCCAGCACCTCCAGCGTGGTGGCGCGGGCCGGCTCGGACAGCGCGTGGGTGTCGATGCCGAGGAACAGCGGGCCGGTGGTGCCCTGCTCGGCCCGGTAGTCGCAGATCGCCTGCGCGGTCGCGGCGATGTGGTCCTCGTTGAAAGCGGTGCGCAGCGACGAGCCCCGGTGGCCGGAGGTGCCGAACGCGACCCGCTGGCCGACGTCCTCCGGATCGGGGTGCAGCGCGTAGTAGTCCGTCACCAGGCGGGCGACGTCGATCAGGTCCTGCGGCTGGGCCGGCTGGCCCGCCCGTGCGTGCACCATCGTGGTTCTTCCCCTCGGTCGGTACGGCAAGGATGCCCGTCGACCATCATGCGGGCCACAGTGCGTCAACTGCGGGAACGCCGTGGAACGTGTGACCGACGGCGCACCGGCGGACGCGTACCGGCGCCGGGCACCGAGAAGCCCCGCGCCTCGGGAGTCGACGCGGACCCTGGCGAACGTTGCCCCCGTGGAGATCGACTCGGCCATCGGCCGCGGTGGACTCGTCGGAGCCCTCCAGGAAGCTGGAGTGCGCCACCTGGCGCCGGAGCTCCCGGGACAGGCCGCCGGTGCGCCGGCCCGGATTGGGCCTGCCGGTGCTCTGGGCGGTGCGCTGTTGGGGCTGGGCCTTGGACTTCTTCGGGTTGGACGGGCGGCGCTGTTCCTCGGCGGCGGGTTCGGCGGCGCCGGTAGCGGGCGGCGAGGTCACCGGTGTTGATGGCGGGGCCGAGTTGGGTGTGCAGCCGGGCGAGGACCGCGGGATCCACGGGTGTCCTGCCGGCGATGTGGCGGACCGGCCCCGAGGTGGTCGGGGGCGGGCGGCTGCGTCATGCACGTCGCAGTGCGGCGGCGCGGCGGTGCAGCTCTGCGGCCCCTCGGATGCGGCGGCTGGTGTAGAGGCGCAGGGCGGAGCTCATGGTGTCGAGTTCCACGGTGGCGCGATCGGAGGCGACGCCTTCCATGAGGTCCAGGGCCTGTGCCCAGAGGGTGACGGCTTCTTCGTGGCGGTGCTGGGCGGCGACGGTCTTGGCGAGGTTGGCCAGGGTGAGGGCCCGGCCTCGCCGGTAGGTGCCGGGTACTCGGTGCTGGACGGCGGCGCGGTAGTGGCGTTCGGCGGCGGCGTGGTCCTTCATCGCGGTGAGCGTCTTGCCGGTGTGGGAGGCGACGGTAGCGGCGACGGGCCCGGAGGCCGCGGCGTAGGCAGGGGGCGGTTCGGCGGCGGCGAGCATCGCGTTCTCGGCGGCCAGGATCAGCTTCGCGGCGGCGGCCCGGTTGCCGGAGGCTCCGTTGGCGCGGGCGGCGGTGATGAGCAGCAGGGCCTCGGTGCTCGGGTCGACGCGCCCGCGGGTGCGGTGAAGGGCAGCATCGGCGAGGGCGGCGGTGCCGGTGTGGTGGCCGAGGTCGAGGGCCTGGTGGGCGAGGGCGCGCATCGCCCAGGCGGCGCGGCCCGCCGGGTCGGCCTCGCAGGCGAACTGGTAGGCGAGGAGGTAGAACCGCTGGGCCGCGCCGTCGCTGCCGTGGTCGTGGAGTTTCCAACCGATCAGGGTGGCGAGTTCGGCGGCCGCGCCGAACGCCTCGGTGCGGACGGCGCTGTCGGGGAAGGCGCCCTTGAGCATCGGGGTGACGACGTCGGTGAGGTAGGAAGTGATGGCGACCAGGCCGTGGCCGCCGCCGAGGCGTTCGTCGGCGGTGCGGAACATCTCGGTGAACTGCCGGACGACGGCGATCTCGCCGGGCCCGATCCGGCGGCTGCCGGCGGCGGCGCTGAGCGCGGCCGCGGCGGCCTGGTGGTCGTAGGCCAGCGGCAGGCCGACCGCGGCGGCGGAGAAGGTGGTGGCGAGGAAGTCGCGGCGGCGCAGCATGATGAGCCTTCCGAGGTCGGCGGCGGCGGCGAGGGGGTCGAGGGGCAGCGCCCGGGTGGTGTCCTCGACGGGTTCGGAGCCTAGACCGATCTCGGCCGGCGTGACGGTGCGTCGGAGCCTGCGGCTGAGCGCTTCGGCGATGTAGAGCGGTGTCCTGCCCGCCGGTCTGGTCCCGTTGACGACCCAGTGGTGGACGGCCGCCTTCGAGGTGCGCAGTTCGACCCGGGACTCGGCGGCGACGGCCCGCACCGCTCTGGCCAGGGCTTCGTAGGTCCACCCGGCCTCGTCCAGGACGGCTGCCAGGTGCCGGTTCGGTTCGGCGCTGGGGTTCACTTCGCTCCCTGGGACGACCGCGCGTTGATCATGAACGGGATTAACCAGGAGGGGGAGCGAACACGGTACCGCCGCCCGGGCCCCGGAGGCTTCACTTTCAGGCATCCACCCGACTCCGAACAGAGGTGTAGATCAACATGATTGACGCAAAGTCAGCTGTGACCGTTCAGCTCGCGGGCGCGACGGTGCTGGTGACCGGGGGCGGCGGCCTGGTCGGCAGCCGCGTCGTCGCCCAGCTCGCCGCCGCCGGGGCCCGCCCGCTGGTCCTGGACCGGTTCGACGCCTATCCGCACCCGGTGCGCGAGCGCTTCGGCGTGGACCTGAACGCGGCCGAGGTCGTGCTCGGCGACGTCCGGGAGCGCGCCACGGTGCGCTCCCTCGTCGAGCGCTGCGACTACGTGATCCACGCCGCCGCGTACGCGGACGTCGCCGCCTGCACCCGCCACCCGCGCACCGCGTTCGCCAGCAACCTGGCTGGCACCCAGAGTGTGCTGGACGCGGTGGCCGGCTCGGCGGTGAGGCGGCTGGTGTTCGTCTCCTCCGCGTCCGTCTACGGCCACGGCGGCACCGCCGCCGACGGCCCCGCGGTCTTCACCGAAGCGCAGCCGCTGGACCCGGTCTCCGTCTACGCGAACACCAAGGCGTGGGGCGAGCAGCAGACCCGGCTGATGCTGGACGGTTCCGGCACGCAGCACGCGATCGTCCGGTACTTCTCCGTCTACGGGGAGCCGCAGGTCCCCAAGCCCGGCTCGCACTCGTGGATGGTCCCGTGGATGGCCATGTCCGCGCACACCGGCCGCCCGATCCGGCTCAACGGCGGCGGCACGCAGGTACGGGACATGGTGCACGTCGAGGACGTCGCCCGCGCCACGATCCTCGTGCTGGTCGCCGAACGGATGGCGGGCCGGACGGTCAACGTCGGCACCGGCGTGCCGACCATGGTGCGCCGCATCGGCGAGCTGATCGCCGCCCGCTACCCCGGCGCCCGCTTCGAGCACGCCCCGATGCCCGCCGGGGACCCGCTCGGCGGCTACGCCGACACCAGCCTGGCCACCGAACTCCTCGGCTGGACGCCCGCCATCGGCCTCACCGAAGGCATCGACCGGTACGTCACCTGGCTGCGCTCCACCCCCGGCGCCGTCCCCGACTGGTTCACCGCCGACGGTCCCCCGGCCGCCCTGGCCGCCTGAACCCGCCCCGGCCGGGCCGGGCTGGGCCCGGCTGGGCTCGGCTGGGTCTGGCCGTCAGAAGATCGGCGGCCGGCCCAGCTGCGCCATCCGGCGCACCGTGCTCCACCGCATCGGCCGGCGCGGCGGGCACGCCACCCGCACCCCCTCGAAGAACCCGCCCCACCACGCCTTCAAGCCGGCCAGCGGCGGGCGGCGCAGCAGGGTGTAGCCGATCCAGGAGGCGAGGTAGACCGGCACCAGGGGTGCGGGGAGGTGGCGCTTGGCCAGCCAGACCCGGTTGCGGGCGGTCATCCGGTAGTAGGCGGCGTGCCGGGCCGGGTCGGTGCGCGGGTGCTGGAGCACCAGGTCGGCACGGTAGTCGATGCCCCAGCCGGCGTCCAGCGCCCGCCAGGCGAAGTCGGTCTCCTCGTGCGCGTAGAAGAACTCGGCCGGGAACAGGCCGACTTGGTCGATCACGGACATCCGGATGGCGTGGCCGCCGCCGAGGAACGTGGTCACCGGCCCGGACCGCATCGGGTCGGACTTGCCCAGGCGGGGTACGTGGCGGCGCTGGGTGAAGCCGGTCTCGTCCGCGATCCGGAACGAGGCGATGCCGAGCTTCGGGTCCTGCTCGAACGCCTCCCGGACCAGCCGGAAGGTGTCGGCGCGCGGCAGCAGCCCGTCGTCGTCCAGCACCACCAGCACGTCCGTGCCGCCCAGTTCGCGCAGCCGCTCCACGCCGGCGTTGCGCCCGCCCGGGATCCCCAGGTTCTCCGGCAGCTCCACCGCGTCCACCCACCCCGGGAGTTCGGGCAGCTCGATGCCCTGCCCGAGCACCACCGTGCGCACCCCGGACTCCGAGCCCTCCTGCGCCCGCACCGACTCCAGCAGCGCCACCAGCTCGGCGGGCCGGTTCCCCATCGTCAGCACCACTACGCCCAGCGTGACGCCCATGTCCGACCCGACCCTTCGAGGACTCGATGAACTCTCCACCCACACCCCACGACGCAGGCCGGCTGCCGCTGCACGAGTCGGCGGCCGCGGGCCGCCTGCCCGACCACCAGGTGATGGACCGGCCGACCCTCGCGTGGATCGCCGGCCAGCGGCCGGGCGGTCCGGGTGCGCGGCCCAGACTGCCACACCCCGCGACCCCGCTGGTACCGGATCCGTCCTGGTTCGCCCGGCCGGAGACCGCGACCTCCCTGCACGGCGTGCTGCACGGCGCCCGCGTCGCCGTCCTCGTCCAGTTCCTCGCCGTCGGCCTCGGCCCCGACCGGGTGCTCGCGCTCGCCGCCGCGGCGGCCTGCCACGACTGCCGCCGCCACGACGACCGCACCGACCCCGGCCACGGCGCCCGTGCGGCCCACTGGCTCACCCAGCACCCCACCTGTCTCAGCTCCGCGTTCGGCCACGTGCCCGGCCCCGAGGCGGTCACCGCCGTCGCCCTCCACGACGTCCCCCACCACGCCTTCACCGCCGACCAGCGCGCCACCTACCACCGGCACCGCACGGCCGTCGACGTACTCAAGGCCGCCGACGCCCTCGACCGCTACCGCCTGCCCGCCACCCGCTGGTGGCCCGACCTGCACCTGCTGCGCCTCCAGGTCCCCGCCTGGGCCCCGCTCCTCGCCCACGACCTGGTCATCCGCACCGAACACGCCCGCCTCGACGGCGCGAGCGACACCCACGCCCTCCACCTGGCGCTCCGCGCCCTGCGACCCGAGTAGGAGACGACCGTGCACCCGGACTGGGACCTCGCCCACACCCACCTCGACGCCCCCACCGCGCAGTTGCCCGCCGGCCTCGCCGCCACCCCCGACCACTGGCAGCAGCGCCTCCGGCGCACCCCGGGCGGACACCTGCTGCGGCCCGACGGCAACGCCATGCTCACCGCCCTGGCCACCGGCCGTCCGATGCACCTGCTGCACCTGACGCGCTCCCTGGACGCCATCCGCACCAGCGGCCACCTGCTCGCCTCCACCGGCTGCCTCGCCGCCGCCGTCTACGGCTCCCCGCTCACCCCGATGCCCGGCGGCGCGCTGCGCCCCCACAACCTCGGCGCCCACCTCCTCGACGCTCGCCCCGACCTCGACAGCCGACGCGACAGCACCCCCCTGGTCATCCAGGTCTCCCCCGACCACCCGGCCCCCGGCGCCGGCCTGGACTACCTGCGCCTGGGCCCCGTCCACCTGCGCGCCTTCGACCGCCACCGCCACGCCCTCACCCCCGCCGAGGACCACCAGGTCACCCGGTCCGTCACCGACCGGGTCCGCGCCGCCGCACCCCTGCTGGACCTGATGCTCGCCACCGCCACCGGCCGCCGCCACCCCGACGCCGGGCCGTTCCTCGACCAACTGGCCGCCGCCGTCCCGGTCATGCCCTACCTCGGCTACCTCTACTTCGAGACCACCTCCGAGTACCTGATGCTCCACTCCACCAGCACCGCGACGAAGGACCTCGCCGAACGCGGCGAGATGAACAACCACCTCTACAAGCAACTCGCCTTCACCGCCGTCGACACCATGGGCACCCTCTTCGACATTGGCCGCTTCCGCCCCGGCCACCAACGCCTCCTCGACCTCATCGACGCCATCGAACCCGGCCTGTCCCAGCACGCCGCAGCCTTCGTCCGCGACCGCCTCTGCCACCGCTTCACCGCCACCGCCCTCACCCCGGCCACCGACGCCACCGCCTTCGCCTTCACCGGCACGGACACCGACGGCCTGCGCACCGCAGCCACCCCGCTGCTCGGCCAGCTCCTGTTCCGCGAAGTCCGCCTCCTGGACCGCTACCCCCAGCTCTACCACCTCTTCGAACAGGAGAAGGCCGCCGAGGCGTGGACCTACTGGAACCGCCGGCGCGCCGCCCTGCCCTACAACGCGACGTGCGGCCCCAAGGGAGAGATCGGCGTCAACCCCGCCGACCCTCACGCCCGGATCACCGTCTGGACCGCCGAGCAGTGCGCTCGCGGGCTGCTCCACCCCACCGAGCAGATCGCCGCCGTTCCGGCACCCCGACTCGCCCCCTGGGTCTTCACGCCCCTACGGGACCGCACGGACGAGGAGCTGTGGAACAGCCGCCCGGTATTGGCGTGATCTCCGGGGTTCGCCACCAGACCCTGGGGCAGGTCTTGAGCCGGAGCGACAATGCGCGTGTCCCTGGCCCGGGCTCGCTCACTGAGGTTTGGCCGTTGGGGCAGGTTCCCGGTGGTACCCGGACGCCCAGGGCTACTTCTTGCGGCCGCCGCCGCTGCCGCCGCGCTTGGGCTGGGCGGTGCGGCCGCCGCCGGTGCGCCGGCCCGGCGTGGGCTTGGGCTTGCCGCTGCCGCCCTGGCCGGTGCGCTGCTGGGGCTGGGCCTTGGACTTCTTCGTGCTGGACGGGCGGCGCTGTTCCTCGGCGGCGGCGGTGCGGCCGCGGGAGCTGTTGGCGGTGCGGCCGCGGACGATGCCGATGAACTCCTCGACCAGGTCGGTGGTGGCGTCCTCCGGCCAGGCGAGGGCGACCTGGGACTGCGGGACGTCGACCAGGGTGCGGTAGGTGAGGTCGCGGCGGTGGTGCAGCCGGGCCAGGGACTGCGGGACGGCCAGCACGCCGACGTTGGCGGCGACCAGTTCGATCGCGTCGCCGGTGGTGGCGGGGCGTTCGAAGGCCGGGCGGCCGGGCAGTTCGGGCCAGTCGAGGGTGTCGTCCTGCGGGTGGAAGACGACCTCCTCGGCGAGGTCGGCGGCGGTGACCTCCTCGGCGGCGGCCAGCCAGTGGTCCTTGGGGAAGACCACCACGGTGGTCTCGGTGTACAGCGGGATGGCGCTGAGCACCGTCCGGTCCACCGGCAGCCGGACCAGGCCGGCGTCCGCCCCGCCGGACAGCAGCAGGGCGTGGCCGTCGGCGGGCGCCGACTGCAGCAGCTCGACCGGGGTGTCGGGCAGCCGCTCCTCCCACACCCGCAGCCACTTGGTGGGCGTCACCCCCGGCACGTACACCAGGCGGAAGGAGGCGGGGGACTGCTCGGGCTGCTCGGTCTCGGTCACGGGTTCCAGGCTAGCGGGCCGCGGGGCGGGGCCGGCCCGGCGGCGGGGCGGCGGGGGCGGCCGTGACCTGGGCAGGGGTGCGTTCCCTATACCCTTGTCGCATGACTACGCCCAAGCCCAAGACCTCCCAGACCATGAAGCCCGCGACCGCGGCCAAGAAGCTGGGGATCTACCTGGCGGCGACCCCCGCCGAGTTCCAGGCGGGCGTCGTCTCCCGCGACGAGCTCAACGCCATGCAGGCCGAGCCCCCGCAGTGGCTGGTCGACCTGCGCCGCAACGGTCCGCACCCGCGCCAGGTGGTGGCGGCCCGGCTCGGCGTCTCGGTCACCGGCCTCGGCCGCGCCGGGATCTCCGAGGCCCTGACCACCGAGCAGATCGACGCGCTGCGCGAGGAGGACCCGGAGTGGCTGCGCCGCGAGCGCACCACCCAGGCCGAGGTGCGCAAGGAGGCGCAGCGGGTGAAGGACGCGGAGGCGAAGGCCGCGTCGGTGAAGGCCGCCCGGGAGGCGGGCAAGGCCGCGCACAAGCCCGGCCGGAAGTAGCACGGACCGGACGCAGCGCGGTCGGAAGCAGTGCGGTCGGAAGTAGCACGATCGGAAGTAGCACGATCCGATCGTTTCTGGGCCGTTTCCGCGCCGCGGCACCCGTTCGGATGATGTGCGCACGACATGAACGGCGTTGCGGCGTACGGGAGCTGACGATCCGTCAGCATGGCGGGCATGACGTCGCTACGCCGTTCCGGCACCGCCGCACTCGTCGCCTGCGCGGCCCTGCTGCTGCCGCTCGCTCCCACTGCCCAAGCCGCCGACCGGGCCGGCTCCCGTCCGACCGAGGCCGCCGTCGCCGGCCTGCTGGACGGGATCCGGCAGGACCCGGCACGGCTGGACGCCTTCCTGCGGGCCATGCCCAAGGGCGGCGACCTGCACAACCACCTGTCCGGCGCGGTCACCACCGAACTGCTGATCAAGCTGGCCGCGCAGGACGGCCTGTGCATCGACTCGGTGACCTTCACCTCGGCCACCGGCCCCTGCCAGGGCACCCTGCGTCCGGCCCAGGACGCGCTGGCCGAGGGCGAGTTCCGCACCCAGGTGATCCGGGCCTGGTCGATGCAGGACTTCACCCCCGGCGCGGAGTCCGGCCACGACCACTTCTTCGCCACCTTCGGCAAGTTCGGCGAGGCCAGCTGGCGCCACCCCGGCACGATGATCGCCGAGGTCACCGACACCATGGCCGCCCAGCACCAGAGCTACCTGGAGACCATGCTGACCCCGGCCTCCGGCGGGGTCGCCGCGCTGGCCGCCAAGGTCGGCTTCGACCCGGACCTCGCGGCGCTGCGCCGGAAGCTGCTGGCCGACGGTCAGATGCAGGCCCTGGTGGACAGCGCCCGCGCGGACCTGGACACCGCGATGGCCGAGTACCGGTCCACCGAGCAGTGCGGCACCCCGCAGGCCCGGCCCGGCTGTTCGGTGACGGTGCGGATCCAGTCCCAGGCCTCCCGCGCCTCCACCCCGGCCCGGGTCTTCGCCCAGCTGCTGATCGGCATGGAACTCGCCTCCCAGGACGACCGGTTCGTCGCGGTGAACCTCGTCCAGCCGGAGGACTACCAGTCCTCGCTGGACAACTACCAGCTCGAGATGCAGATGCTGGACTTCCTGCACCCGCTCTACCCGAAGGCCCACATCAGCCTGCACGCGGGCGAGTTGGTGCCCGGCCTGGTCAAGCCGGAGGACCTGACCTTCCACATCCGGCAGGCCGTGCTGACCGGCCACGCCGAGCGGATCGGCCACGGCGTGGACGTCACCCACGAGGACGACGCGGCGGACCTGCTGCGCACCCTGGCCGAGCGCAAGGTGCTGGTCGAGGTGCCGCTGACCTCCAACGCGCAGATCCTCCAGGTGCAGGGGCGGCAGCACCCGTTCCCGCTGTACCGCAAGTACGGGGTGCCGACCGCGCTGGCCACCGACGACCCGGGCGTGGAGCGGATCGACATCACCCACGAGTACGTCCGCGCGGCGCAGACCTACCGGCTGAGCTACCAGGACCTGAAGGACCTGGCGCGCAACTCGCTGGAGTACGGCTTCGTCTCCGGCCGGAGCCTGTGGCGCGACCGGGACGGGTTCAAGCCGGTGCCGGAGTGCCAGGGCCGGGCCCTCGGGTCGGAGAACCCGACGCCGAAGTGCGCGGCGCTGCTGGCCTCCAGCCCGAAGGCGGCGCTGGAGTGGAAGCAGGAGGGGGCGTTCCGCACCTTCGAGACCTCGGTGCTGAACGTGAAGTAGCGGGTGCGGCAGGTGTGTCGGCGGCCCGCCGGGGGTGCTCCCCCGGCGGGCCGCCGGTGTGCGGGGCGGTCGGTGGTGTCAGTGGCGGGTGAGGTGGGCGCGCAGTTCGGTGAGGGGCTGGGCGGCGTCCTCGGCGTCGGCGGCCCGGAACTCGGCGACGGCGGCGTCCAGCCGGGCCAGCGCGGCGTCCCGGCGGTCGAGGCGGTTGGCCTCCAGGATGGCGGCGACCCGGATCGACTCGGCCCGGCCGTGCTGGGCGCCGGGGCCGTAGGCGGCGAACGCGGCGATGGCGAGTTCCATCTCGGCGAGGGCCTCCTCGTCGCGGCGCAGGGTGCTCAGGGTGCGGGCCCGGGTGTCGTGCAGGGTGCCGTCGGGGCAGCCGCTGGCGAAGTCCTGGTCCTCGCGTTCGGCGGTGCGGGCCACCTCGGCGGCCTCGTCGAGCCGGGCCAGGGCCTGTTCGGCCGCCTCGGGGTGGTCGGGGCCGTGCCGGTCGGCGGTGTGCCGGGCCTGGCGCAGCAGCATGTCGAAGACCGCGTCGGCGTGCGGGGCGGTGCGGTGGCTGTCCAGGGCGCGCTGCCGGGCGAGGTCGGCGGCGGGCCACTGCTCGGCGGCGGCCAGGGCGGCGGCGGCCTCGGCGGCGACCATGGTGAGGATGTGCCGCTCCTCGAACCCGGCGACCTGGTCGGCGAGCAGCAGGTACTCCTCGGCGGCGGCCCGGGGTTCGTCGAGTTCGCGCAGGCCGCGGGCCAGGTTGAGCCGGGCCTGGGCCTGTTCGCGGACGTCGAGTTCGGTGAACGCCGGTTCCAGCAGCACGGATTCGAGGACGGCGACGCCGTCGTCGGCGCGGCCGGAGCCGCACAGCACCTGGCCGAGCATGATCCGCGCGGAGGCGGCGTCGTCGGCGTCGCCGTTGCGGTCGTAGCGGGCGGCGGCCTCGGTGAACGCCCTGGCCGCCTCGGCGGGGCGGTCCAGGCCGAGGTAGGTGCGGGCGAGGCCGTCGTGCACCCGGGCGGTGCCGGCCGAGCGGTCGCCGTACTGGGCGGCGGTCTCGGCGGCCTGCCGCAGGAAGCGTTCGGCGGCCGTCAAGTCGCCGGTGTACATGGCGAGTTCGCCGCGCTGGCCGTACACCTGGGCGAGCCGCCAGGGGGCGCCGGCCCGGTCGACCAGCTGTTCGGCCTCGGTGATCAGCCGGTCGGCGGCGGCGAAGGCGTCGCTCTCGTCCCGGTGGCGGTCGGCCAGGAAGCGGGCCCGGGCGCCGAGCAGCCGGGCGTTGGCCTGGCGGTGCGGGAAGCCATGGCGTTCGGCCTCGGTGTACAGCCGCTCCAGGGTGGCCTCGGCCTCGGCGAGGGCGGCCGGGTCCGGCCCGGGGCCGTCCGGGCCGCCCGCCTCGGCGGTGGCCTCGAAGAGTGCCCGCAGTTCGGCGTTGGCCTGCAGTTGCAGGACGGCGACCAGTTCGCGGCCGCCGTACGGGGTGCCGTCCTCGGCCAACTCGGCCAGCCGGGCGCAGAGTTCGCGGATCACCGGAAGGTCGCCCGGGTGGTCGTCGGTGGGGCCGGCCAGCCGGGCCCGGCAGCCGAGGGCCCGGGCGGTCAGCCCGGCCTGCTCGAACAGGGCGGCGGCCGAGGTGTAGAGGGCGGTGGCCTCCTGGTCGGAGGTGTGGCTCTCGAAGGCGCGTTCCAGGGCGAGTTCGGCCCGGAGCTGGGCGAGCGAGCCGAGGCCGGACCGTTCGGCGTCCTCCGGGTGCCGGTGGTCGGGGGCCTCGATCAGGGCGCCGATCCGGTTCCAGTGCAGGATCGCGTCGGGGTGGTTGGTGGTGCTCAACTCGCGTGCCTTCTGCACGAGTTCGGCCAGGTCGGCGGGGGCGGCCGGGGTCGCCGCGGGGGCGGGCGCGGGCTGCGCGGCGGCCGGTGCCGGGCCGGTGGCGCGCAGGCCGAGCGGCAGCGGTTCGGCGAACAGCGGGGTGCGGGCCAGCCGGGCCCGGCGGGCGTCGCCGACCGCGGCGGTGCCGTTGCGGGCGTCGTAGCGGGCGGCCAAGGCGTCGCCCTCGGTGCGCAGTTCGGCGAGCAGGGCGGCGGCGGTGCGGTGCGCGCCGGGCGGGCCGGCCACCGGGACGTCGCCGTGGCCGTCCTCGACCAGCCGGGCGAGCAGCAGGTGGGCGCCGGTGAGGAAGTGCAGCCGGGAGAGCGGGTCGCCGTGCCGGTCGAACAGGTCGCGGTTCTCGGCCAGGATCTCCAGGCCGCGCGGCTCGTTGCGGGTGAGCGCGCAGAACTCCAGGTGCAGGCCGACCGCCTCGGCGGCGGCCGGGCGGCCGCGGGCCCACCGGTAGCCGGTCAGGTGCGCGGAGCGGGCCTCGTCGAGCCGGCCGGCGCGCAGCAGCGGCAGCAGGGCGAGGGCCCGGCTGGTGTGCGGCTCCTCGGAGCAGGAGCGTTCGCCGGAGAACACCGGCTGCCAGATCTCCAGGGCCCGTTCGTCCTCGCCGCGGGCGACGAAGTGCCGGGCCTGCTCGCGCAGTTCGCAGGCGTGGCAGTCGCTGTAGCGGGAGCGCCAGCGGCCGGCCCAGAGCTCGAAGGCGTCCTGGACGCCCTCGCCGGTGTGGGCGGCGAGCCGGTACTGCTGGGCGTAGTAGGGCTGCAGGTCGTGGCCGCGCTCCAGGTAGTGGCGGCGCAGTTCGCCGTGCCAGCGCCGGACCGCCTCCAGCGGGACGTCGGGGACGCTCAGCAGCGCGGCGGCGACCCACTTGTAGCGCCAGTCGGTGGCGTGGTTCTCCCAGTCGCCGAAGCTGTCGGGGTGCTCGGTGCGGAGCTTGGCGATCCGGGCGAACACCACGGGCAGTTTGCGCTGCTCGGCGTCGTACTCGTACGCCTCGGTGAGTTCGAGCAGGGCGAAGGCGAGCAGCTCGGGGTCGTCGAACTGCTCGGCGGCGTCGACGAGTTCCTCGGCGGTGACGGTGCGGGTGCGGCCGTGGGGCAGTTCGTCGTTGGCGCGCAGGGCGGCGCGGACGGCGTCGATGGTGTCGAGCATCACGGCTCCTGGTGCGGCGTGGTCGGGCCGGTCTCCCCGGCGGGGGCTGCGGGGCCGGTCGCTCCGGGGGCGGGCTCGTGGCCGAGCATGGCGTGGTCGAGCAGGGACAGGAAGGAGCGGTTCAGCAGCGCGGACTCGCTGGCCTTGAGCGGGCGCCGGGCGAGCAGCAGGGCCTGGCCGTAGAGCGCCTCGACGGTGGTGACGGCGAGGTCGCGGTGCCGGATCGCGGCGGCCCGGCGCACCAGCGGGTTGAGGTGGTTGAGCACGAGTTGGGCGCGGGGCGCGGAGCTGCCCAGCGAGCCGAGGATGTCGGCCCACAGCCCGTCGGCCTGGTCGGCGAGCTGGGTGCGGGTGCGCTCGTGCCGGGCTTCGCGGTCGTCGAGCAGCAGGGCGGGGGCGCTGCTGGGGTGGAAGGTGCGCAGCGCGACGTCGCAGTCGAACCGGCCGAGGACCTCGCGGGCGGTGGCGAGGAACGCGGCGGCGGCGAGTTCGGTGGCCGGGTCGACGTTGTCGAGGTGCGCGGTGACGGTGGCCGGGTCGAGGTCGGCGACGGTGGTGCCGGTGCGGATCTCGGGGAGGCGGTGCACCAGGTCGCGGTCGTAGGTGTAGCCGCCGTTGATGACGCCGAGGCCCGCGGCGCCGGCGATCGGGGCGACCTGCCGGAACTCCTCGACGGTGCGGGTGACCAGCACGACCGGGTGGGCGCGGGCGAACTCGTCGAGCGTGACGTTGCCGTCGGTGGTCTCGAACGGCAGCCAGGGCAGCAGCATCCGCAGCAACTGGTCGTCGTGCCGGGCCAGCGACTTGACGGCCAGGTGGTGCACGGACAGGAAGCGGTGCAGCAGGCCGGGGTCGCTGGCGGACAGGTCGGTCAGCCAGTCGCGGATCCGCAGGCCGAGCGCGTCCCGGACGGCGGCGAGCGTCTCGTCGGCGTACAGCGCCTCGCGGGAGGCGGTGGGGCGCAGCCGTTCGGCGTCGACCACGCAGCGCACGAAGAACGCCCACTCGGGGAGCAGTTCGTCGGCCTGGTCGGAGAGCAGCATGCCCTTGAGGTGCACCCGGTGCCCGGCCCGGCGGGACGGCGGGACGGCCTCGGGCAGCACGTAGGCGACGCCGCTGAGGCCGACCAGCGGCAGGTCCAGGTCGATGGTGTCGAGCGGGGTGAAGTCGAAGGTGTCGCGGCAGTGCTCGGTGAGCGCCTCGCGCCGGGCGGCCGGGTTGGCGTGGCGGGCGGCCCAGGGCGCGGGGGTCCGGTTGATCCGGGTGGGGTGCCCGGCGGCGTCGACCACGGTGACCTCGTGGCGCAGCAGGCTGCCGTAGTGGCGGGCGAGTTCGAGGACCCGGCGGGGCGCGGTCCACTCCTCGGCGTCGGGGCGCGGGGTGAGGGTGACGGTGGTGCCGGGCTCGGGGCGGGCGCCGCCGGGCAGGGTGGTGATGGTGTAGCGGCCGTCGGAGCGGCCGCGCCACTCGACCACCGGGGCGTCGGGGGTGCGGGCGGAGCGGGTGGTGACGGTGATCTCGTCGGCGACCACGAAGCAGGCCAGCAGGCCGATGCCGAACTGGCCGATGAACTCGCTCCGGGCGTCGGCGAGTTGACCGGCGTCCAGGTCTCCTTCGGCGGTCCGCTTGGAGCTGCGGCCGATGGTGGCGAGGAAGGTGTGCACGTCGGCCTCGGTGAGGCCGACGCCGGTGTCGGAGACCGAGAAGACCTCGCCGGTGGTGACGGTGATCGCGGCGGGCGCGGCCGGGTCGAGGGCCTGCCGGGCGGTGATCGCGTCGACCGCGTTCTGCAGCAGTTCGCGCAGGTAGACGCGGGGGCTGGAGTACAGGTGGTGGGAGAGCAGGTCGACCAGGCCGCGCAGGTCCACCTGGAAGGTGTGCGCGCTGGGGTCGTTCGGGGTCACCGGGCTGGTCCTTCGGCTGGTTCGGGCGGGGCGCGTGGCGGGGACGGGGCGGGACGCGTGGCGGGGCCTGCGACGTGTGGCGGGGCGGGGCCTGCGGCGCGTGCGGGCGGCGGTCGGTGGCCGCGCCCGGGTGGCGGCGGTCAGTGACCGGCGCACTGCAGGCGGGTGCGCTGGTACACCTCCACCGGGTCGCCCCAGTAGGCCCAGGGCAGTTCGGTCACCCGGTCGCCGAGTTCGCCGAGCAGCAGGTGCGCGGCGGCGGGCTGCCCGGAGAGCGCGAACGCCATGGCGAACTCGTTGTGGGCGACCGGCCAGTCCCGGCCGCGGACGTAGCCGGGGTGCCGGACCGAGCGGTCGGCGGCCTCGTGCAGCTGCGCGCGGACGTGCTCCTGTCCGATGTACGCGGCGTCCTCCTCGACCGGCAGCGACAGCCAGTGCTCGATGTGGGCGCGGGCGACCAGCTGGCCCATCGGGCTGCCCTCGGGGGCGGCGAGCATCGACGTCCGGGCGAAGGCGTGCATCTCCTCGTGCGAGCCCTGCCACTTCTCGCACAGCTGCTGCAGGCGCTGGCGGTGCGAGGGGACGTGGCCGGGGCTGCGGCGCAGCGCGGCCTCGAAGCGGTGGCGGGCGGAGTTCCGGTCGAGCGAGGCGCCGCGGCCGCTGATCTGCAGGAAGTACCAGGGGCCGAGCAGTTCGGGGTCGAGTTCGGCGGCCCGGAACAGGTGCTCCTCGGCGCTCTCCAGCCGTGCGTGGAACAGCTTCCACTGCTCCTCGCTCACGTGCTTGGCCCGGGCGCCGGTGCGGGCCTCCCAGGCCCAGCTGACGTGGCGGGCGCCCTGGGCGAGCTGCAGCAGCGGGTCGTCGGGGGCGGCCCGCAGGGCCTCGGCGAGCAGTGTCTCGGCGCCGGTGGTGTCGGCGACGGCCTCGACCATCAGGGTCAGGTCGTCCTGCCCGGCGGCGGTGTCGAGGACGCCCCGGGCGTCGTCCCAGGAGCCGGCCGCGACGGCGGCCCGCAGCCTGGTCAGGTCGGCGTCGCCGTGGGCCGGGTCGATGACCGGGCGCCGGGCGCCCGTCCCGGCCGACCGGTCCTCGCCGGTGTCGCGGCGGCCGAGCAGCCGTGCGAACAGTCCCATTCCCGGGTCCCCTCCGAAGGTGCGATGCGTTCCCGCGGGGGCGCGTGTACGGCGGCCCCCGGATCGAGATTCCTATCACGTCCGGGCGACAGGTGTGCGAAGGGTTTTCGACCTGGGGGACATGGGGGACCTGCGGAGGCCGGCGGGGGCGGGTGGGGCCGGCGGGGGCCGGCGGGCGGCGACAGGGGTTCGCGGGGAGGTGCTAGACGAGTAGTTCCGAAGTCGGGTGTCTTTGGCTGTTCTGCTTCGGACATGCGGGGAGGGTGTCCAGGCTTCGGGTTGTGACGACCGAAGAGCTGGACACCCTCCTGACGGCACTCTACGTGCAGATCGATGACCACCTGCCCCGAACGCGCTGGTTGGGGCGCCCGCCGCGGCTGACGGACTCCGAACTGGTGTGCCTGGCCGTCGCCCAAGCCCTGCTGGGTTTCCACTCCGAGGCCCGCTGGATCCGCTTCGCCCGCGCCCGCCTGCGCGGCATGTTCCCGCACCTGCCCGAGAGGCCCGGCTACAACAAGCGCCTGCGCGCCGCACGCCCGCTGCTCCAGCAGGCGATCCGCGACCTGGCCCGGGACACCGACCTGTGGGCGGACCCGGTGTGGATCACCGACTCCACACCCGTCGAGTGCGGGCGCTCCCGCGACACCGCACGCCGCTCAGCCCTGGCCGGATGGGCCGGCTACGGCTACAGCCGCTCGCACTCACGCTGGTTCTGGGGCCTGAAACTGCACCTGGTCTGCACCCCGGCCGGACTCCCCGTCACCTGGGCCCTGGCCAGTCCGAAGGTCGACGAGCGCGAGGTGTTGGCCGCGCTCGTCGAAACCGAACCGGAGCTGGCCCGCGAGCGGCCCGGCCTGCTGATCCTCGCCGACAAGGGCTACGTCTCCGCCGAACTCGACCGCTTCCTCGAACAGCACGGCATCACGCTGCTGCGGCCGTCCTACCGCAACCGAACCCCACGCCCCGGGGAAGGGCTGCTGAAGTCCGTCCGCCAGCTGATCGAGTCCGTCAACGACACCCTCAAGGGCCAACTCGGCCTCGAACAGCACGGCGGACGCACCATCGAGGGCCTCGGCGCCCGAGTCGGCCAACGGCTACTCGCAATGACCTGCGCGATCTGGCACAACCGCACCACCGGCCAACCCGTCACACGCTCGTTGATCGCCTACGACCACTGACCGACTAACCGACTTCGGAACTACTCGTCTAGCCGCGGCCGGAGATGCGGTCGGCGAGGGCGGCGAGGGGGGAGGTGGTGGTGTGTTCGTGACGGTCGGCGTGGTGGTAGGCGGCGTAGAGGGTGTGGACGGCGAGCCAGCGGAGGGGTTCGGGTTCCCAGCGGCGGACGTGGTGGCCGACCCAGGGGAGGGTGGTGAGGTCGGTGGGGGCGGCGCGGTGGAGGTGACGGAGGGTGAGATCGCGCAGGGTGCGGCCGGCCAGGTTGGCGGTGGCGACGCCGCTGCCGACGTAGCCGCCCGCGAAGCCGAGGCCGGTGGCGGGGTCGAGGTCGACGGCGGCGCACCAGTCGCGCGGGACGCCGAGGACGCCGGACCAGGCGTGGTCGATCCGGGCGTCGGCGGCGGCGGGGAACATCCGGGCCAGCACGGACCGGAGTTGGGCGACGGTGCCGGCGGGGGTGGCGCCGTCCTGGTCGATCCGGGAGCCGTAGCGGTAGGGGTACCCGCGGCCGCCGAGGGCGATCCGGTCGTCGGCGGTGCGCTGGGCGTACATGTAGGCGTGCGCCTCGTCGCCGAGGACGTCGCGGTGCTGCCAGCCGACGGCGTCCCAGAAGTCGGCGGGCAGCGGTTCGGTGGCGATCATCGAGGAGTTCATCGGGAGCCAACTGCGCCTGTTCCCGGGGACGTTGGCGGTGAAGCCCTCGGTGCAGCGGAGGATCGTGCGGGCGCTGACGGTGCCGTGCGGGGTGGTGGCGCGGCCGGGGGCGATGGCGGTGGCGGGGGTGGATTCGTGGACCCGGACGCCGAGTCGGCGGACGGCGGCGGCCAGGCCGAGGACGAGCTTGGCGGGGTGGATCCGGGCACCGTGCGGCGTCCAGGTGGCGTCCAACGCGCCCGGGACGTACAGGCGTTCGGCGGTGCGGGCGGCGTCCAGCAGGTGCACGTCGTCCGCGCCGAACGCCTGCTCGTGGGCGAACCTGGCTTTCAGGCGGGCGAGTTGGGCGGGGGTGGTGGCGACTTCGAGGACGCCGCCGCGGTGGGCGTCGCAGTCGATGCCCTCGGCCTCGGCGGCGCGCAGGGTCTCGGCGACCGTGTCGTTCATGGCGTACTGGAGGCGGCGGGCGGCGTCCTCGCCGTGCAGCCGGGCGTAGCGGCCGCGGCCGGCGATCCCGTTGTACAGCCAGCCGCCGTTGCGGCCGGAGGCGCCGTAACCGCAGAACTCGGCCTCCAGCAGGACGACGTCGAGGTCGGGGGCGGCCTTCTTGAGGTAGTAGGCGGTCCACAGGCCGGTGTAGCCGCCGCCGACCACGCAGACGTCGGCGGTGGTGTCGCCGTCGAGCGGGGCGCCGGGTTCGGGCCGGCCGGTGGCCGCGTACCAGAAGGAGACGCCTCCGTTGACGGTGGTCATGTGTCCTGCTTCCGAGGGGGCTTCTGGGAGGGGTGCGGGGTGCGGGGTGCGGGGTGCGGGGTGCGGGGTGCGGGGTGCGGGGTGCGGGGTGCGGGGTGCGGGGTGCGGGAGGACGGTAACCGGGCGGCGGCGGGCCGGACAACGGGCAGCCTGGCAGGCCGCCGCCGCCCGGGCTGACAGGGTGTCCGGGTCGCGGCGGGCGGGGGCGGGCGCGGGCCGCGGCCGCCCAGTCGGCGGTGTGGACGGCCCGGCCGCCGACGTGGGTGCGCAGGACGCGGGTCTCGACGATCTCCTCGACGGGTGCGGCGAACGGGTCGCGGTCCAGGACGACCAGGACGACCAGGACGACCAGGTCGGCGAGGTTGCCGGGGCGCAGCACGCCGGTGTCGTCGAGGGCGGTGACGTGCCGCTTCAGCGCCTCCGGGTCGACGAAGCTGAGGCCGCTGTTGCCGGTGGTGCAGCCGCAGCCGTCCAGGTAGGGGGCGGCGAGGGCGGCGCCCTGACCCGGGCCGGCCCGGGAGCCGCCCTGCGGTCGGCCTCGGCCGGAATGTCGCACCTGGGCGGTATGTTCGGCCGGACGGCGCCACCGGGCGGTGGTGCCACGGCCGCGTTCCGCCCCTTCCGTTCCCGCAGGAGACCCGCATGCGCATCCACCTCACCTCGGTCTTCGTCGAGGACCAGACGGCGGCACTGGCCTTCTACACCGGGGTGCTGGGCTTCGTGAAGAAGCACGACGTGCCGCTCGGCGGGGGTGCCCGGTGGCTGACGGTGGTCTCCCCCGAGCAGCCCGACGGCACCGAGCTGCTGCTGGAGCCCTCGGGCCACCGGGCGGTGCCGCCGTACAAGGCGGCGCTGCGGGAGGACGGGATTCCGGCGGCCTCGTTCGCGGTGGACGACGTGGCCGCCGAGTACGAGCGACTGTGCGGCCTGGGCGTGGTGTTCACCCAGGAGCCGTTGGCGATGGGGCCGGTGACGACGGCGGTCTTCGCCGACACCTGCGGGAACCTGATCCAGCTCGTGCACACCCCGTAGGGGCGGCTAGCGGACGGGGACGGTAGTCGGGGGCGGCTGGCGGGGACGGTAGTCGGGGAGTTCTCCGCTACCCTCCCTCCATGATCATCGAGGGGGCGCGCCCGGGCGGCGCGAGTTGGTGGGGGATCTTCGCGGAGCGGGCGGTGGCCCGCGGGCCGCTGGTGCTGCTGGTGGCGGCGGTCGGGGCGGTGCTGCAACTCGCCGCCGGGGTGCTGGTGGCGGGCCTGGTCCCGGCGTTCTGGATGCTGCGGCTGCTGTCCGTCGCGGTTGCGACGCTGCTGGTGTCGTTCGAGTACGGGGTGGCGCTGCGGCTGCTGGCCTTCCGGCCCGGCCTGGGGTTCGCGCTGCGGGTGCCGCCGCGGCAGCTCGGGCTGATGGCGGGCTGGTCGGTGCTGCTCTCGGTGCCGACCCTGGTCGACCTGTGCGCGGCCTTCCGCCCCGAGCTGTACTTCGACCTGCTCCGCGGGCCGTTGCGCTGGCCGCTGCTGGCCCTGGGGGCGTTCGGGGGTGTGTTGGCGGCGGCGCTGCCGGCCGCGGTCTTCGTGGCGGGCGGCGGGCTGCGGGCCTCCTGGCGGCTGCTGTCCAGTGGTTGGGCGACGGCGCTGCGGCTGTGCGCGATCGCGCTGTTCGGATGCGTGGCCGGGCTGCTGGTGCAGCAGTGGTCCGTCGAGGCGCTGTGGCGGAGCCGGTCGGTGGCGGCCGCGTTCGCGGTGGACGCGCTGGCGGCGCCGGTGCACCTGCTGGTCCTGCTGCTGCTGTTCGCCACCTACCGCCGCTCCCCCGCCGCCGTCGGGCCGGACGGGCCGGCGGGCGGGTCGGCTGGCGGGTCGGGCGGTGGGCCGGAGGACGGATCGGCGGGCGGGTCGGACGGCGGGTCGGAGAGCGGAACGGCGGGCGCGGGGTCGGCGTACCCGCCGGTGGACGCGGCGTTCGGGCGGTGAGGGCGGCCGGGTAGCGCCGGGGCCTGGTCGACGACGGTGCGTGGCGGGTCCGATGTGGTGGGCGGTGGTCCGGGAGCGGGCGGCCGCCTGCTGGTGGCAACTGCTGCTGGTGAAGCTGGCGTTCGCGGCCGCCGGGAACGTGCCGGCCTCCGTGGTCGGCCGCTCCGGGGCCGCGTCCGAGGCGGCGGCGGTGCTGCTGTTCGCGGCCGGGGCGGCGCTGTCGGCCTGACGCCGGTCCGCCCAACTGCGGCTGCTGACCGGGCAGTCGGACCTGCCTGCGGCGTCCCGCGCCGAACGGGGGCCGGTGCTGCGGCCGGCCCTGCTGGGCGCCGCGGCGGACCTGCCCGGGCCGGCCTGGCTGCTGTCCATGCGGCTGTCCGTGCTGCTCCCCGGCGGGTACGACCTGCTGGTGCGGCCGGTGCTGGCGCTGCTCGACCCGGTCGCGCTGCACCTGCTGGCGGTGGCAGCGCTGCTGCCGACGGCGGTGCTGCTGGAGGCCCGCGACCTGCGCCGCTCCTGGCAACTGCTGCACGGCAGTTGGCGCCCCACGGTGCGGATCGTCCTGGTGGTACCGGCGCCCGCCGCACTGAACCGGGCACTGAACCGGGCACTGCCCGGCCCGCTCCCGGGGCTGGTGCTGGAGGCGGTCTTCGCGGTGCTGCTGTTCGGGTGCCGCCGAGACGGAAAGCGTGATGTCGGTCAGCCGGGGGCCACGCGAGGGCAGCGGCGAGGCAGCGTGTTGAGATGGCCATGTCGCGCTGCCGGTCCGCCGGGCGACGTCGCCGTTCCCCCGTAGGGTGGGACGTCAGGCTCTCGCATCGTTCGTCGTCTGTGGCTGGGAGAACTGTGACCGTCGCCGCCCGTCTCGTCACCACTGTGGCCGCTCCCCTGGACCCGGCGTCCTCGGAGGCCCCGTGGGTCCTGCACGGGCCCGACCGCAGGCTTCTCGTGCAGCGTGGTGACACCGAAGTGGTGGCCCTCGATGTGGACGCGTTCTCCGCCGGCCGAGCCTCCGAGGTCCGCTTCCCGGCGCCCTGGCCGCGCCGCTTCGGATCGGTGACGGTGTCGCCGGAGCGGGATGCCGCGGTGTTCGCAGGCGTGCACGCGGTGCGTTCGGTGGAGGCGACCGGCACGACGCGCTGGGAAGTGCGGCATGGCTGCTGGTACGGCGGCTGCACCCTCCTGCACTCGTCCTTCGACGAGTACGCGCGCGACGAGGACCACCCCTACGCCGACAGCGGCTCGGTCGCCGTCAGTGCGGACGGCAGGCTTGTTTGGGCCCACCTCCGCGCTCCGTTGGGCGGCGACCCGGCCGGGGAGGACGACCAGGAACTGTGGGCAGTCCTGGACGCCACGGACGGAAGGGTCCTGGGGCGCGTGAACACCATGACCGTGGCCTCCGGCTCCGAGCACACTCCGCACCTCGACCCGACGCAGATGGGGTTGAGTGTCGGCGAGGGCGAAGAGGGGTCGCCCGCGCTGTGGGGGCGCTGGGACGGGCAGCGACTGTCCGCCACCGTGATCGGGATCGAGCTGGTCCTCCTTGCGGTGAGCCCGTCCGGCCGGCACCTCCTGGCCGTCGACGTCGGGCAATGGTCGCTCTGCCTCCACCGGGCGGAGGACGGCTCGCTTCTGCGGGAACTGGACGCCGAGGGCACGGTGCCGTCGCACCCGCGGAGCACCGGCGAGGACAGGGTGTACTGGGACCACGACGCGGCTTTCCTGGATGACGACACCATCGTCGCCGGGACCTCCGAGTGCGATGCCCGATACGGCACGGCCCGCCACTGGCTGGTCGATGCACGGGGAATGACCCTCCGCGGCGAAATCTCCTACCCCTTCCCCGTCTCCGGGCCTGCCCGCTCCGCCGGGGACGGTGCGTGGTACACGGTCTCCAAGGACCGAAGGTCCGTGCACCTGTGGAAGCCGGCCGACGAGAACTGACCTCGGCCGGGTGACGCCCTGGCCGTTCGCCGAACGGCGGCAGCCAGGTCCGGTGGTGCTGCAACGTGAGATGCGTGCAGGGCGGCGGGTTGACCGACGCGGGGAGGGCCGCGCGCGGGCGGCTGCGGTTTCAGGCCGTCGAACGCTTCGAGGGCGGCCAAAAGAACGCAGGCATCGCGGCCGCGCTGCGGGCGGGCGTGCGGTCGGTAGAGCGATGGCGAAGGTCCCGGCGCGAGTGCGGCGGGGCCGGGCCGCGGTCGAAGGGGTCTCCGGGCCGGTCCCGGCTCGGCGAGACCCAGGTTGCCGGGCTTGAGCGCGAGTTGGAGCGGGGTCCGCTCATCCATGGCTGGGCGGACCGGCGGTGGACGCCGGCGAGGTCGGGAGGAAGGAGACCCGGCCGCGGGCAAGGGCACTGCGGCGGAACTCGGCGCCTGGATCGCCTTCGAGGACGAGGCCGGGCGGTCGATGACCCCGCCGCGCGCCAGAACGTGGGGCCGGACCGGTCAGACCCCTGTCGTACGGGCACGGGGCCGAGGAGCCGGGCGAGTCTCGATGGCGGGCATGACCTGCTACAAGCCCGGCGAGCGGTCCCGACCGATCTGCACGATCCGCGAATACCGCGGTCGCGAAGACGAACCGAAGGGCTTCGGCCGGCGCGGCTTCCGCGGCCTGACCACCCGCGCCCGCCGCCAGCCGGGCGGGCCGATCGTGCTCGTCCGGGACAACGTCCGTCTGCACCTCACCGCCGGGATGGAGGAGTTCATCGAGGCGAACGCCGACCGGCTGACCGTCTTCCAGCTGCCGACCCACGCCCCGGGCCTCAACCCGCAGGAAGGCATCCGGTCGCTGGTCAAACGCGACATCGGCAACCTCGCCGCCGCCGACCTCAGCGAGATCGCTCGTGCCGTGAAGCGCCGACTCAAGCGCATCCAGTACCGCTCGGAGTTGATCGACGGGTGTTTCGCGGGCACCGGCCTGATCACAGACGGCTGACCGGCAGCACACTTTCAAGTCCAGTACCGGGTCTTCATCGCTCCGGGCGATTTCCTTGCCGGGAAATTTTCCTGACGGTTCGTCAAGTTTTATTCGGAGCCGCTCGACGGCCGGCCCGGGTGGGCCGCGCACCGGCGAGTGGGCGCCCCGCTCGCCGTCCCGGCCTGTGCACGGTCCGGCCCTTCCGCGCGGCACCCCCGGCGGCCGGTGTCGCGGCGGATTGGTATGTTCTCGGAGCGTCACTACCGACAGCCGTCTCACGGGGGATCCAACCAGCATGCGCATCCGTCAACTCACCGCCGCAGCAGCCCTGCTGACCGTCGCCCTGGCCGTCACCGGCTGCGACCCGGAGGACACCTCGGACGGCGGCCCGAGCACCGCCGCCGCGACCGGCACCCCCGGCGGTTCCACCGCGAGCGGTGCCGCCTCGCCGACCGGCGCCGCGTCCAAGCCGGCCACCGGGTCCTCCAAGACGGCCGCCGCGCCGGCCGGCGGGCAGACCGTCAGCGCCGCCGACGAGACCGCGTTCGAGAAGGCCAGCATCGACGTCAACGGCTGCGCCGCCTTCTACAAGACCCACAAGGTCATGGTGGTCGAGAACGCGGCCCCCGGGCAGCTCAAGGCCACCCAGGCGAAGGTCACCTGCGACAAGTACGGGCGGCAGCTGGACCTCGGCGGCGGCGTCTCCTCCTACTACAAGTTCGCCTCCGGCGCCTCCGTCACCATGTTCACCAAGGGCCTCAACCCCTCCGGGACGTACCCGCGATACGAGGCCCGGAAGACCACCTTCGACGACTACGCCAAGCTCCACCAGCCCTGCTTCGACACCTCGAAGCCGGACGACCACCCGGCCGACCTGTGCGGGAACCTCTTCATCTACGAGACCGACGCCGGCGGCCTGATCACCTCGATGCACGAGACCTGGGAGATCGTCGACTGACGCCCGCATCGGCTCCGGCTCCGGCTCCGGCGGGTAGGGTCGCCCCGTGAACCCACCCGCCGGAGCCACCCCGCCCGCCGTCCGGGAGACCTCGCGACTCCTGCTGCTCGACCACCGGGACCGGCTGCTGCTGCTCTGCGCCCGCGACCCGCGGCCGGCCGGCGGGCGCTGGTGGTTCACCGTCGGCGGCGGCGTGGACGAGGGCGAGGACGCGTCGGCCGCCGCCGTCCGGGAGCTGCGCGAGGAGACCGCGCTCGACCTGCCCGCCGAACGGCTCGGCCCGGTGGTCTGGACCCGGCGCACCGACTTCACCTTCGACGGCCGCCCCTTCCGCCAGCGGGAGGAGTACCGCCTGCTGCGCCTGACCCCCGCCGAGACCGCCGCCGTCCGGGTCGACCCGGTCGAAGCCAGGTTCGGCCACCACTGGTGGACGGTCCGGGAGTTGGCCACCACCGACGCCACCGTCCGCCCGCGCGACCTGGCCGCCCGCCTCACCGCCCTGCTGCGCGAGGGGCCCGGCCCGGTTCCGCTGCACCTCGGCGACGTCAACGACGACGAGGACTGAAGGTTGCCTGACGCGGTACCGGGAACCGTCCGGCCGGGCGTCAGCCGAGTGGTTTGCGGCGGGCCGGGGCCGGGCGGTCGGTGAGGGCGAGGAGGAGGGTGGCGGTGGCGGGGAGGGCGGCCATGGCGCGGAGGAGGGCGGTTTCGGGGTAGGTGTCGTGGTGGAGGTGGAGGGCGAGGTAGGCGGTGGTGAGGGCGGCGGGGGCGGCGAGGAGGAGGGGGCGGGCGGCTCGGCGGGGGTGGGGGTGGTGGAGGGCGGCGAGGGCGGTCAGGAGGGCTGCGGCGGCGGCGAGTCGGGGGTGCGCGAAGCCGAGGCCGTAGCGGACGGCGAGGGCGGGGACCAGGAACAGGGCGAGGGCGCGGCGGAGCAGGGTGGCGAGGGCGGTGGTGCCGGGGCCGGTCCGGGTGGTGGGCGGGCGGCGGTCGCGGGTGGTGGCGGTGAGGACCGCGAGGGCGAGGGCGGCCTCGGGGAGGCGGGCGGGCAGGTGGCGGAGGTTGTAGAGCAGGGCGGTGTCGTAGACGACCATCACCAGGGTTCCGACGGCCCACAGTTCGGCGGTGAACCTGAGCAGTCCGAGGGTGTCGGTCCGGCGTTCGGGGCCGGGTGCGCGGCGGGCGGCGCGGAGCAGCAGCGGTGTGGTGAGCAGGGCGGAGAGCACCCGGATCGTCACGTCCTGGACGGTCCACGGGTTGTGCAGTCCCCATTCGACGGCGCCGAACACCAGGGTGTAGGAGGTGGCGGCCGCGGCCGCCAGCGCGGGTGAGCCGATGGTGGCGCGCAGCAGGGCGGGGCTGAGGCGGTGCAGCACCGTCGCGTAGGCGGTCAGGACGAAGGGCAGCTCGAGGAACGCTTGGACCCGCAGCACCGTCGGCGCGAACAGCCGGGGGGCGGGCAGGTGGGCGGCCAGCGCCCGGATCGCCGGGTGGCCGGTCGGTTCGGCGAACCATCCGGACGGCAGGTAGCGGGTGACGTACCCGGCGTCGCCGCCGTGCACCCGCACCAGGTAGGCGGAGCAGAGCAGTTGGTTGAGGTAGAGCAGTCCGGTCACCGCGGCCAGCAGGATTTCCGGCCGCACGCCCCGGCCGGGGACCGGTACCCGATCGGGACCGGAGGCCCGGTCGACGGTCGGTGCGCGGTCCGCGGTCGGTGCGCGCAGGGCCCGGGGGGCGAGCAGCAGGGCGGCGGCGGTCGAGCCGAGGACGGCGGCGTCGACCAGCAGCGCGGTGGTCGTCATCCGGGAGATGCTACTGCCGTCGGTCACGGCGCGTCACCGCGGGCGGGGGTGGGCGGAACGGCGGTGGAGGAACGGGTTCCGGGGGCGGGGGGCGGACGGGTTCCGGGGCGAGGGGGACGGTGGTTTCGGGGATTGCGTCCGGCCCCGGGAATGCGAGGGCTGGTCTTTACCCGGGAAAAGTAGGTTCGGGCACCAAGCACACTCTGTCGGCCGGGGCGGCTATCGCCCGCACGGGCCCTTCCGCCGCGTTCCGGGCGGCTTCCGGGAAGCCCGCGGGCGGCCCGCGGAACGGCGCGTCGATTCGCTGACGCACGGTCACCCGCCGGGCCCGGATGGGGCGGTGGCGGGGCGGGTCGGGTGGCCACGGGTCTGCACCGGGCCGGTTCCGGCGATCACGGAACGTGATCAAGGGGCGGGTGGCGGGCGTTCACGAGTCGAGCACGGATTCATCGAACGGTCCGCCCAACAACCATTGTGGGGCCGGATGGTGCGGGGTAGAGTCCCGGTTCGCCGAAGCACGGACGGGTCACCTCTGGGCATTTTCTTGGAGCGCTCATGTCAAAGAAAGGCGGCGTCAACAGACCGGGTCCCGACCTGTTCGACGCGTTCGCGGAAACCGCTCTCCGATGGCCCGAACGGGTCGCGCTCGATTCTCCCGGAAGCACCCTCAGCTACCTTCAACTCGCCTTGTCCGCCAGCAGGTTGGCGGATGCACTGGGTGACCGGCCGGGCCCGGTGGCGGTGTCCGCCCGGCACGCGCCGGAGACCGTGACCGCGCTGCTGGGCATCCTCGCGGCGGGCGGCACGTACGTCCCGCTGGACCCGTCCTTCCCGGTGGAGCGGCAGCGGGCGATGGTGTCCGCGGCCGGGTGCACCGCACTGGTGGGGGCGGCCGGGCAGGCGGCCGCGCTCGGGCTGCCGCACCTCGAACCGGTGGGCGGGGCGGGCGAGTTACCGGCGGGGTCCGATGGGGATCGGCCGCGGCCGCCGGTGACCGTCGGGCCGGACGATCCCGCCTACCTGCTGTTCACCTCGGGGTCGACGGGGCGGCCGAAACCGGTGCTGACGCCGCGCGGGGCGATCTCGGCGGTGGCCGGGTCGCTGCGCGGACTGTTCGGCGTACGACCCGAGGACCGGGTGCTGCAGTTCGCCTCGCTGAACTGGGACACCTGCTTCGAGGAGATCCTGCCGACCCTGACCGCCGGGGCCCGGCTGGTGTTCGACCCGGAGGCGCACTCGGCCTCCTTCCCCCGGCTGCTGCGGGCGGTGGAGCGGCGCGGCGTCACCGTGCTGGACCTGCCCACCGCGTTCTGGCACGAACTGGTGCTGCACCTCGCCGAGGACGGCCCGGACGCCGAGCTCCCTTCCTGTCTGCGGCTGGTGGTGATCGGCGGCGAGGCCGCCGACCCGGCCCGGCTGGCGGACTGGAGCCGGCTGGCGGACAGCGGACGGATCCGGCTGCTGAACACCTACGGCTGCACCGAGACCACCCTGATCACCCACGCGGTGGACCTGCTCGGCCCCGACACCCCGGAGCCGGGCCGCCGCTGGGACCCGGCCGAGCGCGCGCCGATCGGCCGCGCCCTGCCGCACGTCGAGGAACTGCTCACCGCCGAGGGCGAGTTGCTGATCGGCGGCGCCGCGCTGGCGACCGGCTACCCCGGGCTGCCGGAGACCACCGCGGAGCGCTTCACCGAGCGGGCCGGCCGGCGCTGGTTCCGCACCGGCGACCGGGTCTCCCGGGGCCCGGACGGGGTGCTGACCCACCGCGGCCGGATCGACCACGAGGTGAAGATCCGCGGCATCCGGGTCGACCCGGCCGAGGTGGAGGCCGCACTGGGCGCCCACCCCCGGGTGGGGCTGGCGGCCGTCACCGCGACCACCCTGGCCGGCCGCACCGCGCTGGTCGCCTACGTCGTCCCGCGCGCCGGGGCCGCCGACCCGGCGCCGCCGACCGCCGAGGAACTCCTGCGCCACCTGCGGGAGTCGCTGCCCGCGCACCTCGTCCCGAGCCGGCTCACGGTCGTCCCCGAGCTGGCCCGCACCGCCGGCGGCAAGATCGACCGCGCCGCCTCGCACCGCCTGCACGCCGGGGCCGCCGCGCCGGCCTGAGCCGCCCCGACCGGAACACCCCGGCTGAAACACCCCGCTCGAACCGTCCCGCCGGAGCCCGCCGCCTTTCCCCGCGGCGAGCCCGGCGCCCGGCAGCACCGCTGTCCCGCTGTCCCGCTGCCCCGCCGTACCGCGCACCACCTCGCGCACCCACCGCACCGTCGCACCGCGCACCACCGCACCGCGTACCGCTGCACTCCGCACCACCCGACCACGCACAGCACCGCGCACCACGCACCGCTGGCACCACCGGACCACGCGCACCCCGCACCGGTCGAAGGAGACCCCTGATGAGCCTCGACATGCCCGCCGTCACGCCCGCCGCCCCGCCGTCCCCCTCCGGCGCGGAACTGCTCGACTCGCTGACGGCGGTGTTCCGCCGCGTCCTGGAGCTGGCCGAGGTGCCCGCGGACGGCAACTTCTTCCTGCTGGGCGGGGATTCGCTGGTCGCCACCCGGGTGCTGAGCGCGGTGGCCCGCGCCCACGGGGTCGAACTGACCTTCGAGGAGTTCCTCGCCGACCCGACCCCGGCGGGCCTGGCCGGCCGCGTCAGCACGGCTCTCCCGGCCGCCCGGTGAGCGCCGCCGCGCTCACCCCGTCCCGGCCCGCCGCCCCGCGTTCGGCCCTGGTGGTCGGCGCCGGAGTGGCCGGGCTGACCGCCGCCGTGGAGCTGGCCGAGCACGGGGTGCGGGTGACGGTGCTGGAGGCCCGGGAGCGGGTCGGCGGGCGGGCCCGGGGCCTGGAGGTGGCGCCCGGGCGGTGGATCGACGCGGGCGCCGCGTACCTGGGCGACCGGCACACCGAGCTGCACGCCCTGCTGGCCGCCTGCGATCTGAAGACCGTGCCGACAGAGATGGCCGGGGCCAGCCGGTTCGCGCTGCGGGACGGCGACGGCGACGGCGCGACCGCCGACGGGCGGTTCCCGCCGCTGAACGCGGTCGCCCTGGGCGACCTGTTCGAGCGGCTGGAGGAACTGGCCGCGGCCGTCCGCCCGGACGCGCCCTGGCTGACCCCGGACGCCGAGCGGCTCGACGCGCTGACCGCCGCCGACTGGGCCGAGCGCGAACTCGCGCACCCCGACGCCAGGTTGTTCTTCCCGCTGTTCCTCGGCGAGATGATGGCCGCCGACCCGGCGAAGGTCTCCGTCCTGCACATGGCCTTCTACCTGCGCTCCGGCGGCGGCCTGCGCTACCTGAACGCCTTCGCGGGCGGCGCCCAGCAGGACCGGGTCGCGGGCGGCGCGCACCGGCTGTGCGAACGGCTGGCCCGGCGGCTGCTGGACGCCGGCGGGGTGCTGCGCACCGGCGAGCCGGCGCTGGCCGTCGAGCAGTCCGCAGCGGAGGTCACCGTCCGCACCCCGGAAGGGAGTTACCGGGCGGAGGCGGCCGTGGTGGCGGTGCCGCCGCTGCTCGCGGACGCGATCGGGTACCGGCCCGGGCTGCCGGTGCCGCGGGCCGCGTCGCGGACCGAGCGGGGCTGCGCGGTGAAGCTGAACCTGGTCTTCCCGGAGCCGGTGTGGCGGGCGCACGGCCTGTCCGGCTGGTCGGTGAACGCGGCCGGCCCGCTGCTGTCCACGGTGGACGACACCCCGCCGGAGGGCTCGCCGGGCGTGCTGACCGGCTTCGTCACCGGCGCGGAGGCGCACCGCTACGCCGCGCTGGAACCCGGCGAGCAGCGGGCGGCGGCGCTGGCCCAGGCCCGGCGGCTGTTCCCGATGCTGCCCGAGCCGATCGGCTTCCACCTCACCGACTGGGTCAACGAGCCGTGGAGCCGGGGCTGTTACGCCGCGCTGTTCGGCCCCGGCGACTGGACGGCGCTCGGGCCGACGCTGACCGCCCCGCACGGCCGGGTGCGGTTCGCGGGCACCGAGACCAGCACCGAGTTCTTCGGCCTGCTGGAGGGCGCGGTCCGCTCCGGCCGCCGGGCGGCCGCCGACCTGCTCGCCGCCGGGCCGAACGCCGCCGGCCGGCCCGCCGCCGACCTTCCCTCCACCCCGCTCGAAAACTGACGCCCAGTCAGTCCTCTTCGCTTTCAAGCCTTTCCGGCTTCTTCCCGGACCGGTGTCCGCCCCACGGGGGCGGGCCCGGCGACCAGTCCTGCTTGGAGACCTCCCATGAGCGACCAGACACCCCTCGCCCCGCTACCCGTCCGGGAGCGGTTCATGACCGACCCGGACCTCGGGGCGGGGAACTTCCTCGACCGGGCCGCCGAGGCGAACCCGAACCGGGCGGTGCCGTACGCGTTCGCCCACCGGCTGGACCACCGCGGGCAGGTGGTGCTGCTCGGGCACAGCCTGCTGGACCTGGTGGCGCTGCGCGACCGGTACGCGGCCTGGTACCACGCGATGGGGGTGCGGCCGGGCGAGCCGGTGGGCGTGGTGGTCGCGGAGGGGCTGGAGCCGCTGCTGCACTTCTTCGCGCTGACCGCGCTGGGCGCCGTCCCGGCGCTGGTCAACGACGCGATGCGGCCGGACGTGATGGTCCGCTACCTGGACCACGTCGGCGTGGTCGGGGTGGTCGCGGACGACACCACCCGGCTGGCCGCGGCGTACCGGCAGGACCCGCAGCGCAGGCCCCGGTTCCTGGCGCCGACCGCCGAGGTGCAGTCCTTCGACGCGGCGGCCGCGCCGCTGCCGGAGCGGTACCCGTACCGGCACGCGCCCGAGGACGTGGTGGCGCTGATCCACTCCTCGGGGACGACCGGCACCCCGAAGTCGACGATCCTGGCGCACCGGCAGTTCTGGGAGGGCAAGCAGCCGCGGATGGTGCGCTTCCCGGCCGAGCCGTCCGACCGGCTGATGTCGCTGATGCCGCACACCCACGCGGGCGGCCTGAGCTACTTCCTGACCACCACCCTGCTGGGCCTGCCGACGGTGGTGATGGCGGGCTGGCGGCGCTCGGTGGTGGAGCCGGTGATGGAGGCGTTCCAGCCGACCATGGTGGCCTCCTTCCCGCGCACCTTCGTCGAGTTGGCGACCGGCGAGCTGCCGGTGCGGGGCGCGGCCCGGGTGCACTCCTGGTTCAACACCGGCGACAGCGCGCACTACGGGCACGTCCGGCGGCTGGTGCAACTCGGCGAGCGCCCGGCCGGGCTGGTCAGGCCGTGGCTGCTGCCGCAGGAGAAGGAGGGGCAACCGGCTTTGCCCGGTTCGCAGTTCGTGGACGGGCTGGGCTCCTCCGAGATGGGCATGGCGCTGTTCGGGCAGGTCACCTCGCCGGAGACGGCGCGCGCCGACCGCTGCGTGGGCAGGCCGTCCGAGGTGGTGGAGCGCGCCGCCGTGCTGGACGAGGACGGCGCCGAAGTCCCGGACGGGACACCAGGGTTGCTGGCGGTGCGGGCGCCCTCGATCACGCCGGGGTACTGGAACAACGAGCGGCTGACGGCGAGCTTCCACCTGTCCGGGTACTGGCTGACCGGCGACGTCGCCTACCGGGACGCCGAGGGCCGGTTCTTCCACCTGGACCGGACGGTGGACGTGATCGACACCCTGGACGGGCCGGTGTACAGCCTGCCGCTGGAGGAGGTGCTGCTCGCCGACTGCGCCGAACTGGTGCGGGACTGCTCGGTGGTGGGCGTCCCGCACCCGGCCGGCGGGCAGCGGCCGGTGGCCGTGGTGCTGCTCCAGGAGGGGGCGGGGGTCACCGACGAGGCCGGGCTGCTGGCGGCCGTCAACGCCGAACTCGGCCGGGCCGGGCTGGCGGAGCTGGCCGCGCTGCGGGTGGCCCGCACCGAGGCGGAGTTCCCGCTCGGCCCCACCGGCAAGGTGCTCAAGCGCGAACTGCGCACCCGGCACGCCGGCCTGCTCACCGGCCCGGCCGCCGGGGTGGCCGTCGGAGTGGCCGCCGGAGTGACCGTCGGCGCAGTTGCCGCCCCGGCCCCCGCCTCGCCCGCCGCCCCGGCCGCCGTCTCGCCCGCCGCCCCGGCTGCCGTCTCGCCCGCCGCCCTGGCCGCCGTCTCGCCCGCCCCGAGAGTCTCCTGATGGGGCGCCAGGACACCCCGCAGCCGTACCAGTACGTGCGGCAGCCGCTGGTCGAACCGGACTGGCGGCGGCTGCCGGGCTGGCGGGAGGTGACGGCCGCGCAGTGGCGGGACGCGCAATGGCAGCGCTCGCACTGCGTGCAGGGCGAGCGGCAGCTGCGGCAGGTGTTCGGGCCGCTGCTGACCGACCGGTTCTACGACGAACTCGCGGCCGACCAGCGGGAGTTCGCCACCATGTCGGTGCTGGTGCCGCCGCAGATGCTGAACACCATGGCGGTCGGGGCGCCGCTGGTGCCGGCCTCGTTCACCGAGGCGTTCCTGGCCGACCCGGTGCGGCGCTACATGCTGCCGGTGCGCTCGGACCGGCACCCGGCCTGGCCCAGCCACCCGCTGGCGGCCCGGGACTCGCTGCACGAGGCGCAGATGTGGGTGGTGGAGGGGCTGACCCACCGCTACCCGACCAAGGTGCTGGCCGAGCTGCTCTCCACCTGCCCGCAGTACTGCGGGCACTGCACCCGGATGGACCTGGTCGGCCGCTCCACCCCGCAGGTCGCCAAGGCCCGGCTGGTGCTGCGTCCGGCCGACCGCGAGGAGCAGATGCTCGACTACCTCAAGCGCACCCCGTCGGTGCGGGACGTGGTGGTCTCCGGCGGCGACCTGGCGAACGTGCCGTGGCCGCGGCTGGAGTCGTTCCTGCTGCGGCTGCTGGAGCTGGGCTCGGTGCGGGACGTCCGGCTGGCCAGCAAGGCGGTGGTCGGCCTGCCCCAGCACTGGCTGCAGCCGAAGGTGCTGGCCGGGATGGAGCGGGTGGCCCGGCTGGCGGCCCGGCGCTCGGTCAACCTGGCGGTGCACACCCACGCCAACCACGCGGCGTCCGTGACCCCGCTGGTCGCGGAGGCGGCCCGCGGGCTGCTGGACGCGGGCGTGCGGGACGTGCGCAACCAGGGCGTGCTGATGCGCGGCGTGAACGACAGCCCGGAGGCGCTGCTCGACCTGTGCTTCGCGCTGCAGGGCGAGGCCAACGTGCTGCCCTACTACTTCTACCTGTGCGACGTGATCCCGAACGCCGAGCACTGGCGGCTGCCGCTGGCCGCCGCGCAGCGCCTGCAGGAGGCGATCCTCGGCTACCTGCCGGGCTACGCGACGCCCCGGCTGGTGGCGGACGTGCCGCACGTCGGCAAGCGCTGGGTGCACCAGGCGGTCGGCTACGACCGGGTGCGCGGCATCTCGTACTGGACCAAGAACTACCGCACCGGGCTCGAACTGCGCGGCGGCGAGGGGGCGTTCGGCCCGGACGGGCTGGGCCGCCGGCACCCGTACGTCGACCCGGTGGACACCCTGCCGCCGGAGGGCCGGGCCTGGTGGGCCGAACGGGCCGGTGCCGCGGGGAACTTCGACCCGAGTGAGCTGGAGGAGAGCGAGTGAGCGAGCCGCAGGCGCCGTTGCGCCGGATGTGCTGGATCTTCCCGGACCGGGAGTCGAGCCGGTCCGGGGCGATGTGGAAGCACTACTTCTGGGACATGTACGCGGAGATCGCCGCCGAGCTGGGCCTGGCGTGGACGATGCACGCGCCGGAGGCGGTGACGGTGGACGGCACCGACCCGGCCCGGCCGCGGGTGTACGTGGACGGCGAGCGGGTGACGCCGCAGGACACCCTGTTCATCACCGCGCTGTACTCGCTGCCGTACCAGTCGATGGACGTGTTCAACCAGTTGACGCTCTGCACGGTGCTGGAGCAGGCCGGGTTCTACCTGCCGTTCCCGGCGCAGGTGTCGCTGCTGGGCAACGACAAGCTGGCGACGGTGCTGTTCCTGGCCGACTCGCCGGTGCCGGCCGTCCCGTCGGTGCGGATCGGCTCGGGGCGGGACGTCTCCAAGCACCAGTACGAGGCGGCGCTGGACGGCCTGTCCTTCCCGGCGATCGTGAAGCCGTCCGGCTGGTGCGGCGGCGGCGGGATCTGCCTGGCCCGCTCCCGGGAGGACGTGCGCGGTCTGGCCAGTCTGGCCCAGGGCGGCGACACCGTGCTGGTGGCGCAGCCGTACCTGGGGGACGGCACCGTCGACTACCGGGTGTACGTGGTCGACGGGCGTCCGGTCGCGGCGCTGCGGCGCACCCCGGAGGCGGGCTCGCCGGTGGCGAACGCCAGCCGCGGCGGGTCGATGGAGTTCTGCGAGGTCCCGGCCGAACTGGTCGACGCCACGGCCTACTTCGCCAAGAAGCTGCCGATCCCGTTCTTCTGCGTGGACTTCCTGCACGACGGGGAGCGGTTCTGGTTCTCCGAGCTGGAGCCGGACGGGGTGATCGCCCCGGACCTGGACGACCCGGCCCGGCCGGTGCAGCGGGAGGTGACCCGGGCCCGGTTCGCCGCCTACCGGGACGCGCACGCGGCGTTCGTCGCGGACGGGGGCGTGCGGCGATGACCTTCTCACTCACCGAGGAGCAGGCGGCGGACGGCCTGGCGGTGGCCCGCCGGACGCTGGAACTGCTGCGCGGCGTACCGGGGTTCGGCGACCGGTACGCGCAGGCGGCGGCGCCCTCGACGCTGGCGGAGCTGGCCGCGCTGCCGCCGCTGGCCAAGGACGACCTGAACACCGCGCTGGCGCACCTGGAGCCGGCCGCCGAGCACGGCGCGACCTGGCTGTTCCAGAGCGGCGGCTCGACCGGGGCACCGAAGGTCGGCTACGCGCCGACCGGGTTCTACATGGCGAAGGTGTTCGAGCACTGGCGGCCGCTGGAGCGGGACGACGTGTTCGTCAACGCCTGGGGCGCGGGCCGGATGTGGGGCGCGCACTTCCTGGCGGCGGGCCTGGCCGACCTGTCCGGCTGCCGGGTGATCGCGCTCGGGTCGGTGACGGCCGAGGAGTACCCGCAGTGGCTGGGCTTCCTGGCCGACCGGAAGGTCACCGCGATCGGCGGGACCCCGAGCGTGCTGCGGTTGTGGTTCGCGCACGCCCGCGCCGCCGGGATCGAACTGCCGTCGCTGCGCAAGGTGTTGTGGCTGGGCGAGGCCTGGCAGCCGCAGCTGGAGGAGGACCTGGCGGCGGTCGCGCCGAAGGCCCGCCGGCACGGCATGTTCGGCTCCACCGAGACCTGGGTGGTGGGCTCCAACTCCCCCGACTGCCCGGCCGACACCTTCCACCCGTTCCCGCACCAGCTGGTGCACGTCGGCGACGGCGGGCTGCTGGACTTCACCTCGCTCGACCCGGCGATGCTCAACCCGGTGCTGCGCTACCGCACCGGCGACGCGGGCGAGTTGGGCCCCTGCCCGTGCGGGCGGCCGGGCCCGGCGATGCGGGTGCTGGGGCGCCGCGACAACGTGGTGCAGGTCCGCGGGCTGGGCCTGCACGTGGACGAGCTGCTGGCCCGGGTCGAGCGCGAGCCGGACGTCAGCCGGGCCCAGGTGCTGGTCACCGAACGGGGCGGCCGGGCCCAGTCGGTGGACGTCCTGGTGCTGGGCGCGCTGCCGCCGGGCCGCGCCGAGGCGCTGCGGCGCGAACTGCTGGCCGGGACCTTCACGTTGAGCACCGCCTTCGTCCACGACCCGGAGCAGGTGCGGGTGCGGGTGGTGGACGCGTTGGTCAGCAACGAGCGCACCGGGAAGACCGCGGGCTTCGTGGTCCGGGAGGAAGCATGAGACGAGGGCTCGTGAAACTGCGCAGGCCGGAGCAACTGGGCCGGGGCTTCAACCTGTTCTGGTTCGGCAAGTCGGTCTCCAACGTCGGCGACCGGGTGACGGTGTTCGTCGTCCCGACCCTGATGATCTTCGTGCTGCACGCCTCCGCGTTCCAGGTCGGCGTCGTCGCGATGGCCCAGTACCTGGGCATCCCGCTGCTCGGCCCGGTGGCGGGCGTCCTGGTGGACCGCTGGGACAAGCGGCGCACCCTGATCGCCTGCGACCTGGTGCGGCTGGCGGCGGTCGCGGTGATCCCGGTCGCGTACTGGCTGGACCTCCTCTCCACGCCGCTGCTGTTCTGCTGCGTGGCGGCGGTCTCCGGGGCGACGATCTTCTTCAACGTCGGCTACCTGGTGGCCGTCCCGGCGGTGGTCGAGCAGCCGCACCTGGTGCGCGCCTACTCCCGGCTGGAGGGCAGCGGCTCGGTCGCCGAGGTCTCCGGGCCGTCGATCGCCGCCGCCCTGTACGGGGCGCTCGGCGCGGCCTCGCTGCTGGTGGACGCCGCCAGCTACCTGGTCTCGGCGGCCTGCTTCCGCTGGATGCGGCCCTGGGGGCAGCCCACCGTCGCCCAGGGCTCGGTGTGGCAGCGGCTCACCCTCGGCTTCCGGCTGAACTGGCAGGACCCGGTGCTGCGCCGGGTGGTGCTGGCCGCCGTCACGCTCAACTCCGGCGGCCCGGTGTTCGTCACCGTGATGCCGGTGCTCGCCTACCGGGGCCTGGGCGTCACCGTCGGCGTGTACGGCGCCGCGATGTCCGCGGGCGCGGTCGGCGCGCTGCTGGGCGCGCTGGTCGCCCCGCGGATCGGCGAACGGCTCGGCATCGGACGGACGCTGGCCTGGGCGCTGCTGCTGCACTGCCTGGTCGGCCTGGGCGTGCTGGCTGCGCCCGCGCTGCCCGCCGGGCCGGTCATCGCCGCCACCATGGGCGCTTACGGCTTCTTCATGTCCTGCATCAACGTGTGCTCGGCGCCCGCCCGGCAGTCCCGGATGTCCGCGCAGCACCAGGGCGTCATGCACGCCGCGTTCCGCACCGCCACCTGGGGCGTCATCCCGCTCGCCGCGCTGGCCGGCGGCCTCGCCGTCTCGCTGCTCACCGGCCCGCTCGGCGTGCTGGACGCGGCCCGCTGGACCATGGTCGGCGGCACCCTGCTCGCCGCCTGCTCCTTCCTGCCCGCGCTCGGCATCCAGTCCCGGATGGACGCCGACCTGCCGAAGGCCGTCGACCTGGTCGGCGATCCGACCGCACCCGCCGACGGCGCCACCGCACTCGCCGACGGCGCCACCGAGCCTGCGGAGGCCGCGAAGTGACGGAGCGTCAGCAATTGCTGGTCACCGGCTGCTCCTCCGGCATCGGGCTGGCCACCGCGGCGGCGGCCGACCGGGCGGGCTGGTCGGTGCTGGCGACCGTCCGCGACCCGGAGCGCGCCGGGGCGCTGCGGGAGGCCGCGCCCGGGGCCGAGGTGCGGCGGCTGGACGTCACCGACGAGGAGTCGGTGGCGGCCTGCTTCGCCGGGATCGACCGGCTCGACGCGCTGGTCAACAACGCCGGGATCTCCAACTTCGACCCGACGCTGGAGATGTCCACCAGCGCGGCGCTGCGCGCCAACCTGGAGGTCAACTTCTTCGGCACCGTCGCCGTCTCGCGCGCCGCGATGCCGCTGCTGCGCGCCTCCGGCGGGCGGCTGCTGACCATCGGCAGCGTGCACGGCGTGGTCGGCCAGCCCTTCAACGAGGCGTACTGCGCGGCGAAGTTCGCCGTCGAGGGCTTCATGGAGTCGCTCGCCCCGGTCGCCGCCGCGCACGGCGTGCGGGTCTCGGTGCTGGTGCCCGGCTACGTACCCGACACCCGCTTCGGCATCTTCCCGGACGTCAACCGCCGTACCGTGCAGGCCGCTTCGGGCCCGTACGCGGACACCTTCGCCGCCTACGGCGACCGGATCGGCGCGCACTGGGCCGGCGCCGGGCAGCCCGCCGCGGAGGTCGCCGCGGCGGTGCTGCGCGCGCTGGCCGAGGAGCGGCCGCCGTTCCGGATCCCGACCGGACCGTGGGCCGCGGCCTACCTGGACGCCAAGCTCGCCGACCGCGACGGCGCCGCCGTCCAGCGGCTCGCCCACGACTGGATCGGCCTGACCCCCCTGCCCTGAGGAGCAACCACCGTGCCCGCACTGCCCCTTCACGCGCTCGTCGACCACGCCCGGCGCCACTCGCCGTTCTACGCCGAGCTGTACCGCGACGTGCCCGCCGTCGTCACCTCGCTCACCCAGCTGCCCGTCATCGACCACGTCGCGTTCTGGTCCGCCAACCGGTGGCCCGACAACCGGCTGCTGACCGGGCCGCTCACCGACGCCGCCGTCTACAAGTCCGGCGGCACCACCGGCGCGCCCAAGTTCTCGCCGTGGACCCGCTCCGAGCACGTCGACTCGGTCAGCGCGTTCGGCGCCGGACTGGTCGACGCCGGGCTCAGGCCCGGGCAGAAGGTCGCCAACCTGTTCCGGGCCGGCGAGTTCTACAGCGGCTTCCTGTTCATCGAGGGCGCCCTGCACCACGCGCCGATCGACAACGTCCGGCTGCCGGTGGCCACCGCGCCCGACGAGTACGTCGCCGACCTGGTCCACTCCTTCGGCGTGGACGTGCTGGCGGGCGAGCCGATGAAGCTGTCCGCCGTCGCCGAGACCCTGCTCAAGCAGGAACGTCCGGCCCCGCAGGTCGAGTTGATCCTGTTCGGCGGCGACATCCTGTTCAACGACCTGCGCCCGCTGCTGCGCTCCGCCTTCCCCAACGCCGCGCTCTCCTCGATCGGCTACGCCTCGGTGGACGCCGGGCTGGTCGCCGGGCCGGTGCCCGCCGGGGACGACCTGCGGGTCCACCGGGCCTTCCCGAACCGCACCGTGGTCGAGCTCGTCGACGACACCACCGGCGAGCCGATCACCGAACCCGGCGTGCCCGGCCGGGTCGTGGTCACCAACCTGTTCCGCACCCTGGTCCCGATCCTGCGCTACCCGGCGGGCGACCGCGCCGAATGGACCGACGCGTCCTGCACCACCTTCCGCCTGCTCGGCCGCTCGACCGAGGGCGCCCGGGTCGGCATCGTCACCATGCCCACCGAGGACGTCCGCGACGTCCTGCTCGCCCACGACCCCGACCACCGCATCACCGGCCTGCAGTTCGTCCAACGCCGCTGGGACGGCCGCGACGGCCTGCTCATCCGCCTCGGCCACACCACCCCCGCCCCGCCCCCCGCCGCCCTCACCGAGACCCTCCGGCAGGCCGTCCTCGACGCCCGGCCCGCGTACGTCTCCGAGACCGCGATCGGCGCGATCCACCCCCTGCAACTGGAGTGGGTCCCGCGCTCCGAACTCGCCACCAACCCCCGCACCGGCAAACTCCGCCAGGTCATCGACGAACGCCCCGCGCACTGATCCCGGGCCCGACCTCCGGCCACCCGGGTTGGCATGATGGTCCGATGAGCGACCTTCAGCGCACCGAGCCCTCCCGGGTGGCCGACGACCGCGCCTCCCTGACCGAGTTCCTCCAGTACCAGCGCGAGACGCTGGCGATGAAGTGCGCCGGGCTGACCGCCGAACAGCTCCGGCAGCGGGCCGTACCGCCCTCCGGCCTCTCCCTGCTCGGCCTGGTCCGGCACCTCGCCGAGGTCGAACGCAGCTGGTTCCGCAACGTCGTCAACGGCGACGGGGCGCCCGCGCACTGGCCCGGCGACGCCGCGTTCGACGTGGACGCCGCCGACCCCGACGAGGCCTTCCGCACCTGGCACGAGGAGTGCGCCCGCTCCCGCGCCACCGTCAACGACGCCGCCTCCCTCGACACCCCCGTCCACTGGCGCGAGGAGGTCTTCACCCTCCGCTACGTCGTCACCCACATGATCGAGGAGTACGCCCGCCACAACGGCCACGCCGACCTGCTGCGCGAACGCGTCGACGGCACCACCGGGGAGTGACTCCCGCTACCCCGCGAACGAATCCGCCGGCGCCCGTCCGTCCCGGGCCGTCAGCTGCGCGCCGACCGACCAGGCGTGGCGGGTGACGGCCAGCAGGAAGCGGCCCCGGGAGACGTGGACGGCGTGCAGGGCGGGGCCGTGGTCGACGGCGACGAACAGGGCGCCCGCCAGGGCCAGCAGCAGCCAGGCCAGGTGGGCGAACGGGCGGGCCACCGGGCCGAGTTCGGCGAAGGACTGGTGCAGCCGGCGGACGTGGAACGGGATGTGGCGCCGCTCGTCGTACAGGATCCGGTCGGTGACCTCGCGGGCCAGCGGGTCGGCCAGGCCGTCCCGGAGGCTGCGGTAGTACTCGACGGCGACCAGCTCGGCGACCATCAGCACCATCAACTCGGTGCGCAGGCCCAGCAGTCGGCGCACCCGGACGAAGATCCCGTCGCTCCAGTGCCCGTCCAGCAGCGGGACGCCGGCCGCGCCCAGCAGTTCGGCCAGCAGCCGCGCGTGGTTGCGCTCCTCGTCGACGAACAGCCGCACCGCCGCCGAGTACTCCGGATCCCCCGCCCGGTCGGCCTTGGCCCGCAGGTTGGCCCCGTCCCCGTCCTCCCCCACCTGGAACTTCTGCAGGCTCCGCGCCACCACCGCGGGCAGTTCGACCCCGTGCTCCCACTCCGGGTCCGCGATCCACTCCCGCCGCGCCCGCTCCGCCTCGAACTCCGCCACCCACCCACCGAACCCGCTTCCGGGCATGGCTCCGCCCCCGCTCTCGTGCATGGTGCTGCGCCCGCCGCACCGACGGCGTGCGGGCGTACCGGGATGAACGCCACGGCTCGGTGGCGCACGGCCAGTACGCTACCGCAACTCTGAACGCGTTCAAATAGCCGCGCCGAGCGCTCCTGGTCCCGCGGCTCAGTACACGTCGCGGACGTAGCGCTTCTCGGCGGCGAGGGACTTGACGTAGCCGGCGGCGTCGGCCGGGGAGAGGTTGCCGTGGGTGGTGGCGATGGTGTGGAGGGTGCGGTCGACGTCCTTGGCCATCCGGGAGGCGTCGCCGCAGACGTAGAGGTGGGCGCCGTCCTGGAGCCAGGACCAGAGGTGGTGGCCGTTCTCGCGCATCCGGTCCTGGACGTAGACCTTGGCGCGCTGGTCGCGGGAGAAGGCGGTGTTGAGGCGGGTGAGGGTGCCGTCGGCGAGGTGGGTGCTGAGTTCGTCGCGGTAGTAGAAGTCGGTGGCCTGGTGCTGCTCGCCGAAGAAGAGCCAGTTGGCGGCCCGGTGGCCGCGGGCGCGGCGGTCCTCGAGGAAGCCGAGGAAGGGGGCGACGCCGGTGCCGGGGCCGACCATGATCATGGGGATGTCGGGGTCGGCGGGCGGGCGGAAGTGCGGGGAGCGCTGGAGGTGGACGGGGACGGTGGCGCCGAGGTCGGCGTCGGCCAGGTGGGTGGAGCAGACGCCGCCGCGGGGCAGGCCCTTGAGGTTGTCCCAGCGGACCACCGAGACGGTGAGGGAGAGCAGGTGGGGGTCGGTGAGCGGGCTGGAGCAGATCGAGTACTGGCGGGGCTGGAGCCGGCCGAACACCTCGGCCCACTCCTGGGCGTCGGCCCGGACACCGAACTCGGCGGCCACGTCGACGGCCTGCCGCCCCCACGTCCAGCCGGCCAGCACGTCGGTGCTGTCGGCGCGCAGCAGGGCGCGCAACTCGCGGTCGTCGCGGGTGCGTTCGGCGGTGAAGCGGAGCAGTTTGGGGGTGATCCGGGTAATGTCGAGGTGGCGAGTGAGGGCCTCGCGCAGCGGGAGTTCGCCGGGGCCGGGCAGGGTGACGGCGCTGTCGCCGGGCCTGCCGATGACGGCGAGCCACTCGTCGACCAGGGCGGGCGGGTTGACGGGGTGGACGGCCAGCGAGTCGCCGACGGCGTAGTCGAGGGGGAGGTCGAGGTCGCGGGTGTCGAAGGTGAAGCGGCGCACCTCCTTGCCGGAACCGGCCCCGGAGAGCAGCCGGTTGCCGACCAGCCGGGCCGGGACGGTGCTGCGGCGCGCGGTGGCGGCGGCCGGGGGCGGCGGCGGGAGCGGGACGGGGCGGGTGAGGGCGGCCAGGACGCCGTCCAGCCAGGTGCCGGCGGGGCCCTCGTAGTCGGGGTCGCAGTCGGTGCGGGGGGCCAGGCGCTGGGCGCCGAGTTCGGCGAGCCGGGCGTCCAGACGGCGGCCGTGGCCGCAGAAGTCCTGGTAGTTGGGGTCGCCGAGGGCGAGGACGGCGTAGCGGCGGCCGTCCAGGCGGACGGGTTCGCCGGTGGTGAGGGCGTCCCAGAAGGCGGCGCCGTTGTCGGGGGCCTCGCCGTCGCCGTAGGTGGAGGTGATCAGCAGCAGGTCGGCGTCGGCGGGGAGGGCGGCCGGGTCGGTGTCGGCCATGGCGTGCAGGGCGGCGGGGTGGCCGGCGGCGGTGAGGCGGGCGGCGGCGGCCGCGGCGAACTCCTCGGCGTTGCCGGTCTGCGAGGCCCACAGGACCAGCAGTTGCCGGGTCTCGGCGGAGGCGGAGGCGCCGGCGGCGCCGGCGGCGCGCGAGTACAGGCCGGCCAGCGCGCCGTTGACCCACTGGGCGTGCACGGGGTCGAACGGGGCGTCGGCCGGGAGCACCGGCACGCCGGGCCGGCCGATCGGGATGGCGGCCAGGAACCCGGCCAGGTAGCGGCGTTCGTCCTCGTCGAGGACGGGCGGGGGCGCGGTGTCCAGCCCGAAGACGGCCGCGGTGACGGGGGCGGTGTCGAAGGCGGGGAGGGGCGCGGGGTCGGCGGGCGCGGCGGTGGTCACCGCGGTCAACGAGACGGCGCAGTACTTGAGTTCGGGCTGGAAGGAGAGGGGGTCGACGGCGTCGGAGGTGACGGCGTTGATCGACAGGTCCTCGCCGAACAGGTCGTTCCAGTGGAACGGGGCGAAGCAACTCCCGCGCTGCACCCGGTCGGTGAGCACGGCGGGCAGCACGGCCCGGCCGCGCCGGGAGGCGATCTCGACGCCGTCGCCCGCGCCGATGCCGAGCGCGGCGGCGTCCTCGGGGTGGATCTCGACGAACGGCGACGGGTTGAGCTTGGTGAGTTTGGCGACCTTGGCGGTCTTGGTGAGGGTGTGCCACTGGTGCGGGAGGCGGCCGGTGTTCAGCACGAACGGGTGCTCGTCGTCCGGGAGTTCGGCCGGGTCGAGGTGCGGGCGGGGGTGGAAGACGGCCCGGCCGGACGGGGTGGGGAAGTGCGGGGTGCCGTCGGGCTGCAGGTAGCGGATCGGGTTGCGGTCGGGCCCGTCGGGGTCGGCGGCGGGCCACTGGACGGGGGTGTCGCGCAGCCGCGGGTAGGAGGCGCCGCGCAGGTCCCAGCCGGTGGCGGGGTTGTACGCCTGCTTGAGCTCCTCGAAGACCTGCTCGGCGTCGGTGAAGTCGAAGCCCTCGGCGTAGCCCATGGCGCGGGCGACCTCGGCGATGATCCGCCAGTCCGGGAGGGCCTCGCCGGGCGGGTCGGCGGCGGGGCGGGCCAGGGTGAGGTTGCGTTCGCTGTTGATCAGCACGCCCTCGGTCTCGGTCCACAGCGCGGCCGGCAGGACGACGTCGGCGTAGGCGTTGGTCTCGGTGTCGGCGAACACGTCCTGGGTGATGACGAGTTCGGCCTTCTCCAGGCCGGCTATGACGGTGCTCCGGTTGCCGACCGAGGCGACCGGGTTGGTGCAGATGATCCAGCAGGCCCTGATCTCGCCGTCGGCGAGCTTCTCGAACATCTCGACGGTGCCCCTGCCGACGCCGTCGGCGCGCAGCGTGCCGGATGGCAGCTGCCACAGCCGCTCGGTGAACTCCCGGTCGGCGGCGGACTGGACGGTGCGCTGGCCGGGCAGGCCGGGCCCCATGTAGCCCATCTCGCGGCCGCCCATCGCGTTGGGCTGGCCGGTCAGCGAGAACGGGCCGCTGCCGGGGCGGCAGATGGTGCCGGTGGCCAGGTGCAGGTTGACCAGGGCGTTGGTGTTCCAGGTGCCGTGCGTGGACTGGTTCAGCCCCATCGTCCACAGGCTGGTGAACTCCCCCGCCCCGCCGATGAGTTCGGCGGCCTTCCGGAGGTCCGCCTCGGCCAGGCCGGTGATCTCGGCGACCTTGTCCGGCGGGTAGTCGGCGAGGAAGTCGGGCATCGCCGCCCAGCCCTCGGTGTGCCGCTCGACGAACGCCTCGTCGAGGTGACCGTCCGCGTGCAGCAGGTGCAGCAGGCCGTTCAGCAGCGCCAGGTCGGTGCCGGGCTTCAGCTGCAGGAACAGGTCGGCCTTGGCGGCGGTGGCGGTGCGCCGCGGGTCGACGACGATCAGCTTGGCGCCCGCCTTGACCCGGTCCATCATCCGCAGGAACAGGATCGGGTGGCAGTCGGCGGCGTTCGAGCCGATCACCAGGAACACGTCCGCCAGGTCGAGGTCCCGGTAGGAGCCGGGCGGGCCGTCCGCGCCCAGCGACAGCTTGTAGCCGGTGCCGGCGCTGGCCATGCACAGCCGGGAGTTCGACTCGATCTGGTTGGTCCGCAGGTAGCCCTTGGCGAGCTTGTTGGCCAGGTACTGGGCCTCCAGGCTCATCTGCCCCGACACGTACAGCGCGACCGCGTCCGGCCCGTGCTCGTCCACGATCGCCCGCAGCCGCCGCCCGGTGTCGGCGATCGCCCCGGCGACCGGGGCCGGCACCGGCTCCCCGCCGCGGACCGGGCGCACCAGCGCGGTGGACAGCCGGCCGGGCGCGGCCAGCATGTCCGCGGTGGTCGCGCCCTTGGTGCAGAGCCGGCCGCGGTTGGCCGGGTGCTCCGGGTCCCCGGAGACCTTCTGCACGGTGCGGCGGCCGTCCGGGCCGGTGCCGACGTCCAGGAGCAGGCCGCAGCCCACCCCGCAGTAGGAGCAGACCGACCTGACCTGTTCGGTCCCCGGTCGCTGCGGCTTCGCTGCATCCTGCGCCACCTGTCCGGCCACGGGAACCCTTCCGTTCGACCTGCACCTGCCTGCGGCGACTGTAGGAAGAGCGCATTTCGCGGCTGTCTCCGCGGCGCACGGCCGACGGTTACACCGCCCGCACAGCGGATCGCACCCGCCGGTGAGGCATCGGACACGCTACGGGCCCCGGGCCGGGGCCCGGTCGAGCGGCGGCGGTGGGACGGCCGCGGGACGGCTCAGCCGCTGTGCGGCACCCCGGCGACCAGCACGCTCTGCCCCCGGAACTCGGCCACCACCGCGCCCGCGGCCGTGCGCACCGTCACGTCGTACACGCCCTGCCGGCCCGCCAGCGTCCGCTCCACCGCCTCCGCCACCAGCTCGTCGCCGAGCTGCGCCGGGGCCAGGAAGGTGACCTGCGCGCCCTGGGCCAGCGCCACCGGCCCGTAGCTGTTGCAGGCGTACGAGAACGCCACGTCGGCGAGCAGGAACACGTACCCGCCGTGCCCGATCCCGTGCGCGTTGGCCATCTCCTCGGTGACCTTCATCCGCGCCACCGCGCGGCCCCCGGCCACCTCCCCGAGCACGATCCCCGCGCCGCCGGCGGCCCGGTCGCGTTCGAACATTGCGTCGATCCTGGAACGTCCCACTACGGCCCCCCGGTGAGCTGCGCGTTCAGCGGCAGCAGCATTAGACCGATCACGCTGACGGCCTGTCAATGACGCCACGGCCCGGCGCCGGCCGGGAAAGCCCCCTGACCGGCGCCGACGGCCGCACCGACTGCTACGGCACCCGCTCCATCCGGGGCGGCAGGGCCACCCTGGTCCGACCGGGCAGGCCGTCCGGGACGGGTTCCCGGACGAACCGCACCCCCGGGGCCCCGAGGGTCTGCGCCAGCCCGGCGACGGGGGGACGGCCGTCCGCCCCCGCGTGGGTGCCGACGTGTGCGGTGCCGACCACCACCACGTACTTGGCGGGGGGCGCGCCCTCGCCCTGCTGACCGGCGGGCACCGCCCCCTGGTGGGTGGCGATCACCTCGTGGGCGTAGGCGTTCATCCGCCGCGCCCGGAAGTACTTGCCCTCGTCCCCCGCGACGTCGGCGATCCCCTCCCGGTTGCGCCGGGCCGGGTAGCCGTCGATCACCCGGACGTCGACGCCCTGCCGGTGGGCTTCGACGATCGTGTCGAGGACGGAGTCCTCGGGCAGCTTCATGCCCTTCGACTGCCGGCGGGCGACGGCGGCCAGTTCCTCCCCGGGGGCCGTGCCGGGCGGCGTCGTGGCGAAGTACTGGTCCAGCATCGGCTGGAACGCCTCGTCGGCGAAGTGCTCCAGGTACAGGGTGCGGACCCCGGACTCCCGGAGCTGCTGCATGTTCCCCCGCAGGAAGTCCCAGGTCCCCTGGTCCCCGTGGTTCTCGCCGAGGACGAACCCCTGGTGCTGCCCCAGCAGCGCCTGCGACTGCCCGCGGGCGCCGCCGGCGTCCGCCAGCAGGTCGTCCACCTCGGCGTGCCCGGGCTGCTCCGGCAGCCCCTGCGCCTCCAGCCGGTCCGCGTCGGCGTCCAGGTCGGCGTCCCGCAGCTTCTGCGCCTCCCAGTACCCCTGGGTCTCCGGACGGCTCGCCCCGTAGCGCCGCATGAAGTCGACGCTCTCGGCCGACTGGTTGTCCACGGCGAAGCCGTCGCCCCGGCTCCGCAGGCTGTGCACGATGAAGTCGCGGACCGCGGTGGGGACGGACTCGTACTGGCTGTTGAGCATCCCCGGTTCGATGCGGCAGACCACCTCCCCGGTGGCCTGGTCGAACGAGAGGTGGGGGGCTCCGGCCGGGCCGAGTTCGACGCGCGTGCCGTTCGTCCGCCCGCCCCGGTGCTCCATCCAGAACTTCAGGCTGTCCGCGTCCTGCTGCCACTGCTTGGCCAGCCTGCGCCGCTCCTGCTTCTCCGCCTCGTACGCCTTCTGCTCCGGCGTTCCGGGAATGCGCGCCTTCAGGCTCTTGTCGGGCTTCGGCGGTTCGTCGACCTTCGGGAACCTGCCCTGGACGGGGTGGCCCGGCGGGTTCCGGTGGCTGACGCCGATGCCGTCGGACGGGTCGGTGCCGTGGGCGTTCAGGGTGCCGAAGCGGTCCATGAAGGCCGGGTCGTGCGGGCCGGAGAGGGTCTGCCCGTGCGGGTCGGCGACCGAGGCCCAGAGCGTCCAGTCCTCGCCGAAGCCGGTGGGGAGCGCCCCGTCGGCGGTGGTGACCTTGCGGTCGGTCAGGTCGGCCCAGCGCAGCGTGCCGTCCCGGTCGTGGACCAGCGCGACCGCGTGGCCGTCGCCGTCCTTGCCGGCGCCGATCACGGTGGCGAAGCTGCCCGGGCCGCCCTCCTTCACCTGTTCCATCAGCTTCCGGACGGCTTCCGGCCCCTCGCCGAACCGGGCCGGGGCGTCGTGCCGCTTCCACAGGGCGTCGCCGCCCGCGTGCTCGACCTCGCCGTGCAGGCTCTGGCCGGAGACCCGGGGGCGCCCGTAGTGGGTGTCCCGGTACGCCTCGACGTTCTCCAGGCAGGCGTTCAGGTCCTCGGTGCGCCGCCCGCCCGGGCTCTCGTGGACCGGGCTCTCGTGGACCGGGGCCTCGTGGACCGGGGCCTCGTGCGGATTCACCTTGTGCAGCAGCGTGTTGCTCATCGGCGGGTGCAGCTTCGACTCGCCGCCCAGGTAGCCCACCAGCTCCTGCGAGAGCGGGTGCTCCGGCCCGAACGCCCGGAACCCGCGGCCCTCCAGCACCGCCGGGTCGTTCTCGTACTCCTCGGTGCGGCGGGACTTCGCCGGGGGCGCGGAGTCGGCGGCCGGGGAACCGGGCTCCTCGTCCGGCTCCGGGGTGCGGTCGTGCTTCCTCGATGACGACGGCGGCGGGGGCGGGGAGGGCGGGAGGTTCCCGGGGTTCCCGGGGTTGCCGGGGTTCCCGGGGTTGCCGCCCTGGCCGTCGTTCTGCGGGTGCCCCTGCGGGGGCTCCTGCGGGTGCTCCGGCGAGGTCCGGGGCGGGGCGCCGCGGTCGGTGGCGGCCGGGAGGCCCAGGCCGTTCAGGCGCTGGTCGAACTCGCCCACCGCGCCGAGGAATTCGTTGCGTCCCTCGATCATGGTGGCGGCGCTCCGGGCGCGGTCCGCGGGGGGCCTGGCCGGGTCGAGCAGGTCGGCGCCCTCCTTGAACTTCGAGATGCCCCGGTCGGCCCGGTCGGCGAGCTCGGACAGGTCCTTCCGCAGCGCCGGGTCGCCCGCCGCGTCGGCGATGTCCCGGCGCGCCTGGACGTTCTCGTGCAGGGACCCGGCGAGTTCGTCGGCGGTCCGCCGCACCATCGGGATCTCCTGCCGGACCTGCACGGTGCCCATCGGGTTCGGGTGCGCGGTGCCCTGCCCGGTGGCCAGGTCGGTCTCGTCCAGCCCGAAGCTGCGCACGCCCGACATCGACAGCGTGGCGTGCCGGGCGACCTCGTCGGAGGCCCGGTCCCAGGCGTTCTGGAACCTGGCGCCGTGCTCGCCGACCGCGATCGAGCCGTCCGGCAGCAGCGCCGTGCCCTCGTGGTTGCCGGACGCCCGCCACAGCTCGTGGAACTTCTGCTGGGCCGCCTTCGGGTCGTACGGCAGGCCCTGCCCCTCCTGCTGCCGCAGCCAGGCGGTGAAGTCCTTCTGGTAGGGCGGGTCGGACGGGATCTTCCCGTCCGGGTACCCCTGCTTGATCTCGTCCAGCGCCCGGAAGTGCTCGGGCGTCGAGCTCATCAGGTAGCCGGGCGCGGCGGCGGCCTGCCCCTCCCCGGTCCTCGCCGGGTCGTTGCCGTAGGCCGGGCCGAGCTTCGGGTCGGACGCCGACTTCTCGGGCCCCGACCAGAGGTTGTACTGCAGGGCGCCGGCCGGGCCGTCCTCGCCCAGGCCCAGCTTGGCCAGGTTCTCCTGGATCTGCGCGTACACCTGCTCGGTGTGCACCTGCAGCGCGGTCATCCGGTCGCCCAACTCCTGGTTGGTACGCGGGTCCTGGCTGCCCGAGAACGTCCCGACCTCGGTCGGCACCGGGTGCACCGGCGGAGGCGGCGGGGGCGGGGAGGCCGGGCGCGACCCGGGCGGCGGCGGGGGCGGCGAGGAGGGGAGGTCGCCCGGCGCCTGCTGCACGGGCTGGACGTCCCGCTGCACGGGCTGCTCGTGCACGGGCTGCTCGTGCACCGGCTGCTCGTTCGCGGGCTGCTCGTGCACCGGCTGCTCGTTCGCGGGCTGGACAGCGTCCTGGTGCACCGGCTGGACGGCGTCCCCGTTCACCGGGGCGTCGTGCACCGGGCTCAGCCGGAGACCGCCGGGCTTGGTCTCGCTCGTCGCCAGGTTCCCGTCCGGGCCGGTCAGCTTCACTCCGGGGACGCCCAGCATGTCGGCCGTGCCGCGGATCGGGGCGCCGCCGGTGACCGCGTGGTCGTGGACGTGCGCCATGCCGGTGACGAGGACGTACTTGCCCGGGTTGCCGTTCGTGTCGATGATGTGCCGCGCGTACGAGTTGAACCTCCGGGCCCGGGCCTCCTGCTCCTGCGTGGACTTCTGGGTGTCCGCCGTCGCGGGGTACCCGTCCACGGCGCGGACGTCGACGCCCTGGCCCTTCGCGCTCTCCAGCAGACCGCGGAGCGTACCGCTGGAGCCGGCGTTGTAGTGGTTGTCGTAGCTGGCGACGAGCCGCCTGAGCTTGTCCGGCATCGCGGTGCCGGCCGGGCTCTTCAGGTACTCGTCCAGCAAGGGCTGGGCGGCCTCGTCCTTCAGTGCTTCCAGGTAGATGGTGTCGACACCCGCGTTCTTCAGGTGCTCCATGTTCCCGGTGAGGAACCCCCAGGTGGCCGAGTGGTTGTGCGACTCGCCCAGGACGATGCCTTCGTGGTCCGCGAGCAGCCGCTGCGCGCCGTCCAGCGCGGAGGGCGAGCCCGCCAGCCGCCCGGCGACCTCGTCCTCGGGCACCGGGTGCCATTCGGCCTGCGCGTCCTGGTGGGCCAGCCGTTCCAGGATGTTGCGGCGGACGTCCTGCTGCGCGTGGTGGTCCTTGGTGCGGTAGTCGAGCCGGCTGCCCTCCTCCAGGATCCTGTTGTTCGCCACGTCACCGGGCGGCAGGTGCTCTTTGACCAGGGGGTTCACGTGGTTGGCCACGCTGCCGTAGACGGCCATGAAGGTTGCCGGGTCCTGCTGCACCTTCAGCGCGTGGTCCTTCTCGCTGTACCGGACCTCCGGCTTGTTGTTCGACCCGATCTCCGTCGAGCTGTTGCCGTGCTTGGGGTCCTTCTCCGGGAGGATCGAGTTGAACAGCTCCAGCCTGTCCGGGGTCGGCCGGAACTTGTTCGCCATCCGGTTCACGCCGAGTTCGAACGCGTTCTTGGTCGGTGGGATGACCATCGCCACCCCGCTCGGGTGGGCGTGCATGTACGCCAGCTCGTCGGGGGTGGGCGGCTTGTCCAGCGGTTCGATCTTCGGGCGCGGCCGCGACGGCTCGGGCGGCGGCGCGGGCAGTTCGTCGTCGGTGGCGCGGGGCGGCGGGGCCTCGTCCAACCGGGCGTGCGGCTGCGGTTGTTCGTGCGGTTGCGGTTCGGGGGTGTCGTGGTTGCCCTCGACGAGGTCCGTGAACTCGCGCAGGCCCGCGTACATGTCGTTCTCGGCGGCGGTGGCGTGCACCGGGTTGGCGCCGCCCTGCCGGTCCGGGGCCGGGCCGTACAGCTTCTCCAGCAGCGGCAGCATCTCGGGCTCGTTGTGCCGCACCCAGTCCACGCCGTTGTTGCGCGGCTCTCCGGTGTACGGGTCGGTGCCGTGGTTGGTGCCGAGGTAGGCGTTGGTGAGCTGGGCGAAGTACTCCTGCTCGTCGCGGGACGAGTAGTTCTTCTCGCCGTTCGCGCCCCGGCCCGGACCGTCCGGCCAGACCGCGTCCGGGTCGCCGTCCTTCTTGCGGAAGGTCTCGGTGATCAGCTTCTGCCCGGTCTCGTCGAGGCCGTGCCGGTGCAGGGTGTGGCTGAACTCGTGGGTGGTGGTGGAGTACCCGTCCTCGTAGTGCCCGCCGTGCCCGATCGAGGTGTCCTCGCCGAGCAGGTTCTCCTCGGTGACCGCCGCGTGCCGCCCGCCCGAACCGCGCATGTCGTCGTACGCCCGGCCGGCCGCCGCGTCGGAGTCGTTCCGCACCGCGCGCAGCTCGTGCAGGCTCGGGACGTCGGTCATCCGGACGTCCTTCGGCACGATCACCACGTCCGCGCCGCTCTTCAGCAGCCGCGCCGCGGTGTCCGGGTCCTGGAGCATCCGGGCGACCTGCTGCTGCGCCTCCTGCCGCGCGGACGCGGCCCGTTCGGCCCGCGGGTCCACGTGCACCAGCAGCTCGGACGCCGTCCGGGCGAACTCGTGCGGCGGCAGGCCGTTGCGCAGCGCGTCCACGGTCCGCGGGTCGCGCGCCAGCCAACGCCGGTTCTCCGGGCTGAGGTTGGCGAGCTCCTGGGCCCGCTCGTGCGCCGACATGCCCGGCAGCTCCTGCCGCAGCCGGTCGGCGTCCACGGGGCGGACGGTCTCCGGCTTCGGAGTGCTGTCGGTGTGCTCGGTGTGTTCGGTGGGCGCGTGCTCGGTGTGTTCGGTGGGCGCGTGCTCGGTGTGTTCGGTGGGCGCGTGCTCGGTGGGCTCGGTCGACGGGCGGTCGGGGGCGGGGGTCTCCGGACGGGCGGGGCGTTCCGCGCCCGGGCGGATCGTTCCGCCGGACGGGCGCTCGGTGGCGCCGGACGGCCGGACCGGGCCGGACGTGGCCGGGCGCGGCGGCTGGTGTCCGCCGGTGCTGCCGCTGCCGGTGTGGGCGCCGCCGCCCGTCGGGGCGGTTCCGAGGCCGCCCGTCATCGGCATCTGCACCGGCGCCTGCTGCGTACCGGCTCCCGCCGGGGGCGCCGTGTCACCGGCACCGCCCGGGTGCGCAGCCGCCGACGCCGCGTCCGGCGGCGTCGGCCGGACCGCCGTCGCACCGGCACCCGCCAGCCGGGAGCCGCCGTCGATGTGGGTGGCGCCCGCGAGGTTGGGCACCGGGCCCGTAGCGCCGCCCGGCACGGCGCCGGACGGATGCGCGGTACCGGACTGGGGCGCGTCGTGCCCGGCCCCCGACTCCCGTAGCGGGACGCTCTCCTGACGGACGTCCGCCTGGGACGGCCGGGACGACTGCTCCTGCGGGCCGCCGTGCTCGGCGTTCGCCTCGTGGACGGGCTGGGCATCCGGGCGGACGCTCGCCACGGGCGTCGCCGCGGGCTGGGACGACGGTTCGTGCGAGCCGGACGTGCCGGTGTGACTGCCCGCGGTCTCGTGCGGCAGGGGCGCGTCGGCGGTGCGGACGGAGCCGGTGGGCGCGTCGTGGCCGCCCGTGCTGCCGGTCGTCTCGGGGTGGACGGGCGGGGCCTCGTGACGGCCCGTCGCTTCGGCGTACGACGGCGGAGCTTCGTGTCGGCCGGGCGCCTCCGTATACGACGGCGGGGCCTCGTGTCGGCCGGGCGCCTCCGCGTACGACGGCGGGGCTTCGTGGCGGCCGGAACCGGTGGGCGCGTCGTGGCGGCCGGACCCGCTCGTCGCCTCCGCGTAGGACGGCGGGGCCTCGTGGCGGCCGGAACCGGAGGTGGCCTCCGCGTAGGACGGCGGGGGCGCGTCGCTGGTGCGGCCGGAGCCGAACGGGGTGAGGCCGTTGGGCCTGCTCTCGCTGCCGGTGCCGGTGCCGCTGCCGGTGCTGCTGCTGTTGCCCTCCGGGCCGTGGTAGCTGCTCTCGCCGGTGGGGGCGGAGTCGGGCTTGGTGAAGGACGGCGGAGGTCCGTCCTGGCGGCCGCCGGTGCCGGGGGCGGTGGGGCCGGGGATGTCGAGGTGCGGGCCCTCGCCGGGCTTGGGGGCGTTGGCGTGGGCCTTGGCGGCGGCGCCGGCCGCGTGCAGGCCGACGCCCGCGCCGCCGGAGAGGCCGGAGCCGAGCAGGGAGGAGCCGTCGACCTCGCCGGTGGTGATGAGCTGGGTGAGGGCGTCCGCGCCGACGCCGACGGCCGCGCCGGTGGCCATCTTGCCGACGGTGGAGCCGAGGGCGGCCTCCGCGCCGAGCTTCTTGCCGATGCCGCCGATGCCTGCGCCGAGCAGGTGTCCGGTGGCGCCGCCGATCGCGCCGCCGAGGGCGTTCTGGCCGACTTCCTTCATGTCGATGCTCTTGCGGTGGCCCTCGGCGAGTTCGATGCCCTGGGCGAGCAGGTTGATGGCGGCCATCTGGATGGCCTGCTTGGCCGCCATGGTGATCATCTCGGTGGCGAGCTTCTTCAGGATCCCGAGCACGATCTGCCGCTGGGTCTGGATCATCACCGGCACCTGGAGCATCGAGGCCCCGGCGGTGACCACCGACTCGGCCTCGGCGGTGGCGATCTCGAAGGCCAGGATGCCGAGTTGCACGACGATCTGGATCTTCGCGGTCTCGGCCGAGTTGGCCATCTGCTCCAGCATGTCGCCCATGCCGTTGAGCGCGTTGACCGCGCCGCCGAGCCGGCCGGGGTCGTTCTCGGTGCCCTTGCCGACCGAGAACTTCACCCAGTACGCGCCCAACGACTGGGCGGCGTTTCCCTGTTGGCCGTCCAGGGCGCGTTTGATCGCACTGTCGGCCCCCCGCGAGGTGTCCTTCAGCCCCTCGGCGGTCTTGCGGCAGTGCTCGGCCATGTCGCGGAGCTGGTCCTCGTCGGCCTCGGGCCAGCGGCAGCCCGCGAGCAGCAGGAGCACCCACTGGAGCGGTTCCGGGAGTTCGGTGGCCATCGTGGGTCAGTGCCTTCCGCTCTGGGTGAGGTGCGGCGTCATCGGGACGTGCACGGGGGGACGGGGCGCGGACGGCGCCGGGGGGAGCGGGGCGGTGCCCTGGTCCTGGCCGCCGAGGTCGGCGGTGATCGCCGAGTCCGCGTCCTGGTAGCTCTGGCCCATCGCCTTCAGGCCGTCCGCGATGTTCTTCAGGTCGCCGGAGAGCTCCTTGAGGACGGCCAGGGTGTCGTGGCTGTAGCTCAGGTAGCCCTTCTCCCCCTCCGCGAACTTCTTGCCGGAGTCGTCGTTGCCCCAGGGGTTCTGGGACTCCAGCGACGGCAGGTAGCCGCTCAGCGCGCTGCTCAGCGCGGCCACCTGCTCGGACGCCGCGAGCAGCGGTGAGACCGCCGCCAGGTACTGCGCGGGGTCGACCCGGAAGCCCGCCCCGGTGTTGCCCGCGCCCCCGGTGGTTCTGGCGGCGGCGCCCGCGGGCTGACGGGGCGTCATCGTCGTGCCCGCCGGAACGGTGCCCGTCTCCTTCGCCACCCCGGGCACCGTCCCGGCCCGGTCCGTCGGCACCCCTTCCGACGCCGCCCGGCCCACCTGCTCGGCCGGAACCGTCCCGTCAGCAGCCCTGAGCGGCACCCCTTCCGTGGCGGGCACCCCGGCCCGGTAGGCGGGGATCGTCCCGTCCGTCGCCGTGAGCGGCACCCCCTCCGATGCCGGAACCCCAGCCTGGTAGGCGGGGATCGTCCCGTCCGTCGCCCTGAGCGGCGCCCCCTCCGATGCCGGAACCCCGGCCCGGTACGCCGGGAAGGTCCGCTCGCCGAACTCCGCCGGTATCCCCTCCGTCGCGGGCACCCGCTCCTGGTACGCCGGGAACGTCCGCTCGCCGAACTCCGCCGGCACCCCCTCCGCGGACGACCTCGCGGTGTAGGCGGGGAACGTGCCGTCGGGCAGGACGGTGCCGATCCGGGCCGGTTCCACCCCGTCGGGCAGGACCGTGCCGATCCGGGCCGGTTCCACTCCGTCGGGCAGGACGGTGCCGATCCGGGCCGGTTCCACTCCGTCGGGCAGGACGGGTTGGGCGGGGACGGTGCCTTCGGGGTAGTGCCGGGCGGTGTGGGCCGGGGTGGTGAACCAGGCGGGCTCGTCGGTGGTCATGGGGGGTCCTCTGCTGGTTCAGTCGGTCGGGGCGGCGAGGCGGGTGAGGGCGGCGCGCAGGAAGGGGCTGGGGACCTGGTAGCCGCCTTCCTCCCGGATGGGTGCGGGCTTGGCCTCGGCGGCGGCGGTCGGGGTGGCCGGGGTGGTGGACGTGGTGGAGGTGGTGGCCGCGTCGGGTACGGCGGGTGCGTCGGGGTGGCCGCGGCGGGCGGCGGCGGTCCTGGCGCGGTCGAGGTAGGCGTCGTCGCGGTCGGCGGCCTGGGTGGTGGCGTCCTGGGACCTGGTGCCTTCGCCGCCGACGGCCGTCGCGGTGTCGCCGGGGGCGGCGGGGCCGTCGTCCGCGGTGCCGTCGGTGTCGTCGGTGCCGCGCAGGACGCCGGCCAGCAGGGCGAGGGCGTCGCTCTCGCTGGCGGGGGTGACGGGGGTCTCGGCGGGGGCGGCCTCGGTCTCGGGGGCGGTGAGGGCGCCGTCGGCGCGGGCGTCGTCGAGCCAGCGGCGGCGGGCCTGCTGCCACTTGCGGTCGCGCGGGTCGGTCTCGGCGGCCTGGCCGAGGATGCCGCGGTCGGTCTTCGGGAGGTCCTCGTCCTCGGTCTCGGCGCCGAACCGGCTGGGGCTGAGGAAGCGGTTGCCCTTCTTGCCGTCCTTGCCGGCTCCGCCGCGTCCGCCGCCACCCATGCCGCCGGGGCCGTGGGCTCCGGCGGCGGTGCCGCCGGGTCCGGCCCCACGTCCGGACCCGGCGGCGGAGAGGAGTCCGGCTCCGGCCCGGCCGACGGCGGAGGCGGCTCCGCCGAGGCCGTTGGCGGCGGCGCCCGCGGTCCCACCCGCCAGTGCGCTGCCGCTGCCGCTGCCGCCGAGGCCGAACGCCCCGCCCCCCGCCCCGCCGCCCGCGCCGCCGAACGGGGACAGCGCGCCGGAGCCGGAGCCCCCGCCGAGCGCGCTGCCCGTGTCCAGCCCGGACAGGCCGGCCAGGCTCAGCCCCCCACTGGGACTGAGCGGGAGGGGGGAGTAGACCGGCAGCTTGCCGCTGCCGGAAGTGAAGTCGGGGACGGTCGGCATCGCCGGGGTGAGCGGCTTGAACGGCTGGATCGCGGGCGTCTTGCCCTTGCCCAGGCCCGCGCCGCCGCTGTGCGAACCGAGGCCGCCGGGCCCGCCCGCCCCGGAGCTGCCCGCCCCGGAGCCGGGTCCGCCGCCGTCCGGACCGCTGCCGCCGGATCCGCTGCCCGCGCCGCCGTCCGCGCCGGGGGGCGGGGTGATCCCGTCCAGGCCGGTGCCGGGGCCGCCCGCACCGGCACCGCCCGCACCGGCGCCGCCGCCGTTGCTGCCGTTGAGGGCGCAGGTCTTGGCCATGCCGGTCATGTCGGTGATGTGGTCGGCGCTCTGCCGGAGCATGCCGTCGACGTTGCTGCCGACCTGGCCGATGTACTGGTGGTAGACGGCGGCGGCCTGCTTGACGCCCTCGGACTGGGCGATGTCGCTCTTCTTGCCGGCCGGGTGGGACGCCATGTACTCCTTGGCGTACTGGAGTTCGCGGATCATCTCGTTCTTGGTGCCGGTCACGGCCTGCGCCGCGCCGTGCAGGCTCTGGGCGATCGCCTGCCCGGCCTGCAGGGTGGTGGCGACGTGCGAGCCGGCCCCGGAGGCGAACTTCTGCAGGTACTGGGAGAAGCTGTCGGCGGCGGGGCCGGACATGCTGGACATCGCCCGCTGGGCGGCCTGGACGATGCCCTGCACGTGGCCGTCGGCGGCCTCGTTCCACCGGTCCCAGGCGGCGGCGAGCTCCGCGATCAGGTCCTCGTTCCCGTCGGGGAAGAAGATGTCCTTGCCGTTCTCGTTGTTCTGGACGGTCTTGAGCACGTCGGCGAGTTCGGCGGGCAGCAGGATCATGGCGGGCGGCTCTCTCGGGCGCGGACGGGGAGCGGGGCGGAGGGACGGGGCGGGGCGGACGCGGGGACGCGGCGGGGTGACCGGGCGTCAGATGTAGTTGCGCTGGCCGCCTCCGCCGCCCGTGTGGGTCTCGGGGGGCGGGGCGGGCTTGTTGTAGTCGAGGTCGGGCGCGGTCGGGTCGTGGTACCCGATGCCGGGCGCGGGCGCCGGGGCCGGGGCGGGCGCGGAGACCGGCTGGCCGGCCGGGACGGACGGCACCTCGGCGGAGACCGGGACCCCTTCGGACGCGGGCACGGCGGGGATGAGCGGCGCCGACAGCGGCACGGCGGGCTGCGTCTTGGCGACGGCGTCCACCGCGGTGGCGCCGGTGCCGCCGGTCTCCGTGCCGAGCCGGCGCAGGTCGGCGGCGTGCTCCTCGTCGACGCTCTGGTGGCGGGCCGCCATGGTCTGGAGGTTGGCGCCGACCGCGGCGGCGTTCCGCAGGAACTCCCGGATGCCCTCCAGGACCTGGGTCTGGTGGGTGCCGAGGCCGCCGATGCCGGAGGTCTCGCCGATCAGGGACTTGCCGAGCAGGTCGCTGCCGTAGACCTTGTCCTGGACCTGCTTGACCTTGGCCTCGAGCTGGTTCATCGGGCCGTTCAGTTCGTCGAGCAGTCCGGCGATGGTCTTGGCCGCCGCCTGTACCTCGTCGAGGTCGATCTGCACCGTCTCGCCCGCCACCGCGCCCCTCCAGGGTGTCCGTGTCCGATGGGACCGCGGACCGCCGGTGCGGTCCGTACGGTCCGTTCGGCGGCGGAGTGCCGGGGGCCGGTCCGGTCGGGCGGGGTCGGGTGGGCCGGAGCCGTGCACGCGCCTGGAGCCGGCCGGGCGGGTCCGCGCTGCCGTGCGGCCATCCTCCCGAGGGGCGTTTGCCTTTCGGCTGCGCCTGGTTAACGTCCCATTGTCAGCGCGGCGCGTGACGCGGATCACGCCCGGCGCGGGGGCGGGTGACGGGGCGTCAGACGGGCGACAGCAGGTCGGCCCGGAGGCGGTGCGCGGCGGCGGCGTGGCCGTGTCCGGCGGCGTCCTCGGCGCGGGCCAGGGCGCGCAGGACCTCGGCGGTGGCCTCGTCGTGGCCGACCTGTTCGGCCTCGGCGAGGGCGGCGCCGAGCCGGGCCCGGGCCTCGGGGTGGCGGCCGAGCGCGGAGAGCGCCTCGCCCGCGGTGGTGTGCAGCAGGACGCGGCGCGGGTCGGAGTGGGTGCCGGTGCTCAGCGCGAGGCCGTGCAGGGCGTGGTCGAGGGCGGGCCGGGGGCGTCCGGTGCCCAGGTGGTGGCGGGCCAGGTTGAGCAGGGCGAGGGCGGTGGTGTGCGGGTGGTCGGCGGCCAGGGCGATCTCCAGGGCCTGAGCGAGTCCGGCTCCGGCGGCGGCGTGGTCGGCGAGTTCGGAGTGGACGGCGGCCAGGTTGATCAGGGCGATCGCCCGGCCGACCTGGTTGTCGGCCCGGGCGGCGAGTTCGGCGGCGGGGGCCAGGCAGGCGGCGGCCTCGTGCAGGCGGCGGTTGGAGACCAGGACCCAGCCGAGCAGCGCCCGGACCTGGCTCTCGCCGTCCAGGTCGCCGGCCTCCACGGCGGCCTCCAGGGCGAGTTGGAGCTGCGGAACCCAGCCGTCGCGGACCCGGCGCAGGATCAGCGGCCACTGGGTGAGCACCAGCCGCCAGGTGCGTTCGGGGGTGGCGGTGGCGATCACCTCGGCGAGCGTCTCGCGGTGCGCGCCGAGCCAGTGCAGGGCGTCCCCGATGGCGGTGAACTCCGGTACGGTGCGCTGGCGGTGGCTGCCGGCGGGCGGTTCGCAGCACGGCTTGCTGCCGGGTTCGGCGCACTGCGCGGCGGCCAGGCCCGCGTACAGGTACTGGTCGGCGAGCCGGGCCCGGGCGGTGCGCTGCTCGGCGCGGGAGGTCTCGGCGGCGAGCTGGCGGGCGTACAGCCAGACCAGGTCGTGCAGGGTGTACTGCTCGGCGTCGGTCTCGGTGACCAGGTGGGTGGCCGCGAGCCGCTCCAACGCCTGGGCGGCGTCCGGGTGTTCGAGGTCGGCGAGGGCGGCGGCGGTGTAGGCGTCGACCATCGGGCCGGGGTGCAGGCCGAGGGCGCGGAACAGCCGGGCGGCGGTGGGCGGGAGCTGTTCGCAGGAGATCCGCAGGGCGCTGGTGACGCTGATCTCCTCGGCCGCCAGGTGGTTCAACCGGCGCTGCTCGTGCCGCAGTTGCTCGGTGACGGCGGCCAGGCCGCGGCGCGGGTCGGCGGCGGCCTTGGCGGCGGCGATCCGCAGCGCGAGCGGCAACCCGTCGCACAGGTCGGCGAGTTCGCGGGCGGCCTCGGGTTCGGCGGCGATCCGGGCCGGGCCGAGCACCCGGGCCAGCAGCGCCGAGGACTCCTCCGGGCCCAGCACGGACAGCGGGACGGGACGGGCGAGTTCGGAGGCGACCAGGCCGAGCATCCGGTGCCGGCTGGTGACCAGCGCGGCCGAGTCGGCGCCGGCCGGGAGCAGCGGGCGGACCTGCTCGGACTCGCGGGCGTTGTCGACCAGGACGAGCAGCCGGCGGCCGGTGGTGGCCCGCCGGTAGAGGGCGGCGCGGCCGGCCAGGGTGGGCGGCAGGTCCTCGTGGGCGGTGCCGAGGGCGGCCAGGAACTCGGCCAGCACGTCGCCGAGTTCGCGGTCGGGGCGGTCGCTGAAACCGCCGAGGTCGGCGAACAGCACGCCGTCGGGGAAGCGGTGGCCGTGCCGGTGCGCCCAGTCCAGCGCGAGCGCGGTCTTGCCGACCCCGGCCGGGCCGGTGACCAGCGCGATCGCACCGTCCGGCCCGGTGCTCAACGCGTCGCCGAGGGCGGCGAGTTCGGTGCCCCGGCCGTAGAAGCCGCGCGGCGGCCGGGGCAGCAGGTCGACGGCGGGCAGCTCGGCGGCGTCCCGGTCCGGGGCCTTGGCCGGGGGCGTGGCCGACGAGAGCACGGGTGCGGGCGCCGGGACGACGGGCGCGGCCGGCCGCAGCCGGCCCCGCTGGACGGGGATGCCGGGCACCCCGACCGGCGCCGCGGCGGGTCCGGCGGTGTCGGCGGGCCCGGCGGCGTGGTCCGCCCCGGCGGCCGCGGCCGCGGCGCCCTCGCCGCGCAGGATCCGCTCGTACGCGGCGTTCAGGGCCCGGCCGGGGTCGACGCCGAGGCGGTCGGCCAGCGACTCCCGGGTGCGGTGGTACCAGGTGATGGCGTCGGACTGCCGACCGGCCCGGAACAGGGCGAGCATCAGCGCGGAGACCAGCGACTCGCGCAGCGGGTGGGCGACCGTCTCGGCGCGCAGCAGTTCGGCGGCGCGGGCGGGTTCGCCGAGTCGCTGGAGGTGGTCGGCGAGGGTCTCGACGGCGGCGAGCCGGTTCTCCTCCAGGGTCTGCCGCCAGGCTTCCAGCGGGGCGCTGGGGACGGTGCCGGTGAGGGCGGGTCCGCGCCACAGGCCGAGGGCGTGCTCGAGGGCGCCGACCACCTCGGTGGAGCGCTGCTCGGTGCGGGCGGCGGCCACCAGCGCGTCGAACTGCTCGACGTCGAGCAGCCCTTCGGGCAGGCACAGGGTGTAGGCGTCGCCCGCGGTGGTCAGCCCGACGCCGTGCCGGCCGGCCCCGGCCTCGGCGAGCAGGGCGCGCAGCCGGGAGATGTGGCTCTGCACGACGGTGCGGGCGTTGGCGGGCGGTTCGTCGACCCAGAGCGCCTCGGTGAGCTGGGCGACGGACACCGCGCGGTTGCGGCGCAGCAGCAGGAGGGCGAGCAGACTGCGCCGCTTCTCCGGCCCGAGCCGGAGCTCGCCGTCGGCTCCGTCCGCGGCAACTGCCCCGAGCAGCCGGAATTTCACCGTGTACCCCCCACTGTGGTGCATTGTTCGGTGAGGGAGGCTATCCGGTCGTTATCCGGTGCACACCACCGGGCCCGCCGCAGTGCCCCGCCGGACGGGCCCGGTGCCCCACCGGACGACCGCAGTGCCCCGCCGGGCGGATCCGGTGCCCCGCCGGGCGGCGCGGTGCCGCCCGACGGGTGCCCGGTGCCGTCAGGCGGACGGCGCCCCCGCCGCCCGCAGCGCCTCGACGTGCCGGCGCATCGCCTCGACCCGGGCGGCCGCCGCCGCGGCCGCCGGTGAGGTGCCGCCGGCCGACTCGCCCGGCCCGGCTTCCGGCGCCGGGGCCGGGACCGGCTCGGGGCGGCGGTGGCTGAGCATCAGCTCGCGGCTGCGGTCGGAGCGGGCGGTGATCCGGTAGTCCCAGTCCTGGCCGTGCTCGGACGGGCCGGCGAACCGGACGGTGACCTCGCGGGGCGAGACGCCCGGCTTGAAGTAGGTCTCCGCCTCGATCTCCCCGATCCGCTGCACCGGGTCGCCGTCCAGGGTGAACTGCCGGTGCATCGGCAGTCCGGGACCCTCGCCGCTGACGGTGAGGTGCAGCACCCCGCCCGCCCCCGCCGCGCCGTTGCCGAGCAGCGGCAGGACGGCGCCGGAGGCGGTGGCCATCGCGGAGGTGAGCAGGCCGCTGGCCGGGCCGTGGTCGGTCCAGGTCTCGCGCCGGACGTCGTACGGCCGGTCGGTCGGCCAGCCCTCGCGGGCGCCGGTGACCAGGTCGTCGAGGGTGAACGGCCCCTCGGCGCTGCGTCGCACCACGTAGTCGAGCGCCCGGCGCACCTCGGTGGCCGGCAGCGGTTCCCCGGCGGGGGCCTTGAGCAGGTCGCCGAGCAGGCCGGCCGCGGACTCGGAGCTGCCGCCGGAGAGTTCGACCAGCCGGTGGGTGGCCTGGATCCGCTGCTGGGCGAGCGGGGTGCCCGCGGTGAGGGCCTGGCCGTAGGCGGCCCGGCCGAGCCGCACCGTGCCGGCCAACTGCTCGCGTTCGGCGGGCGTGAGCGCCCCGTGGTCGTAGCCGCCGCTGCTGCCGTGGACCGCGTCGTGCACCTGGTCGAGCAGGCGGCCGCCCTCGGTGAAGTGCGGGGTGCCGTCCCGGTGTTCGGGGCTGAAGGCCCGGTACTGGTCGCCGGGGACGTCCACGGTGCGGGACTCGCCGCGCGGGACGTCCAGGGTGATGGGCAGCAGGCCCTTCTCGACGACCGGGTCCTTGCCCTTGTCGAAGAACGTCACCTCGACCTCGGCGTAGCCCTGGTAGCGGTCCACGGGGGCCGCGAACTTGCCGTTGGAGACGGTCTGGCCGGCCTCGTTGAGGCTGCCGCCCTCCCGCCACAGCCGCTGGGCCCCGGCGGTGATCCCCGGGCTGGTGGTGACGTCGCCGGTGATCTTGGCGCCGACCTGGGCCTGGGCGCCCGCGTGGTTCGCGGACAGGTCCGAGCGGGCGGTGCCGGAGGCCGTCGTGTTGGCGGGGCTGAGGTCCGTCTTCTCGTTGCTGCCGTCGTGCTCCAGCGAGACCACCTTCACGCCGACCTCGACGCCCTTGCCGCCGCCGAGCGTGACCCGGTTGGTCGGGGCGGTCGCGCTGATCCCCCCGCCCTGGCTGGCGGTGCCGAACATGGCGGACAGGTGGCTGTGCGTGGTGAGCGCGTTGACCTTGGGCTCCAGCTCCTTCCAGGAGGTCTTCCCGAAGTAGTCCTGCCCGCGCAGCCGCACCACGTCCCGGACGCCGCCGACGTCGCCGAGCCAGCGCAGCGCGTCGGTGTCACGCAGGCCGTTCTCCCAGATCCGCTCCGGCGGCACCGGGACCGCGGTGGTCTCCGGCGCCTTCACCGGGACGGTGCGCGCCGGGTCGTCGACGACCTCGTCCCGCCCGTACTTGTCGTTCGGGTCCGTCTCCTCCTCGGACTTCCGGCCCTGCGGCTCCGTCTTGCCGCCTTCCGTCTTGCTGCCTTCCGTCTTGCCGCCTTCCGGAGCCTTCGTCGGCTCTGTCTTGCTGCCTTCCGGGGCCTTCGCCGGGGCGGTCTCCCCCTCGGGGGCCTTGGCCGCCGGCGCCTTCCCGTTCACGAAGGGCTCCACCGGGACGGTCTCGCCGGTCTCCACGATGGTCTCGAAGCCGACCGTCGCGGTGCGCCGCTGGTGGACCGAGGTGCCCACCCACGGCTTGCGGGTGATGGTGAACTGGAGTTCCGCCTCGCCCCGGTAGGCACTGCCGGGCAGCTTCGACTTGGTGGCCAGGCCGGCCGTGGTCGACTCGGTCCGGACCTCCGTGTGGTCGTGGCCGTGCCCGCCGGTGCCGGTCAGTCCGGCGGTCACCGAGACCGGTGCGCCGGGGATCGGGGCCGCGCCGGTCGCCCCGAGGACGCCGATCTTGGAGTTGCCGCCGCCCTCGGTCCGGGCGAAGGTGCGCTGCACGTCGGTGCCGGCGTTGAACTCGGTGGTGCCGGACTCGCCGAGGTGCTCCATCCGGTCCCGCAGCACGGCGCCGACTCGGACGGTGGTCCGGCCGTGCCGCACCACGATCTCGTCACCGGCGGTCATGCCCTTGAGCCGGGACTGCAGCCGGTCCGGGGTGAGCTCCGCGTCCAGCTTGCGGCTGATCCCCTCCCAGTCGCTGCCGAACGGGTTGCGCTCGGGCCGGGCCGCGCCGTCCGGCCGGGCGCCGCCGCGGCGGGGCTTCCAGCCGGACTCCACCTGGTCCCGGATCGACTCGCCGAGCGTCCGCCGCGGCCCGGGCGCCCCGCCGCCCGTACCGGCCGAACCGTTCCGGTCCCCCAGCGCGTGCACGTCGGTGACGATCGCCGAGGAGTCCAGCCGCCGCCGCTCCACGAAGCCCTTCGGCTGCCGGGAGGTGGTCCGCCCGGTCGGCTCCGCGTCCTTCTTCCCGTCCTTCGGGTCCTCCTTGGGTGCGTCCTTCGGGGCCTCCTTGGGGGCCTCCTTGGGGGCTGCGCCCTCCTCGTCCTTCGGGGCCGGGGCGGTGTCCTCCTTCTTCGGCACCGGGACGGCGTCGCGCTCCGGCACCGCGACCCGGGCCACCGTGTCGACCTGGTGGGTGACCGAGCCGTCGGCGATGCCCAGCCGCTTGAATTCGACCTTGACGTCGTACTTGGCGTCCACGTCGAACAGCACGGCCGTCTCGACGTGCTTGCCGCGGTTCGAAGTCGAGCCGACCGTCTCGGAGTTGTGGCCGTACGTGCGGTCCACCCGGTAGCTGGAGCCGCCCGTGACGTCCAGCACCGGGGTCTTCAGCCGGCCGATCCCGCCGCCGTTCAGCCGGGTGCGGCGGTCGCCCAGGCTGCCCTGTCCGCTGGAGGTGCGGGTGCCGGACTCGAACTCGTAGTCCTTCGACGTGGAGTGGTAACTCGACTCCCCGGTCCGGGCGGTGACGGTGATCTCGGCCTTCCAGGTGGTGCCGGAGACCGTCTCGGTGAGCTTCCCGCCGCGGGTCAGCTGGGAGAGCTGCGACTTCAGCGCGAGCCGGTCGAAGGTCTCCCCGAGCTGCTGGCGGGTCTCCTCCGACAGTTCGCCGTGCTTCGTGCGGACGGCGTTCTCCACCGTGGTGCGGACCTGGTCCGCGCCGCTCAGGCTGTGCACCACGTACGAGGCGTTCAGCTCGCCCCGCTCGTGGATCCGGGGCGGCGCGGTGTGCGTCGCGTCCGGGTTGGGCGCCTTCGCGGCGGCGGACACGGGGGCGGCCTCGGGCAGCTTCTCCGGCCGGGTGAAGGTGTGGGTGCCGTCCTCGGTCTTCGCCACCTTCGACTTGACCGTGTTCCCGGCTTCGAGGCCCACCTCGATGCCGAGCGGCGCCGTGGTGTCCGAACGGCCGCCCGGCAGCGTCTCGCCCGGGCGCCCGAAGTGCACGTCCACCGCGAGCTTCGCACCGTAGATGACCTGCGGCGCGTTGTACTTGCCGTTGGCGTAGACCCGGTCGGCCTGCCGGTCCTGCCCGCCCTCCCGGTGGCGGTGCTGGGCGGAACCGGTGGCCAGCAGGTCGCCGCCGGGCGCGCCCTTGGCGACCGTCCCGCCGAGCTGGCCGTTGCCGGCCGCGGTGCGCGCCAGCATCCGCCGCTCCACGGTGAACGAGCTGTTCTCGTTCACCGTGTTCAGCGCGGCCTTGCCGTCCTCGCGCCGGTAGGTCATCTCCTGCACCCGGGCGGTGGCGGTGACCACCATGTCCTCCTTGCCCGGGATCTTCACCACCAGCGGCTCGCCCCGGGTCATGCCGGTCATCCGGGAGGCCAGCTTCGGCTGGCTGAAGCCCTGCAGCACCTGCTCGCGGACGGCGTCCCAGTCCTTGCCGAACCGCTCCCGGCCCTTGGCGTCCACCGCCGCGCGCAGCGCGGACGTGTTCTCCACGTCCCGGACCACGACGTCCTCGCCGAGCCCGCCCCGGTCGTTGCCGCCGCGCCACACCGACTCCGGCGGGCCGGCCACCTCGTGCTGCTCGGGCTCCGGCGCACCCTTGGCCTTGGGCTCCCCGCCGCCTTCCTTCGCGTCCTTCACGTCCTTCGCGTCCTTGGAGTCCTTGGGCTCCGTGCTGCCCTCGTCCTCGGGCTTGGGGGCCGCGACGGGGGCCTTGGTGTCCGCCCGGTCGACCAGCAGCCGGACGTCGGCCTCGCCCGCCGGGTGCGCCGTGTCCTTGCCGTTGAACTTCACCTCGTAGTGCACGGCGCCGTCGTAGAGCACACCGGGCACCTTCGACTTGCTGGTCAGCTGGGAGACCCGGCTGTCACCGGAGATCTCCACCACGTCCCGGCCCAGCCGCCCGGAACCACCGACGTTGATCAGGGCCGCACCCGGCTTCAACCCGAGCGACGCGCCGAGCTGGCCCGCGTTGCCCTTGTTGGTCGCCGTGCTGTGGACCTGCTGGACGGTGGTGCCGATGTTGAACTCGGTCTCCTTCGTGGTGCCGACCTGCTCCAGCGTGCCGACCCGCGCCCCGATCTCGACCGTCCCGAGGCTCTTGCCGTTCCGGTCCGTCAGGTTGACGGTGAGCGGCTCGCCCGCCGTCATCGACTTGAGGTCCCGCTGCAGGCGTCCGAAGTCGACCTCGGCGAGGACCTTCTCCTTCATCGCGGGCCAGTCCTTGCCGAACTCCCGCGCACCCGCCTGCTCGACGTGGTCCAGCAGCCCCTCGACCGGCCGCTTGCCCGAGCCGCCGTCGCGCGGCTTCAGGTCCAGCACGATCTCCTGACCGCCCACCCGGCCGTCCAACAGCCGCTGCGGGGGCACCCGGTGCTCGCTGTCGGCCCCCATCGTCGGACGCTCCGGCACCGCCACCCTCATCGTGAGGTCCACCTGCGCGGTGTGCCCGGACTCGGTCCGCACCGGGGTCCCCCGGTGGCTCATGTTGCCGAAGTCCAGCTCCAGCCGCATCGTCGAGTCGAACAGCTCCGCGGTCCCGGAGGTCTTCGACCGCGCCACCATGCCGCCCAGGTCCACGTCGACCTGGGCCTGGCCGCGGTCGTGGAAGTACCCCACCATCTCGGTCGGATCGGCGATGCCCTTCGACTCCCGGACCTGGACGCCCACGTTGTACTGCCACTGCGAGTTCCGGTTCCCGCCGGTCGCCACCGTCCGGTCCGCGCCGTTCTCGAACTCGATCTTGTCGGTCCCCGCGGGCTTCGACTCGGTGACCCGGCCGCGCAACTCCACGCTGCCGCTCCACCCGTGCCGCTCGAACGAGGCCGTCCACACCTCGCCCCGGGACAGCGCCCCGAGCATCGGGCGCAGCGTCGCCGGCCCGAAGTGCTCCTCCGCGAACGCCCGCGCCGCCGCCCGGTCCCCCGGCACCATCCGCTCGATGGCCGCGACCACCTGCTCCCGGACCGCCTTCTCGTTCCCGGTCAGCCCGACCACCAGGTCCGTCCCGGCGATCGGCCGGGGCGCCGTGGACTCCTTCTTGCCCTCGGGCGAGGGGAGTTCGGGCTCGGGCTGCTTCTTCTCCTGCTCCGGCTCGGGCTCCGGCTGCTTCTTCTCCGACTCGGGCTCGGGCTCCGGCTGCTTCTTCTCCGACTCCGGCTCGGGCTGCTTCTTCTCCTGCTCCTGCTCCGGCTCGGGCTGCTTCTTCTCCTGCTCCTTGAGCGCGTTCTCCCACTTCCCGTGGCTCGGCGACGGGGCACCCTCCGGGCGCGGCACCGGCGCGCTGCCGTCGTAGTGGGCGGGCGCGTCGTGCTCGGGCCCGTCGTTCCGGTACACCGTGACCTGCCGGCCGTTCTCCGGGCCGAACGTCCCGACGTGCTCACCGTTCGGGTCGAGGACCCGCAGCCGGACGCCCAGCGCGTTGGCCGCCGCGACGGGCAGCATCTCGCCCGCCTGGGTGTTCCAGCGGTTCCCCCAGTCGCGGACGGTTTCGAGCAGCGCCTGCCGCTCGTGCGGGAGCGGCGGCGGGGCAGTGGTGAGGATGTGGTCGCCGACGATCGTCCGCAGCTCGGCGAGCGGCACGTCGCCGAACCCCCCGCGCACGTCCTCGGGAAGGTAGGAGAGCAGCTCCTCCCTGGACGCGTTGCCCCGGGCCACCAGATCGCCGCGGTAGTTGGTGACGACCTCCTGCGGCCACTGGTCCACGGGCAGCGTCCGGAAGTGCTCCTCGACCTCGGCCCGCAGCCGGTCGTGCGCGCCGTTCACGCCCGAGAGCTCGGGCAGGCCGACGACCAGCGAACGCAGCAGGCACAGACCGTCGGCCGCCACCGGAACCAGCTTCCCGGCCGGCGGGAACTCGGGCCGCTCCTCGGTGTCGTCCTTCGGAGCCTTCTCCTCGTCCTTGTCCTTGCCCTCGTCGCCGTCCTTCTTGCCCTGCTCCTCGTTGCCGTCCTTCTTGCCGTCGCCCTCGTCGTCCTTCGGGGCCTTGCCCTCGCCCTGCTCCTCGTCGCCCTGCTTCTTGCCCTGCTCCTCGTCGCCGTCCTTCGGAGCCTTGTCCTTGTCTCCGCCCCCGTGGTCCTCGGGGCCCTTGTTGCTCTTCTCCCCCTCGGGGGACGGCGGGTGCTGCTCGTGGACCGGTGCGTGCTGGGTGCCGAGTTCGGGCGGGGCCGAGGCGGACCGGGGGCGGGTGGTTCCGGTGGGCGGCGGCGGGGCGGGGGTGTCCTCGGTGTGCTGCTGCCGCGGGGGTTCCTGGTGTTCGGTGGGCGGCGCGTGGTGGGGGACCGAGCCGAAACCGGGCTGGTTGTCGTTGCCGCGCGGCGTGCCGGTGCTCCCGGTGCTGCCCTGCGGCGCCTGCTCGTTGCCGCGGTTCTCCAGCAGTTGCTGGCGGCGGGCGAGCTTGGCCGCCTTCGTCTCTTCCTTCTTCCGGCGCGCCTCGGCTGCGGCTTCCGCCTTCTGCCGTTCCGCTTCCAGCTGCTCCGGGGTCTTCTCCGGCTTGGCCGAGAGCGCTTCCCGGCGCTTCTCGAGGTCGTCGTTGCTCTTGACGACCTCTTCCGCTTGCTTCTTGCGGTCGTTGAGCAGCTCGTTGGCCTGCTTGGCCCGCTCTTCGGCGGCGGCGAGCTGCTTCTGGTGTTCGGGGCTCCGGTCGTCCGTCTGCTTGAGGCGCTGGACCTCGGCCTCGGTCTGCTGGACGAACTCCTCGGTGCGGGCGACGGAGTGCTTCGCGGCGGAGACGGCGGGACCGTACTGGCGCAGCGCGTTGTCGAGGTTCCTCTTGTTCTCGCCCTTGTTGGCGTTCTTGTCGCCCTCGCGCTGCCGGTCGTCGACCCGGTCGGACATCCGGGCGGCGGCGAACGCGATCGGGTCGAGGGTGCCGTCGTTGCGGTAGCGGCCGTCGCCGTCCGGGTTGTGGACCGTGAGCGGGCGGTACGGCGGCCGGCCCTCGCCGGCCGGGCCGGGGCCGTGGCCGGGGCGCGGGTCGATCGGGAGGCCGGAGCCGAACTTCGCCTCGGGGCGGTAGAACCGGGAGACGAGGTCGCCGAGTTTGCGTTCGGCTTCGTCGACCTGCTTCTTCGCGGCGGGTTCGCGGTCGGTGCCCCTGGCGTCTTCCAGGTCGCCCTTCGCCTTGGCCAGTTCGTTGTTGAGGCCGACGGCGTGTTCCCTGAGCGCGGGTCCGCCCCGGTGGATCTCCTGGACGACGGACAGGGCGAGGCCCTCGGCCACGTCCTTGCCGTGGAAGACCTCCTGGTCGAAGGTGACGTGCTGCTTCGCGCCGCCGTTGCCGGGGTAGGTGTGCTCCCACTTGCTCTTCTCGCCGGTGGCGGTGGAGCCCTCGACGTACTTGGTGGTGCGGACGGTCTCGCCGTTGGGCAGCTTGTACTCCTGCATGGCCGGGCGGTCCAGCGGTTCGAGCTGGTCGTGCAGGGAGACCCAGCCGTCGTGGTGCTGCAGGATGTCGGAGCCGAACACCATGGTGGTGGGGCCGTAGCGGGTGACCATCTTCTCGTCGCCGACCTCCATCCGGAAGAAGGCGAAGTCGTCGTTGCCCAGGCTGCTGGTGTTGGTGTCGCTGCTCTTCCCGGACGCCATGAACTTGACGTCCCGCCGCATGAGGTCGCCCTGCGAGGAGAGCATGCCGGAGTTGGCGATGGCGTGGTAGGCCGGGGTGGAGTGCTTGAGCCGGTAGGGCAGGTCCTTGAGCGAGTCGTGGAGGTCCTGCAGTTCGGGGTCGTCCTTGAGGTGCGGTTCGACCTGGTCGCGCAGGTTGCCGAGGTTGCGATCGGACAGGGCGCGGACGAAGTCGGCCCGCTGCTCCGGTGGGAGGGTCGACAGGTCCTCGGGGAGGTTTGCCAGGTCCTCGTTGGTGAGCTTCTTCGAGCCCTCGGCCTTGGGCTGGTTCGCCGGGTCCTCGGCCTTGGGCTGGTTCGCCGGGTCCTCGTGCTTCGGCGGGTTCGCCGGGTCCTCGACCTTGGGGGTCTCGGAGGCCGGCGGCTTCTGCTGCCCGGCGCTGTCCCTGATGTCCTGCTGGACGGTCTTCCACTGGGTGCCGGTGGGCACGTCGGCGTACGCCTGGTCGCGGCGGAACTCGCGGACCCGGTTGTGCAGCAGGTCCATCAGCTTCGGGTCGAGCGCCAGCGGGACGCGGCTGCCCGCGCCCTGCGGGTGCGGCTCGGACAGGGTCTTGGAGAGGCCGGTGAGCGGGCCGTACTCGTTGCGCAGGTGGTAGAGGCCGCCGTGGTCGGCGGCGCCCGTGACCTGGCCCTTGAGCAGGCGGTCCAGTTCGTCGCCGCGCCGCACCGTCTCCTCCTCGTAGGCGCGCCGCGCCTCGGGGGTCGGGTGGGCCTGCTCGAAGCGCGGGGGGTCCGTCAGCAGCTGGAGCCGCTCGCGCAGTTCGTCGCCCTTGCCGACGATCTCGTTGCCGGTGGCGCGCAGGTGCTTGCCGGGGTCGGCCCCGTCGTTGCCCAGCCGGGCCTGCTCGTCCAGCCACTGGGCCCGTTCCAGCACCTTGGTGGCGGTCTGCGGGTAGTCGCTGCGGATCAGCATGTCGGCGAACTGGTGGAGTTCGGGCTGCGACAGGTGGTCGACGTTCACCTCGACCGGGGTGTCCTTGCGGGTGGTGAAGTCCTTGCCCATCCAATCGGAGAACGCGTTCGGGTGGGCCTGGTCGTCGGTGGAGGGGACCCACTTCTTCTGGTCCGCGTCCCACTTGATCCTGACCGACCCGTCCTGGGTGACGGCGGCCTCGTTGTCGCGCCGCTGGGCGGCTTCCGGGTCGTCGTCCTGGTTCTGCTTCCCGTCCTTCTTCTTCGCTCCGAAGCCCTCGTGGTCGGCGGTCGGCTCCGGGAGCGGCCGCTCCTCGGGGCGGGAGAAGTTGGAGTAGGTGTCCATGAAGGCGGGGTCGTGCGGCCCGGAGATGTTGTTCTCGTGCGGGTCGGCGACCGAGGCCCAGACCGTCCAGTCGGAGCGGAAGTTCTCCGGCAGCCCGCCGGTCGCGGGGGCCGTCGTGTGGTCCGACAGGTCGGCCCAGCGCAGTTGGCCGTCGTGGTCGTGGACCAGCGCGACCACGTGGCCGGTGCCCTCCTTGCCCGCGCCGAGCACGGTGGCGAAGCTGCCCGGGCCGCCGGCCCGGACCGTCTCCATCAGCTTCGGGATCGCGGCGGCGCCCTCGCCGAACAGCGCCGGACCGTCGTGCCGCTTCCACAGCGTGCTGCCCGGGTTCTGTTCCACGTCCCCGTGCAGCGTCTGCCCGGCGACCCGGGGACGGCCGAAGTGGGTGTCCCGGTAGGCCTCGACGTTCTCCATGCAGGCGTTCAGGTCGTCGCCGACCCGGAAGCCCTCGCCCGGGTGGACGGGCGCGGCGTGCGGGTTCACCTTCTCGAGCAACGCGGGACTCACCGGCGGATGCGCCTTCGCTTCGCCGCCGAGGTGGTTCACCAGGTCCTGCGTCAGCGGGTCGTGGGTGCCGACGGCCCGGAAACCGCGGTCCTGCATGACCGCGTCGCTGTTCTCGTACGACGGCGTCCGGCGGCGCTTCGGCTCCTGCTCGGAGACGGGCTGGTCGTCCTCGTCCTCGTCCCGTCCGCGCTTGCGGCTGTTCGACGGGGAGGGCTGCGGCGTGGCGTCGCCGTCCGCGTCCCGCTGGTGCGGGACGGCCCGGGTGTCCTGGGCGGGCGCGGTGGCGTCCGTCGGACGGGGCGGCTGGTGTTCGGGCGCGGCAGTGCCGTGCGCGGTGGCGTCCGTCGGACGGGGCGGCTGGTGTTCGGGCGCGGCGGTGCCGTGCGCGGTGGTCGACGCGGGCGCCGAGTCCGACGCGGGCGCCGGGCGCGACGGGAGCGAGCCGAAGTCCCGGGCGCCGGTGCCCTGTCGGCTGCCCTCGGCGGGGGGCGAGACCGGCGGCGGCACGGACGTGCTCTCGTCGCCGGACCGGGCCGTGTCCGGTCGCGGGGTCACCGGCCCGGGGTTGTCGGTGGAACCGGACGGCTGGGGCTGCCGGGCGGCACTCTCGTCCCGCATCACCCCGATCCAGTCCGACTTCCGGAACTCCGAGAGCAGGGTCTCGGGGGTCCGGTTCGGGTAGGCCGCCAGGGCCTGGTCCGCCAACTGCCGGATGGGGACCTCGCTGGCGTTCAGGAACTGCTGGTTCGCCTCGTTCGCCCTCTGCAGCTGGGCCACCGTGGCCTCGACGTCCGCGAGGGTCTTGCCGGGCCGCTGGAGCTCGGCGACGAGACGCTCCTGGGCTTCGAGCCGCCCGCTCATGTCATTGACGAACCTCTTCAGCGTCTGGACGGACGGGTCCCGCGGGTCCAGCCCCTTGGTGAGGCCGTGCGCCGCGTCCTGGAACTGTCCGAGCTGCTGCTTCGCCCTGACGTGGTACGGGTCCACCGTCATCTTGACGAGGTTCTCCGGGGTCTGCGTCGCGACCTCGAACGGGATGGTCGACTGCTTGGAGACCGTCGGCGGACGGTTCGGATCCAGGATGTTCGTGTGCGTCTCCTGGCTGACCAGTTCCCAGCCCTGCCCGTTGTGGCGCAGCATGTTGGTCGCCGCCGGCGTGTGGCCGGGCGGCAGGGGCGCCGCGTAGTCGTGCAGCCCCGCCCACTGGGTGACGGTCTTCCCCAGCCGGAAGTCGGCGCCGGCCTGCAGGTTCTCCGAGGCGGAGTACGACTGGTAGTGCCACGCCGTGAAGGTGTCCTCGCCGGGCTTGACGGTGGCCACGAACGCGCAGCCGTTCATCGCGTCGGTGAACACCAGCCCCTCGCGCGGGAGGCCCGGGTGCGGGCGCAGCGGGACCTCGGTGTGACCGATGGTGTGGTCGGCACCGGGACGCTCGCTGGCTTCGTAGGGCACGTACGCGCCCTTCACGTAGTGGCTGTCGTCCTTCAGCGGCGGCAACTGGGCCCCGACCGGCTCGGGGAAGCGCTCGAGTCCGGGGAAGCTCTCGGGGTGCTCGGCGAAGTGCGCCGCGTACTTCTCCCACGCGGGCACCAGGTGGTAGGAGGGCTTGCCGCCGTGGCCGGCGGCCGGGTCCGGCTCCATCGTGAACCAGTGCTTGTCGCTGCTCTTCATCGCGTTGAGGAACGCGATGTCCTGCCCCGGCCTCAGCCCGGGCATCCGCTGCTTCACGCCTTCGGAGAAGTCCACCGAGAGGAGGTTGTCCTCCAGGAACCTCGCCGGGTCGTGCATGATCCCGTGCTCCGGCGTGCCCACCGGCGGCAACGGCTCCGGCTCGACGTGCGGCACGGCCTCGTCGTGGTCCGACGGCCGGTCGGTACCGTCCTGCTGCTCCCGGCCCTCGTGCTCGTCCCGGACCTGCGACGACTCGGGGCCGGCCTCGTGCTCGGGCCGGAGCGAACCGCCGCCCTGGTGGCTGCCGCCGTTGCCGGTCGCGCCGTTCGGGTGGACGGAACCGGACACGCCGGAAGTTGACGGCGCCCCGGATCGGATCCCACCGCCCACGTCACCGACACCGCGGACCGGACCGGTCACCGGTCCCGACCGGTGACCGTCCTGCCGCGGGACGGCCCCGAAGCCCGTCGGGCGGCCGGACGCACCGGCCCCGCCGCGACCGGCACCGGCCGCACCACCGGCCGTCGCACCGGGCAGGTACCCGCCGCCCGCCATCGGGGGCGGCGTGGCGGTCGACGACGTGACGTCCGGGACCGCGTCCGGCGACTCCTGACCGGGCAACTGCTCCGACCCGGCCGGACGCATCGGCGTCGGGGCGGACGCCCCCCGAGTGCCACCGTCCAGATGGGTGCCACCGCCACCGGCCAGGTTCGCGGCGCCACCGAGCACGCCCGACAGGTTCGGCACCGCGGACTGGTGCGCCGCCGCGGAACCGTCGGACTGCTCCGTCCCCCGCGACGCAGGACCCTCCTGGTGCGGCAACGCCGTCCCGTGCGCCTGCGCGGCGACCGGCTCGTGGCGCGGGGCCGGAGTCTCGTGCGGCTGGGCGACCGGCTCCTGGCGCGGGGCCGGAGTCTCGTGCGGCTGGGCAATCTGCTCCTGGCGCGGGGCCGGAGTCTCGTGCGGCTGCGGAGTCGGCGACTCGTGCGGCTGAACCGCCACCGGTTCCGTGCGCGGCGCGGGCGACTCGTGCACCTGCTGGGCCACCGGCTCCGGACGCGGCGTCACACTCTCATGCGGCTGCGGCGCGGGCGACTCGTGCACCTGCGGAGTCGGCGACTCGTGCGGCTGAACCGCCACCGGCTCCGTGCGCGGCGCCACGTTCTCGTGCACCGGAGCCGACTCCTGGCGCGGAACAGCCTGCTCCTGACGCGGAGCAGCGCTCTCGTGCACCTGAGCCGCAGGCTCCTGACGCGGCGCCACGTTCTCGTGCACCGGAGCCGACTCCTGGCGCGGAACAGCCTGCTCCTGACGCGGAGCAGCGCTCTCGTGCACCTGAGCCGCAGGCTCCTGACGCGGCGCCACGTTCTCGTGCACCGGAGCCGACTCCTGGCGCGGAACAGCCTGCTCCTGGCGCGGAGCAGCGCTCTCGTGCACCTGAGCCGCAGGCTCCTGACGCGGCGCCACATTCTCGTGCACCGGGGCCGACTCCTGGCGCGGAACGACCTGCTCCTGACGCGGAGCAGCGCTCTCGTGCACCTGAGCAGCGGGTTCCTGACGCGCCGTCACGTTCTCGTGCACCGGGGCGGCCTGCTCCGTGCGCGGTGCCACGTTCTCGTGGACCGGCGGGGTGGCCGTCGGCGTGGAGTCCGTGTGCGGCCTCACCGATTCGACCTTCGGCGTCGCCGCCTGGGTCTCGGCGTGCGGTGCGGGGGTGTCCTGGATCCGCACGCCCGTCTGCTCGCGCGGCGTGGACGCGGGGGTCTCGTGGGTGGCGGACCCGGCGGAGGTGGTGGTGTCGTGCGCCTGGGGGGTGACGGGCGTGGTCGTCGGGTGGGTGCCGCCCGCGGTGTCCCCGGCGCTGCGGCCCGAGCCGAACGGCGCCAGGCCGCTGACCTTCGACTCGCCCGCGCCGGCGCCCGCGCTCGCACTCGTCCCGGAGCTGTGCCCGCCGGACGAACCGGCCGCCGCAGCACCCGCACCCGCACCGGCGCCAGCGCCAGCGCCGAGCAGCGAGCCCGCGCCGGTGCTGCCGTGCGTGCCCGCGCTCTCCGCCGAACCGCTGCCGCTGCTGCTGCCGCTTCCACTGCTGCCACTGCTGCCACTGCTGCCGGAGGAGGACGTCCCGGACGGCCCCTGGTAGGCGCTGTCGCCGGAGGAGGTGGCGGACTTGTTGAAGGTGGGCGGGCCGTCGTGGCTCGCGCCGCCGCCGGTGCTGCCGGTGCTGTGGGGGAGGTCGAGCTTGGGGGCCTCGGCGGGCTTGGGGGCGGCGGCGTGGCCCTTGAGGGCGGAGGCGCCCGCGTGCAGGCCGGCGCCCGCGCCGCCGGAGAGGCCGGAGCCGAGCAGGGACTCGCTGTCGACCTTGCCGGTGGTGATGAGCTGGGTGGAGACGTCGGCGCCGACGCCGACGGCCGCGCCGGTGGCCATCTTGCCGGCGGTGGAGTTGAGGGCGCTCTCGGCGCCGATCTTCTTGCCGGCCGCGCCGATGCCCTTGCCGATCAGGTGGGCGGAGGCGCCGCCGACCGCGCCGCCGAGGGCGTTCTGGCCGACTTCCTTCATGTCGATGCTCTTGCGGTGGCCCTCGGCCAGCTCGATGCCCTGGGCCAGGAAGTTGATCGCGGCCATCTGGGCGGCCTGCTTGGCCGCCATCTCGAGCATCTCCTTGAGCAGCTTCTTGAGCAGCTGCGAGACGACCACCCGGCTGGCCGCGATCATCACCGGGACCTCGAGCAGCGAGGCGCCCGCGGTGAACGGGGCCTCGGCCTCGGCGGTGGCCAACTCGAAGGCCAGGATGCCGAGTTGCGCGATGATCTGGATCTTCGCGGTCTCCGCGGAGTTGGCCACCTGCTCAAGCATGTCGCCCATGCCGTTGAGCGCGTTGATCGCGCCGGGTAGGTAGCCGGGGTCCTGCTCGGTGCCCTTGCCGACCGAGTACTTGTCCCAGTACTTGCCGAGCGCCTCGGCGGCGTTGCCCTTCTGTCCGTCGAGGGCGCGCTTGATCGTCGAGTCGGCGCTCTGGGTGGCGTCCTTGAGGGAGTCGGCGGCCTTGCGGCAGTGGTCCGCCATCTCGCGGAGTTGGTCCTCGTCGGCCTCGGGCCAGCGGGTTCCGGCGAGCAGGAGCAGGACCCACTGGAGCGGCTCCGGGAGTTCGACAGCCATGGGGTCAGTGCCTTCCGCTCTGGGTGATCCGCGGGGTCATCGGGACGTGGACGGGGGTGGACGGCATGGAGGGGGAGGTGGGCATCTGCACGGGGCTGTCGATGTCGCCGAGTTCGGAGACGACGTTCTGGTCCGCGTTCTGGTAGCTCTCGGCCATCGCCTTCAGGCCGTCGGCGATGCCCTTGAGCGCCTCGGGCAGGCCCTTGACCACGTCCATGGTGTCGTGGCTGTACTTCAGGTAGCCCTTCTCGCCCTCGGCGAACTTCTTGCCGGACTCGTCGTTGCCCCACGGGTTCTGGGACTCCATCGAGGGCAGGAAGGCGCTCAGCGAGCGGTAGACCGAGGCGACCTGCTCGGAGGCGGCGAGCATCGGCGAGACGGCCGCCCGGTACTGGTCGGGGTCCACCTGGAAGCCCGACCCGGCGTTGCCCGACCCCCCGCTGCCGGAGGCCGCGCTCCGCTTGGCGGCGGCGGTCTCGCCGCGCCGCAGGGCCCGGTCGGGCGTGGCCTCGCCGCGTTGCAGGGTCCGCATCGGTTCGGCCTCGCCGCGCTGCAACGTCCGGTCCGGTGCGGCCTCCTGCGCCGGAACGCCCCGCTCCATCGGCCGCAACGGCTCCGCCTCCTGCGCCGGAACAGCCCGCTGGAACGGCTGCAACGGCTCGGCCTCCTGCGCGGGGACGCCCCGCTGCAACGTCCGGTCCGGTGTGGCCTCCTGCGCCGGAACAGCGCGCTGGAACGGCTGCAGCGGCTCCGCCTCCTGCATCGGGACACCGCGCTCGAACGGCTGCAGCGGCTCCGCCTCCTGCGCCGGAACGCCCCGCTGGAACGGCTGCAACGGCTCCGCTTCCACCCGCTGGAACGGCTGCAACGGCTCGGCCTGCACCCGCTGGAACGGCTGCAACGGCTCCAGCGGCTCGGCCGGCTGCTGGCCCTCCTCCGCGGCCCGGAGGACCCGGTGCTGCGGCTCCAGCGGGACGCTGTCGGGGATGACCGTGCCGACCCGCAGGTGGGCGGGTTGGACGGGTTCCTCGGGCAGCAGTCGGGCCGTGCTCGGCTCGGACGCGGCGTACCAGGCCGACTCGTCGTTGCTCATGGGAGGGTTCCTTCGTCGGTGCGGGGGTGGCGGCGGGCGGGCGCGCGGGTCAGTCCGCGGCGGGGGCGGCCAGCCGGGAGAGGGCGGCGCGCAGGAACGGGCTGGGCACCTGGAAGCCGCCCTCCTCGCGGAGCGGGGCCCGTTGCGGCGCGGCGGCCGCGCCCTCGGCGGCGGGCGCCGGGGCGGTGGTGGCGGCGGGCGCGTCGGGGTGGCCGCGGCGGGCGGCGGCGCTGCGCGAGCGCTCCAGGTAGGCGGCGTCGTCCGTGCGGTCGGCGCCCTCGGCCGGGGTGTCGGTCCGGGTGCTCGCCGGGGTGTCGGTCCGGGCCGTGGTCGGGTCGGCCGCGGGGCTGCCGCCGGGGGTACGGTCGGTGTCCGGCGTGCTGTCGGTGGCCGGGGTGCCGTCGGTGCCGTCGGGGGTGGTCGCGCCGCCGCCGAGCAGGACGCCGGCCAGCTGGTTGATCATGTCGTTCTCGCTGGCGGGTCCGGCCGGGGCGACCGTGGCGGGTTCCGGTTCGGCGGTGGTGAAGGTGCCGTCGGCGCGGGCGTCGTCGAGCCAGCGGCGGCGGGCCCGGTGCCACTGGCGGTCGCGCGGGTCGACGTCGGCGGCCTGGCCGAGGATGCCGGCGTCGCCGTAGAGCTCCTCGTCCTCCTCGCCCTCGGCGCCGAACCGGGTCGGGCTGACGAAGCGGTTGCCGCCCTTGTCGCCCTTGCCGCCGCGTCCGCCGCCGCCCATGCCGCCGGGGCCGTGGGCGCCCGCGCCGGGGGTGCCGGCGGCGCCGTTGCGGCCGCTGGTGCCACTGCCGCTGCCGCCGGCCGCCAGGACGCCCGCGCCGGCCCGGCCGACCGCGGAGCCGGCCCCGGACATGCCCTTCGCGCTGGCCCCGCCGGCCGCGCCGAGGCTGCCGGCGCCGCCGGAGCCGGCCCGGTACGCGGAGCCGCCCGCGCCGCCGAGGCCGCCCGCGCTGCCGCCGCGCCCGGCCAGGGCGCTGCTGCCGGAGCCGACGCCGCCGCCCGAGCCGCGCAGGGCCGAGCCGCCGGCGCCGACGGTGCCGCTGCGTCCGGCGGTGCTGCTGCCCAGGCCGAACGGGCTGCCGCTGGTCCCGTTGAAGGGGGCGAGGCCGCTGCGGCCGAGGCTGCCGGGGTTGCCGGAGGTGACCAGGCTGTTGCCGAGGACACTGCCGAGGTTGAGGCTGCTGCCGGGGCCGCCGCCGCTGGTGCCGAGGCTGCCGGGGTTGTAGCCGCCGCTGGGGGTGTACCCGCCGCTGGGGGTGTACCCGCCGGTGTTGCTGGCGGGGCCGCCGAGGTCGCCCAGGTCGCCGAGTCCGGCCAGGCCGAGCGAGCCGGCGCTGCTGGAGAGCGGGCTGAAGGTCGGGGTGGAGGCCACCGGGCCCGCGCCGTTGCCGAAGTTGGGCATGTTGGGGGTGAGCGGGGTGAAGGGCGCCAGCCCGCCGGAGCCGGAGCCGCCGGGGCCCGAACCGCCGCCGGAGCCCGAGCCGCCGCCGAAGCCGCCGCCGCCCGCGCCGCCGTACGCACCGCCGCCGCCGGTCCCGCCCGCGCCGCCGTACGAGCCGGCGCCGCCGCTGCCGGACGCGCCGCCGAGGGAGCCCGGGTCGCCGACGCCGCCGAGGCCGCCGTACGCGCCCGCGCCGCCCGCTCCGGACGCGCCGCCCAGGGCCCCCGGGTCGCCGACGCCGCCGAGCGCACCGGCGCCGCCGAGCCCGTCCGCGCCGCCGAGGGCGCCCGCACCGCCGAGGCCGTCGGCGCCGGTCGCGCCCGGGGCGTACGGGTCGCCGGGCAGGGCGGTGCCCCGGATCCTCATCGCGGCCGCCGTGCCGTCCGCGCCCGTGCCGCCCGCTCCGGCGGCTCCGCCGGTGCCCGAACCGCCGCCCGCGGACGTCCCGTTGAGGGCGCAGGTCTGGCCCATGCCGGTCATGTCGGTGATGTGGTCGGCGCTCTGCCGGAGCATGCCGTCGACGTTGCTGCCGACCTGGCCGATGTACTGGTGGTAGACGGCGGCGGCCTGCTTGACGCCCTCGGACTGGGCGATGTCGTCGTGCTTCCCGGCCGGGTGGGCCTCCATGTACTCCTTGGCGTACTGGAGTTCGCGCACCATCTCGGTCTTGGTGCCGCTGACGGCCTCGGAGGCGCCCTGCAGCGAGTTGGCGATCGCCACGCCGGACTGGAGGGTGGTGGCGACGTGCGAGCCGTCGCCGGCGGCGAACTTCTGCAGGTACTGGGAGAAGCTGTCGGCGGCGGGGCCGGACATGCTGGACATCGCCCGCTGGGCGGCCTCGGTGATCGCCCGGACGTGGGTGTCGGCCACCTCGTTCCAGGTTTTCCAGGCGTCGGCGAGGTTGGCGAGCAGGTCCTCGTCCCCGTCGGGGAAGGCGATGTCCGCGCCGTTCTCGTTGCTCTGGACGGTCTTGAGGACTTCGGCGAGGTCGGCGGGCAGCTCGATCATGGCGGGAGGTCTCCGGAGAGGGGAGGTCGGGTGCGGAGCGGGTGGCCGGTGGCCGGGGCCGACAGGGGCCCGGGCGGCGGCAGCGACGGGCGGTGCGCGGCGGGTGCCGGTCCGCGGCGGCGGAGCGGCACGGGCCGGTGCGGTGCAGTACGGGGCGGGCGGCGGGCGGACCGGGGTCCGGTGGCGCCGCCCGGCGGCCCGTCAGATCATTCTCGGCCCGGCGCCGCCGCCGTAGCCCGGCCGCAGCAGCGGGTTGGGGTGGTTGTAGTCGAGCTCGGGCGCGTCCGGGTCGTGGTAGCCGACGCCGGGGTCGGTGTTGCCGATCGGGGTGATCGGGGCCGGCGGCGGGGGCGGCGTCGGTTCCGGGACGGGGTCCGGTTCGAGCAGCGGCCGCATCGGCGCGTCGGGCAGCGAGGCGGGCACCGCGTCGACGGTGTCCGGTTCGAGCAGCGGCAGCCGGGGCGCGAGGGGCAGCGAGGCCGGGACCGCGTCGACGGTGTCCGGTTCGAGCTGCGGCAGCAGGGGGCCGAGGGGCAGCGAGGCCGGCACGGTGCCGGTCGATGCCTGGCCGACGGGCGCGGAGAGCGTGCCGGTCGGGATGACCTGGCCCATCGCGGCGGCCTGTTCGTCGTCGTTGGCGCGGTGCCGGGCGACCATGGTCTGCAGGTTCTCGCCCACCGCGGTGGCGTTCTGCATCAGGGTGCGGATGCCCGCGAGGACCTGTTCCTGGTGCTGGGCGAGGCCGCCCACCGAGGAGCTGCCCCCCAGCAGGGCCTTGCCGAGCAGGTCGGTCCCGTAGACGGACTCCTGCACTTGTTTGACGGCGGCCTCCAACTTGTTGGCCGGTCCGTTCAGTTCGTCAAGCAGCCCCATGATCTTCTTGGAGGCTGCCTCGACCTCGTCGAGGTCGATCCACACCGTCTCGTCCGCCACCGCACACCTTCCCGAACTCCACCCGCCCCCGGTGGGTACGCGTCCGCACCGGCGGCCCGGTCGGGCATGCCTGAACACCGGAGCGGAACGGCTCCGGGCGTGCCCGTGCCATGCCCGCACCGGCCCTTTTCGCAGGCAACCCTAACCCGCCGCATGAGCGCGCACAGCCAAGGCCGGGTGCCGGGATGACGATGCGTCATCCCGGCACGAGCTTTGCAGAGCTTTCGACTCCTGTAAGGAGCCACAAAGCATGCATCAGGTAAATTCACGGCGTGAAACCGTAAGGGAGGTAAAGAACGGACGTGCGTGTTCCGGGTGGATCGTGAAGGTTCTGGAGAGGTTGTGCGCTAGAGGGTGACGGCTCCGCTCGGGGTGACGATCCGCAGGCCCGCCTCGTCCAGTTCGATGGCCAGTGGAGTGCCGTCCAGCGCCGCCTCGTTGAGCAGCGTCGCGCTGGAGAGGTGCCACAGCCGCAGCGTCCCGGCGGCGTCCCCGGCCGCGAGCAGCGCCTCGCCGTCGAACTCCTTGCCGACCACGGCCCGGACGGCCGCGCCGCCGCCGGTCAACTCGGCGGTCCGGCTGCCGTCCTGGACGTCCCAGACCAGCACCGTGCCGTCGCCCGCGCCCGCGATCACCACGGGGCGGCCGCCGATCTCGGCGAACGTCACCACCTCGGCGGGGCGGGGCAGTCCGGCGCAGACCGGGCCGGCCGCGCCGCTGCCCGCGTGCCACAGCCGCACCGTCAGGTCCTCCCCGGCGGTGGCCAGGATCGGCTGCCCGCCGGCCACCGTGGCGGCCAGCGCGGTGAACGGGCCGCGCCCGGTGGCGAAGCGGCGGCTGTCGGCGCCGGTGGCGGCGTCCCGGACGGAGAGCGCGCCGTCCCGCCCGGCCGAGGCCAGCAGCGGCTGCTCGCCGGGGGTGAAGGCGATCCCGGCGACCGGCCCGGCGTGCGGGACGGGCAGCGGCAGCGCGCTGCCGTCGGCCAGCCGGTGGCTGCGGACGGCGCCCGCGGCGGTGCCGCACAGCAGCAGGTCGGCGGTGAGGTCGAGGGTGTGCACCGGGCCGCCCTCGCCGGGCAGGTCGAGGAGTTGGCCGCCGGTGGGGGCGTCCCACACCGCGACCGAGCCGTCGCCGAAGCCGGCCGCCAGCACCGGGCGGCCGTGCAGGGTGCCGGCGGCCAGCGCGGCCAGCGGGCTGCCGGGGCGCCCGGCGGGCACCGCGGCGGTCGCGGGCCGGCCGGTGGCGGCCTCCCAGACGGTGATCCGGCCGGTCTCGTCGCCGGTGTAGAGCAGGCCCTCGACGGCGGCCAGGCCGGTGAGCCACTCGCCGGCCGGCCAGCCGTGCAGCGGGCGGCCGTCGTACACGTCCCAGGTGCGGACGGTGCCGTCCAGCGCGCAGGAGGCCAGCACCGGGCGGTCGTCCAGGGTGGTGAAGGCCAGGCCGGTCACCGTGCCGGTGTGGCCGTCGAGTTCGGCCACCGACTGGCCGGTGGCCAGGTCCCACAGCCGGATCCGGCGGTCCTGCCCGGCGGAGGCCAGCACGGCCTGGTTGTCGAGGGTGAGCACGGCCAGCGCCGCGACCTCGCCGCGGTGGCCGACCAGCAGGTGCATCAGCTCGCCGGTGCCCGCGTCCCAGACCCGGACGGTGCCGTCGGGGGAGGCCGCGGCCAGCAGGTCGACCCCGGCGCAGTGCGCGGCGCGCAGCGCGGTGGCGCCCCGGCCGCCGGTGGGCAGGGTGCCCAGCACCCGGCCGTCGTCGGCCCGGACGGCCCGCAGGTCGCCGGACTGCCCGGCCGAGAAGGCCACCGGGATGTCCCGGCAGACCAGCGCGGCGACGGCCTGCGCGCCCTCGCCGCCGGTGGTGCCGTGCGCGACCCGGCCGGTGGCGGCGTCCCAGACCTGGACCGAGCCGTCGGTGCTGCCGACCGCGAACAGCGAGCGCCCGCCGGCCTCGCCGAGCGCGACGGCGGTGGGCGCCAGGCCGGCGTCGGCGTCGGAGCCGCCGAGCGGGGCGGCGTCGTCCAGCGCGGTGAGGCCGAACGCGCCGTCCTCCTCGACCAGCGCGTACGCGGCGCGGCCGGCCACGGTGCCGACGGCGGCGGCGCTGCGGGCGGTGCCGGCGGCGGGTTCGGTGCGGGCCAGCGCGGTGGCCAGCGCGGCCGGGGCGCCGGGCTCGCCGAGGGCCTGGCCGAGCAGCGCGGCGAGGACCGCGGCGGAGGCGGGCAGCGGGGCGGCGGTGCCGTCGGTCCACTGCCGGTCGGCCTGGCCGGGCTGGCCCTGGACGGTGAGCCGCCGCCCGGTGGCGGGGGTGCCGTCGGGGGCGGGGGCCTGGCCGGCGCCGGCCAGCACCCGGCGGATCAGCGCGGCGTCGATCCGGCCGGTCCGTTCGAGGTCGGCGCGGGTGGCGCGGAAGGCGCCGTCGGCGGTGATCACCAGTTCGCCGAGGGCGCCGTCTTCCAGTCGTACGCTTCCTGACATGTCGTCACTCCTGGTTCGGTGCGGGGAGTTTGGGGAGCCCCGGGGTCAGCAGAGGTCTTCCGGTACGAGTGTCGCGTGCACCGCGTCGTGCAGCCGGTGGGTGCGGGAGCTGCGGAACAGCGCGGGGCGGTAGCCGGCCCGGCGGAAGCCGATGGCGGCGCCGGTGAGCTGGCTGGGCATGTTGTCGGCGGCGGCGAAGGCGTCGATCCGGCGCAGGCCGATCCGTTCGAAGCCGAACCGGCAGACCAGCCGGAGCGCGGCCTTGGCGGTGCGCAGCCGGCGGTGCTCGGGCAGCAGCCAGACCGCGACCTCGGCGCACTCCTGCTCCGGGTCGAGGTTGACCAGCTCGGCCCAGCCGAGGGCCTCGCCGGTGTCGGCCGACTCGACGGCGAAGTAGGCGGCCCGGCCGGTCTCCCACAGCATCGGCGGGACGTCGGCGAGCCACTGCTCGGCGGCCGCGGCGTCCCGGTGCGGGACGACGGCCTGCAGGAACTCCCGCACCAGCGGGTCGTGGGTGCCGCGGTGCACCAGGGCCGCGTCGCCGGTGCGCGGTCTGCGCAGCACCAGCCCGTCGGCCGTCATCGGTTCGTCCCGCACTTCGGCGAGCGTCAGCATCGCTCCCCCCGTCCCGCCTGCCCCGACCACCTCGCGGACGGCTCTCCCGGAGCCGCCCGGCGTACCCTCCCCCGCCGTCCGACCCGGCGTCAAGTCAGGCCCGCCCCCCGGGCGTTTGTGCACGTCAGCGGGACGTTAGTGGAACGTGAGCGGGGCCGCGCAGACTCGGTCGTGGGGTTCGTCACTCCACGTCCCGCCGCCCACCCGGCCCACTCTTTCTCTCCCGGGCCGGGCGCCCCCGCTACGGGCGGCGGGACCCCCGCACCGATCGGGAGCGGCCCGCAGCCGGCTTTCGCCGTCGCGCTCCACGTACCGGGCCGGCCGCTGCTGGAAGGGCGACATGTCCTCCCGTTCGAGGTCCTCCCCGTACTCGTGCCAGTCCTCGTCCTCGCCTTCCTGGAGCCACAGGGGCGGTTCGGCGTCGAGCCCGGCGCGGACGTCGGACCGCTCGCGGACGCGCACGGGGCCGGGGGCTTGCGCGACGGCGGTCTCCGTGCCCTCCGGCACGTGCACGACTCGCGCGTACTGCCCGGGGACGGAGGATGAGCCGGAACCTCGCCGCACTCAGTCGACGGTGACGCCGAACAGGTCGTACAGGGCACCGGCGCCGGGCGGGGTCACCCGGAGGGCGCGGCCGGTGCCCACGGGTTCGAGCCAGCCGGTGTCCACCGCGTGCGCGCGCAGCGCCGTGCCGAGGACGCCGGCCAGGTGGGGCCGGCGTTCGGTCCAGTCGAGGCAGCTGCGGACCATCGGGCGGGAGCCGCGGCGCGCCGGGTCCAGGTCGATGCCGATGCGGGCCAGCCAGGCGCGGCCCGGCGCGGTCACCGTCAGGCCGGTGTCGTCCGCGACGACGCCGCGCGCCAGCAGGGAGTCCGCGAGGGCGACGCCGAGGCGGCCGGCGAGGTGGTCGTAGCAGGTCCGGGCGCGCGCCTCGGCACTGCGGCGGACGCTGTCGCGCAGGTTGCGCGGGACGGGCGCGGCACCCGGTTCCGCCGCGAACGCCGCCATGTCCTCGACCAGCGCGGCGGTGCCGGGCCCGGCCAGCCGCAGGTAGCGGTGCCGGCCTTGGCGCTCCTCGGCCAGCAGCCCTCCGGCGACCAGCCGGGACAGCTGCTCGCTCGCGGTCGACGCCACGACTCCCACGTGGTGGGCCAGTTCGCCCGCGGTCCAGGCGCGGCCGTCCAGCAGAGCGAGGCAGATCGCGGCCCGGGTGGGGTCGGCCAGCAGCCCGGCGAACCGGGCCAGGGGTGGTACGGACATGCGGCCATCATCCCCCGGCCGCGGTTCGGCGGGCGTCGAAGTGTCCCGCGCCTAGCGTGGGCCGCATGACGATCTCCGACCCGTCCGTCCGCTCGCCCCGCGTCACCGCGTACGCCGACGCCCGCGCCGTGCTCGACCATCCGTTGCTGGTCCCCGAACCCGCCGGCGCCGCGGCCGGCGCGGCGGACCCGCCCGTCGGCTCACTGGCCTGGCTGCGCGCCTCCGTCGCCCGCTTCACCGGCGACCCGCAGGCGCACGCCCGGCGCCGCGCCCGCGCGGAGGCCGGGCTCGCCGGGCTGGACCCGCGCGACCTGCGCCAGGCCGCCGCCGGTTCACCGGTCGGCGCGGACGACCGGCACACCGTCGTCCGCCTCCTGGCCGAGGAGCTGGGCCTGCCGGACCCGGACGCCGTGGCCGAGGCGGTCGTGACGGTCTGCGCCGGGTACTTCGGCGAGGAACTGGATCCCGCTCGGGCGCAGGCCGCGGACGAAGCCGTCGCGTCGCTGCTCGCCCGGACCACCCGGCCCACCCGACCCGCCCGGCCCGCCCGGCCCGCCCGGCCTGCCGGGAAGGACGACGCGGACGGCACGGAGAGCACGGACGACGAGGACGGCACGGACGACACGGAGGCTGCCGCGCAGCGGATCGGGCTGCTGGTGCAGGCGTGCGACGCGACCGCCCGGCTGGTCGAGCACGCCCGCCGGGCCGCGCCGAACGGCCTCCCGCCGGGTGGCGCGGACGTCCTGCTCGCCGAGGTGCTGCGGCAGGACCCGCCGGTGACCGTGCTGCGCCGGCGGGCGCTGGCCGACGCCCGCGTGGGCGGGCTGGACCTCCGGGCCGGGGAGGTGGTGCTGGTCGACGTCGCCGCCGCGGCGCCGGACGCCCCCGCCGACGGCGCCCCGGACGGTCCGGCCCCGCTCGCCTTCGGCGCCGGCCCGCACCGCTGCCCGGGCCGGGCCCAGGCGGTGGCGCTCGCCGCCGGGCTGCTGGAGCGGGACGACCCGGCGGCGCAGGTCACCGGCGCGGTCGCCCGGGCGCTGGACCTCGCCGCGACCTGGACCGCCTGGGACGGGCGGCCGCTGGCGGTGGACGACCGCGTCCACACCCCGCACAAGGCGATCCGCCGGATCGCCGACCACCTGGTCGACCACCTCGCCGAGTTGGAGGCCCGCATGGCCGGTCGGGAGCCGCAGCCGGACCACTGGCACGCGTCGGCGACCACCACCCCCGCCGACCTCGCGCCGTTCACCGCGGAGGACCTCGACGAGGCGCGCAGCCGCCTCGTCCGGCTCGGCCACGTCTGGGCCGACCGCCTCGGGTCGCTGAGCGACGCGCAGTTGGACCGCTCGCCCGGCCGGGGCTGGTCCTTCCGCCTGCTCGCCGCGCACGTCGCCGGTTCGCTGGACTACTACGCTGGGGCCGTCGGCCGCCCCGGCGCCGGCGCCGGCCCCGAGGGACGGGAATGAGCACCGCCGGCGGTTCCGCCGCCGCCTTCCGCGAACTGCACCACCGTCCCGGCGCGCCGTTGCTGCTGCCGAACGCCTGGGACCACGCCTCCGCGGCCGCGCTGGCCGCGGCCGGTTTCCCCGCCGTCGGCACCACCAGCCTGGGCGTCGCCGCCGCGGCCGGGCTGCCGGACGGGGCCGGCCGGACCCGGGCCGAGACACTGCGGCTCGCACGCGGGATCGGTGGCGGGTCCTTCCTGCTCTCCGTCGACGTCGAGGGCGGCTTCAGCGACGATCCGGCCGAGGTCGCCGATCTCGCGGCGGAACTCGCCGAGGCGGGCGCGGTCGGCGTCAACCTGGAGGACGGCCGCGCCGACGGCGGCCTCACCCCGCCGCGCCTGCACGCGGCGAAGATCAGCGCGGTCAAGTCGGCCGTGCCCCGGCTCTTCGTCAACGCCCGCACCGACACCCACTGGCTGGGCGGGGGGCGCGGCGCGGAGACGGCGCCCCGGCTGGCGGCCTACCGGGACGCGGGCGCGGACGGCGTCTTCGTGCCGGGCCTGACCGATCCGGCGGCCATCGCGGCGGCGGTGGATGCGACCGCGCTGCCGCTCAACGTCCTTGCCGCACCGGACGGGCCTTCGCTCACCCGCCTGGCCGGGCTCGGTGTGCGCCGGGTCAGTCTCGGCTCGCTGCTGTTCCGGCTCGCCCTCGGCGCGGCAGTGGACACCGCGGTCGGCTTGCGCGCGAACGGCGTGCTCCCGCCGGCGCCCGCGGTCCCGGGCTACGCCGAGGTCCAGGCCCTGGCCTCGCCCGGGGACTGAGGGCCCACCGGCCCACCGGCTCCCCGCCACCGACCCGTCCGACCTGTTCGAAGGCGTGCCGGCGAGCGCGGGCCCCGGCGAGCTGCTGGCGCGGAGCCGGCGGAGCGTCAGTTCGCGGGTCCGGCCAGCCGCAGCTGCTCGTCCTCGACGATCCGCACCGCGAGCGCCCGGTCCGAGACGTCGACGGCCTCGGGGGCGGCCTCGGCGAGGTCGCTGCGGCGGGCGTACCGGTCGAACAACTCGGCCTTGCCCTTGAGGAGTTCGACCAGTCGGCGGTCCAGGCTGTCGGTGGCCAGCAGCCGGTGCACCCGGACCCGGCGGACCTGGCCCATCCGCTGGGCGCGGGCCACCGCCTGGTCCTCCAGGGTCGGCTTGAGCTGCGGCTCGCACAGCACCACCACGCTGGCGGCCTGCAGGTTGAGACCGATCCCGCCCGCCTGGATCTGGCAGAGCAGCACCGCGTGCCCGGCCGCCGCGGTGAACGCGTCGACCAGCTCCTGCCGCGCCTCGGCGGGCAGCGAACCCGCGACGGTGCCGGTGACGGCGGTGCCGAGCGCCCCGTGCACGGCGGCGAGCACCTCCCGGAAGTACGAGAACACCACCACCTTGTGCCCCGACTCGGCGGCCTCGGCGACGAGTTCGCGCAGCCGCCGCAGCTTCGCCGAGTGCGCGGGCTCGGCGTACGCGGCGCGCCGCATCGCCATGAAGTTGCCCTCGGCGACGGCCGCGGCGTACGCGGCCCGGTCCGGCCCGGACAGCTCGTCCCACTCGTCGACCCGCACCACGTCCGGGAGTTCGGTGAGCACGTCCTGCTGGTTGCGGCGCAGGTAGGCGGGGGCGACGGCGCGCCGGAAGGCCAGCGGGCCGAGCGCGCCGAGGCCGGCCGGCAGGTCGGTGAGCAGCTCGGGCTGGAGGTGGCCGATCAGGGTGCGGAACTCCTCGACCCGGTTCTCCATCGGGGTGCCGGTCAGGAACAGCACGTGCCCGGTACGGGCCGCCCACTCGGCGACCAGCCGGGTGCGGCGGGCCGCCGGGTTCTTCACGAAGTGCGCCTCGTCGACCACCAGCGCGGCCACCGGGTCGGCGGCCAGCGTGCGCAGCGACTCGTACGTCGCCACCAGCACGCCGCCGCCAGCCAGCCAGCGCTCCCGGGCGGCCTCCCGCCCCGGGCCGTGGTAGCGGTGCGCGGCCAGCACCGTCCGCTCGGCGGTCTCCCGCTGCCAGTTGACCAGCACCGAGGCCGGGCACACCACCAGGAAGCGGTGCGGACCCCCGTCGGCCGCCAGGTGGGCCAGCACCGCCAGCGCCTGGACGGTCTTGCCCAGGCCCATCTCGTCGCCGATCACCACCTTCTTCCGGGCCAGCGCGAACCGGGCGCCGAACGCCTGGTAGCCGCGCAGCGAGACGGTGCAGCCCCGGTCGTCGAAGGGCTGCGCCCGCACCTGCTCGGCCAGGCCGTCCGGCAGGTGGCCCTCGGCCGCGGCCCGGCCGTCGGTGGCGGTCGGGCCGGCCAGCCGGCCCTCCTCGGCCAGCACCGACAGCTCGGCGTAGAACTCGGCGGCCCGGTGCTCGAACTCGACCCAGGTCTCCACCTCCCCCGCGGGCGGGCGCAGCAGGTCCGCGGACGCCTGGGCGAACCGCAGCGCCACCCCGTCCGCCTCCGCCCGCTCCCCCTCCTCCGCCAGCGACTCGACGGCCCGCCGGGCCCGTTCGCGCTTCTCCGTCCCCACCAGCAGCCCGCGCAGCCGGCCCCGCGCGTACTTCGCCTCCGCCAGCGGCCGCTCGTACCGGGCGTCCAGTCCGGCGGCCTCCGCCGCGGCCCGCCGGGCCCCGGCCCGGCCAGCACCAGCCGGTGCAGGGCGGCGACCAGCGCGGTGGCCTCCGCGTCCGGGTGCGCCGGGTCCAGCCGGACGGCGGTGCCCTCCTGCACGGCGGTGGCGATCTGCCCGGCCGCCGCCAGCAGCTGGGCGGCGGTGGGCCCGCCGATCCCCGGGATCCGCAGCAGGTCCTGCCGGGTCGCGCCGTGCACGGCCGCCACCGTGGCGTACCCGGCGCCGCGCAGCGTGCCGACCTGCAGCCGCCCCTCGGTGACGTCCTTCAGCCGCTCGACCGGTATCGCCTCCAGCTCGGCCCGCACCAGCCGCTCGAAGATCCGCCCGTGCGCCTGCGCCACCTCCCCGACCGCCGCCGCGTGGTCCGCCACCAGCGCCCGCGCCGCCGCCCGCTGCCGCCCGGCCACCCCGAGGACCTCCCGGGCCCACCGCACACCCCGTCCCGCCACCCGCGTCTCCTCGCACTCACCCGGCCCGCCCATCCTGGCACCCCCCGCCGTCACCCCGACCGGCCCCCCGGGGACGGGCGCAGGGCGGTGGCGCGGCGGTGCGGGTCCGTCGCCGGTGCCGGGCACGGGCGGGGACGGGCGTCTCCCCGCGGGGCGGTTCAGGCCACGAGCAGGCGCAGGCCGAGCTCCGCCTCGTCGAGCGCGACGAGGTCGCGGTTGCGCTCGGCCCACCGGCCCGAGGCGAGGTCCTCGCGGAGGCCGTTCACCGCCCGCTGCTCGGCCGCCGGCCCGACCCTGGTCCACACCGACACCGCGCGGCGCACCTGCTCGTCCAGGTACGCCTCGGGCCGGCGCCAGTGGGCCTCGAAGAAGCCGTCGGCGCAGTCCCACGGGACGGGCACCGGTTCCGCGCGGCCACCGATCGCGCGGGTCATGTCGGCCAGTGAGGGCCGGTCGGCGAGCAGGCCGGCGAATTCGGGCAGGTAGTCGCGGGTGAGCCAGAACCGCTGGAGCCAGCCGGCCGTACTGGCGTCGTACGTGAACACCACCACCCGGCGGGCCACCCGCCGCATCTCGCGCAGCCCGGCGAGCGGGTCCGGCCAGTGGTGCACGGTGCTGACCGCCATCGCGGCGTCGAAGGACCGGTCCGCGAACGGCAGGCGCCCCGCGTCGGCGGCCACGCACGGCGCCGCGCCCGCGGGACGCTGCGCCCGCATGACCGCCGACGGTTCCACCGCCGTGACGTCGCGGTCCGGGGGTTCGTAGGAGCCGGTGCCGGCCCCGACGTTCAGGACCGTCCGGGCGTCCCCGAGCGCGTCCCAGATCCTCGCGGCGATCCGCGGCTCGGTCCGCCGCGTCGCCGGGTAGGCGGACCCGATGACTTCGTACAACTGCGCGCCGAACACTTTCAGTTGCTCCTCCGGTGTCGTCCTGATCCCCAAGGCCCGCGCCTCCAGTTCCCGGTCGATGGCCGTCACCATGGCGGCCGTGCGGTCGCGCTGCTCCACCAGCAGGCCGCGCAGCCGGCGCAGGTGCGCGACCGCGTCGGCGGTCGGGTCGTCGACCAGGTCCGCGATCTCGCCCAGCCCGAAGCCCAGCCGCCGGTAGGCGAGCACCTCCCGCAGCCGCTCCACGTCGTCCGCCGAGTACGCCCGGTACCCGGCCGCGGTCCGCGCGGACGCCGGCACCAGGCCGATCTCGTCGTAGTGATGCAGGGTGCGGACGCTCACCGCGGCCAGCTCGGCCACGCGTCCCACGGTCAGGTGTTCTTCCACGCCACCGACGATGCGGCATCACGCCACGTGAGGGTCAAGCGCTTTCGCTCCCGGCGCCGCGGACGGCCGGCCCCGGTCCGACCCCGGGCGCCGCGGCCGGGGTGCGGGCCGGACGGGGCAGCAGGAGGGGGGTGGGGAGGACGAGCAGGCCGATGACGGCGAGGGCGGTGCGGGGCGTGGTGGCGTGGGCGAGCAGGCCGGCGAGGGCGGTGAGGCCCGCGATGGCGGCCTGCTGGCCGATCGACCAGGCGGTCAGGGTGCGGGCGAGCAGGTGGGTGGGGGTGCGTTCGAGGCGGTGGGTGGCGAGGACGGGGGTGTAGAGGCTCATGTTCACCACGATGGCGAGTTCGACGGCGATCACGGTGAGCAGGCCGGGGAGGCCGGGCCGGACGAGGACCAGGCCGATCAGCCAGACGGCGCGCAGGGTGCCGACGGTCCGGAAGACCGCGGGGCGGCCGTAGCGGGCCACCACCCGGGGCGCCAGCCGGGAGCCGAGCAGGCCGCCGAGGCAGGGGGCGGCGAAGGCGAGGGCGTACTGCCAAGGGGGGAAGGCGAGTTGGCGCAGCAGGAGGACGGCGAGCAGGGGTTCGGTGGCCATGATCAGGCCGGAGACCAGCAGGTTGTTGAGGTACAGCGCCCGCAGTTCGGGATCGCCCAGCAGGTGCCGCCAGCCGTCGAGCAGCCCGGCCGTCCGGCCGCGGCCGGGCGGGGCGGCCGGGGGCGGCGCCTCGCGGCCGCCGATCGCGGCGAGGCCGAGCGCGGAGAGCAGGTAGCTGACCGCGTCGGCCAGCACGGTCGCCACCGGCCCGAACAGCCCGATCGCCGCCCCGCCGAGCGGCGGCCCGACCGCGATCGAGCTCCAGTTGGTGGACTCCAGCCGGGAGTTGGCCACCAGCAGGTCCTCCGGCCGGACCAGCGCCTTGAGGTGGGCGCCACTGGCCGCGTTGAACGCGATCCTGGCGGCGGCGACCAGCACCGAGACCAGCAGCAGTTGGACGAACCCGAGCAGGCCGAACGCGTAGGCCGCCGGGACGCTGGCCATCGCCGCGCACCGGACCAGGTCCGCCGCCACCATCACCGGCCGCTTGCGCCGGAACTCCACCCGGGGCGCCAACGGCACCGCGACCAGCGCCCCCACCGCCGGCCCCACCGCCGACAGCACCGACACCTCGGCGGGCCCCGCGTGCAGCACCAGCACCGCGATCAGCGGCAGCGCCCCGAACCCCAGCCCGGACCCGTACGCACTGACCGCGTACGACGCCCACAGCCAGCCGAACTGCCGTCCCAGCGCTCTCCTGCCCACCCGGCCGCTCCCCGTCGCACAAAACTCCGTTGACCGGGGAGAGCCAAGCAAGCGGGGCAACCACAGGTCAAACAACCGGCGGGCGCCTTCGCCACAACCACCCGTTGTGGGCCGGGGCCGGTCAGGGCAGTTCGAGGACGTCGGCGAGGCCGGCCTCGGTGAAGGCGGCGAGGAGGGGTTCGCGGCCTTCGGTGAAGTGGGCCCAGCTGTCGTAGTGGACGGGGACGACGCGGCGGGCGCCGAGGATGCGGGCGGCCCGGGCGGCGCGGGTGCTGTCGAGGGTGAGCAGGGCGTTGTCGAGCAGGCCGATCCGGGCGGCGCCGGCGAACAGGACGGCGGTGTCGACGGGGCCGACGCGGTCGGCGATCTGCTGGACGACGTCGAGCGAGGCGTTGTCGCCGCTGACGTAGACGACGGGCAGGCCGTCGCCGGTGAGGACGAAGCCGATCACCTCGCCGACCACCGGTTCGCTGCCGTCGGGGCCGTGCTGGGCGGGCACGGCCGTGATGGTGACGGGCCCCAACTCGACCTGCTCCCAGGGGGCGAGGCCGCGGGCGGTGCCGCCGAGGCGTTCGGCTCCGCCGCGGGTGGTGAGGGTGAGCGGGACGTCGGCGAGCAGGGCGCGGCCGCCGTGGTCGAGGTTGTCGGGGTGCTCGTCGTGCGAGAGCAGGACGGCGTCGACCGGTCCGAGGGCGGCGGGGTCGACGGTGCCGGGGAGGGTCTTGGTGAGGAACCGGCCGTCGCCGCGCGGGTAGTCGCCGGGGGCGTCGAAGGTCGGGTCGGTGAGCAGGCGCAGGCCGCCGTACTCGATCAGGGCGGTGGGGCCGCCGAAGACCTGGACGGGCACGGTGGGCAGAGCAGGGACAGCGGTCATGGCACACCTCACGCATCGTCAGTTCCCTCACGGGGAACTGTTGCTTTCTCCGTGAGAAGAATCTAGCGGCACCTCACGGAGAACCGCAAGGTTCAACGTGAGATCGGGGAGCCGCGGCCGCGGCGGCAGCCGATCCGCCCACCGCGCGTCGACCAGTCGACATATCAACCGGCACGCCCCTCCTCACGGCCAACACCGGCCTTTACCATGAGAGACATGAGCCAGCGCACCACCAGCACCCACCCGGCCGCCCCCGCCGCCCCGCCGCCCGCGCCGGGGGCCGAGCAGCACCCGGCGCTGGACTTCGCCAACTCGCTGCTGACCCTCCCGGCCGGGCCGCTGGACCTGCTGGCGGCGCCCGCCCCGACCTCGGAGTGGCTGGCGGCGCACGACCTCGCACCGGAGGGGAGCCGGGTGCGGGAGGCGTGCACGGCGCGACTGCGGGCGTTCCGGGAGGCGGTGCGCGAACTGCTGGAGGCCGCGGTGGCCGGACGGCCGGCCCCGGCCGGGGCGCTGGCGGCGGTGAACGGGGCGCTGACCGCGGCCCCGTCGGTGCCGCTGCTGCGCTGGGACGCCGAGCGGGGCCTGCACCGCAGCCTGCCGCACCCGGCCGACCGGATCGCCGACCGGGCGATGGCCCTCCTCGCCGCCGACGCCGCCGACCTGCTGACCGGCCCGGACGCGGCCCGGCTGGCCCGCTGCGGCGGCACCCCGTGCACCCGGTTCTACGTCCGCACCCACGCCGCCCGGCACTGGTGCTCGACCCGCTGCGGCGACCGGGTCCGGGCGGCCCGCGCCTACGCCAGGAAGCGCGCGGCGGAACAGGACTGACGATCCGTCGGGAGAAAAAGCGAGGACCCCGGCCGGCCCGCAGGCCGACCGGGGTCGGTCGTTCACGACCCGGGGTCCGGGTCGGTCGTCCACGGCCCGGGCACCGGTGCCCGGGCCCCGCGCGTCAGTGCGCGGCGGCGACCGGGAAGGTCGGGTACTCGACGCCGGAGACGTGCTGGACGACCCGGACGACCTGGCAGGAGTAGCCGAACTCGTTGTCGTACCACAGGTACAGGATCGCGTTGTCGCCCTCGACCTTGGTCGCGCCCGCGTCCACGATCGAGGCGTGCCGGGAGCCGATGAAGTCGCTGGAGACCGCGTCGGGCGAGTCGATGAAGTCGATCTGCCGCTTGAGCGGGGAGGTCAGCGAGACGTCCCGCAGGTGTTCCAGGACCTCCTCGCGGGTGGTCTCCCGGGCCAGCTGCAGGTTGAGGATGGCGATCGAGACGTCCGGCACGGGGACGCGGATCGAGCTGCCGGTGATCTTCGCCTGGAGCTCGGGGAGGGCCTTGGCGACGGCGGAGGCGGCGCCGGTCTCGGTGATGACCATGTTGAGCGGCGCGGAGCGGCCCCGGCGGTCGGCCTTGTGGTAGTTGTCCAGCAGGTTCTGGTCGTTGGTGAACGAGTGGACGGTCTCCACGTGGCCGCGCAGCACGCCGTACGCGTCGTTCATCGCCTTCAGCGGCGGCACGATCGCGTTGGTGGTGCAGGACGCGCAGGAGATGATCTGCTCGTCCGGCTTGACGGTGTCGTGGTTGACGCCGTGCACGATGTTCGGGACGTCGCCCTTGCCGGGGGCGGTCAGCACGACCTTGGCGATGCCGGGGCGCAGGTGCTTGGAGAGGCCCTCGCGGTCGCGCCAGCGGCCGGTGTTGTCGATCAGGATGGCGTTGTCGATCCCGTACGCGGTGTAGTCCACCTCGCCGGGGTCGTTGGAGTAGATCACCTGGATCGCGTTGCCGTTGGCGACGATGGTGTTGGTCGCCTCGTCCACGGTGATGGTGCCCTGGAACTGGCCGTGGATGGAGTCGCGGCGCAGCAGCGAGGCGCGCTTGACCAGGTCGTCGCCGCCGCCGTTGCGGACCACGATGGCGCGCAGCCGCAGGCCGCCGGCCTTCTCGACCAGCAGGCGGGCGAGCAGGCGGCCGATCCGGCCGAAGCCGTAGAGGACCACGTCGCGCGGGGCCTGGCGCTCCAGCTTGTCGGCGCCGGTCGCGCCCGCCACCGCTTCGGCGGTGAACTCCGCCGGGGACAGGCCGCGGTCGTCGGCGCGGTGGGCCTCGGCGAGCAGGCCCAGGTCGATCTGGGACGGGCCGAGGTCGAGGGCGGCGAGGGCCTGGAGGAAGGGGAAGGTCTCGGTGATCGAGAGTTCCTCGCCGGCGATCTGGCGGGCGAAGCGGTGCGTCTTCAGGATGCTGACCACCGACTTGTTCACCAGGGAACGGCTGTGCAGCAGGATGGTGACGTCCCGCTCGCGGTGCAGCCGCCCGATGATCGGGATCATCGTCTCCGCGAGTTCCTCGCGGGTCTTCCAGTCCGTGAACACGTCGTCGTTGACAGTCACAATTCAACTTTCGAGGGTGGGCCGAGCTGAGGGTCGGCCGGTTTTGAGGGTTGGCCGAGCTGGGGCGCGCCCCATGCTAGCTTCGGCCTCCGGGCCCTCCCGGCGCCGGTCCCCTCCCGGGCCCGCGGCGGTCCGCCCCCGAATGCCCAGGTCGGCGTGACGGCGGCCACACCGCCGTGCGGCGGCGGCCGGTTGGGCCGGACGGACCACCGGACATGACGGTCCGTCAGGTCCGACCTGGGCGATCACAGCACGTGACAATAATCACTTGCGTAACATTAGTCACTCCCGTGAGTGACGAGCTGTCAGTTTCCGGGACAACGGACCAGGTTTACCGGCAGAGTAGGAGTTCCCGGCCGAGGCCAGGCCGAGCAGGTCGGGCCCGCCGCGAGCGACGGGACAGCTACCCATGGGACATGAGGCCTTCCAGCGGGCCGCACTGGTGTTCACCCTGTTCGACACCAACGGGAACGGGGTGCTCGACGCCGAGGACTTCGACCTCATGACGGAGCGGCTGCTGACGGTCGCCGAGGACTCGCCGGCCGCCGACCGGCAGGCGCTCGCCGACAGCCTCAGCCGCTACTGGCAGGTGCTGTCGGAGACCCTGGACACCAACCGGGACGGCCTGATCAGCCCGGAGGAGTTCCGCGGCTTCGTGCTGAACACCGAACTGTTCGGCGTCACCGCCGCGGCCTTCGCCGAGGCGCTCGCCGTGCTCGGCGACCCGGACGGGGACGGCCTGATCGAGCGTCCCCGGTTCCTCTCCCTGATGACCGCCATCGGCTTCGAGAAGCCCAACATCGAATCCCTGTTCAACGCCTTCGGCCCGGACGCCGAGGACCGGATCACCGTCGGCGTGTGGGCCGAGGGCATCCGCGACTACTACTCGCCCGAGAAGGTCGGCATCCCCGGCGACCACCTGGTCCCGGAGTCCTTCTGACCTGACCTGACCGGACCCGGCCTGCCCGAACCGGCCTGGTCCGACCCGGCCCGACCCGAACGACCGCCGTCCCGCCACGGCACCGCCCCTCCCCTCTCCTCCCCCGCCTCACCCCACACCGTCCCGCCACGGCACCGGCCCTCCGGCCGCCGAAAGAGCCCGCACCGACGTCGGCCCCGCCGACGCCGGTCCCAGCCATGCCGCCGCCCGGCCGCCGTCTCCTCCCGCACCACTCCCAAGGAGCCACGCAGTGACCGCACCCCTCATCGCCCTCGCCGTCGGCCGCGGCACCGGCCCGGACCTCGCCCCCGTCTTCGAGCGGGTGCTCGACCGGATCACCCGGCTGCACGGCCGGCAGGTCCGGGTGGAGCGGTCGCCGCGGACCTACCACTCGTACGTCTCGCTGCGCGCCGAGGCCGCCGGCACCGCGGAGATCGCCGCGCTCACCGAGCAGGACGCCGCGCACTACGAGCGGTTCTGCCGCGAGCAGGCCGCCGCCGGGGCCCGGGCGGTGTTCCGCACCGCGATCAACGCCCAGTCGCTGTACCTGGTCCGGCAGCGGCTGGCCGCCGTCAAGGTCGAGCCGATCACCGCCGGGGACGCCCGGCTGCTGCTGGTCCGCGACCAGGCCCAGGGCTTCTACACCGGCGAGAACCTGCACACCCCCGGCAAGGTGGTGCGCACCATGGAGTTCAGCCGCGACGTCACCGAGCAGGTGGTGCGCTACGCGGTGCGCCGCGCCCGCGAACTGTGGACCGAGGGCCCGGCCCGGGTGCAACTCGCCTACAAGTACCACCTGCTGGACGGGGCGCTGGACGACTGGGCGCAGGGCCTGTCCGCCGAACTCGGCCTGGACGTCGCCCTGTTCCAGCCCGACACGGTCAACCGCAACCTGATCGCGCACGGCCCCGCGGACCGCACCCTGCTGGTCGCCGGGAACGAGTGGGCCGACATCATGCACGTCGTCCTGCTGGACCGCTACGGCTCGGAGCGGCAGGAGAACCGCTGCACCGAGAACGTCCACCTGCACCCCGAGCTGAACGGGCTCCCCGAGTACCAGACCGTGCACGGCTCGGCCGACGACCTGGCCGGCCGCGACCTGGTCAACCCGCTCGCCACCGTCCGGGCCGCCGCCCGGATCGCCGAACGGCACGCCGACTGCCCGGGCGCGGAGGCCGCCGTCGAGGCCGCGATCGCCGCCGCGCAGGCCGCCGGGGCCCGCACCCCCGACCTCGGCGGCACCGCCGGCACCACCGCGGTGGTCGACGCCGTCCTTGCCTCCCTTGCAGGAACGTTCGTGCCGGGCCCGGCCGGAGCGGTCGAGGACACCCGCCCCGCCGGGGCCGGTCAGGGCATCCGCCCCGCCGGGACCGGTCAGGACGCCGCGGACACCGCGGACACCGCGGACACCACCGCGACGGCGGCCGCCCGATGAGCTCCGCGCCTACCCGCCCGCAGGCCCCCGCCGGGACGGCGCTGGTCGTGGTCGACCTGCAGAACGACTTCTGCGCGGGCGAGGTCGCCGCCGCCCGCTTCCCCGGCGACCCCGCGCTGCTCGCCCGGGCCGTCGAGGGCAGCGTCCGGGCCGTGCAGCTGGCCCGGGAGAGCGGCGTCGAGGTGCTGTTCGTCCGCTTCCTCGGCGACCCCGCCCACCAGGGCCCGGCCTGGCGCAGCCGGGACGCCCGGCTCGGCAAGCGGCCCAAGTGCCTGGAGGGCAGCTGGGGCGCCGAGTTCCACGGCGTCCAGCCCCGGCCCGACGAGGCGGTGTTCACCAAACCGGCCTGCTTCGACGCCTTCCAGGACCCGGAGTTCGAACCGCACCTGCGCCGCCGCGGCCTCCACCACCTCGTGCTGGCGGGCCTGTTCACCGACGTCTGCGTGGACTCCACCGCCCGCACCGCCTTCCAGCGCGGCTTCCACCTCACCGTGCTGCGCGACTGCACCACCGCCCTGCACCTGGCGGACGCCGACATCCTGCGCTTCATGAGCCGGGTGTACGGCGCGCGGATCACCGGGCTGGACCAGCAACAGCCCTTCTCCGCCGAAGAGTTCACCGACGGAGCGGCCACCGGCCCGGAAACGGACGCGGACGGCGTGCCCGCCGCGCGGTCCGCTCGGTCCGCGCGGGCCGCCGGTGCGACGGAGCAGCCGGGGGCCGCGCCGACCCGGCGGTGACCACCCCCGCCCCGGCGCCCCCTTCACCGCTTTCCCCTCTCCCTTTTCCCCCTTCACCCCTACCCCTGCGAGAGAACCATGCCCGGAACCCTCGGGACCACGGCGGCCCAGCAGTGACCGCCCTCGGCACCACCACCCTCGACACCCTCGGCACCGCCCGCCCCGACCCCGGGGTGGAGGCCGGTGTCGGCCGGACCGCCCTGCTGGTCGCCAACGCCCGCGCGCTGGAGGCGCGCCGGGCCGAGGCGCTGGCCGTCGACCCGTTCGCCGCCCACTTCGTCCGCGCCTCGCCCGGCTGCGCCGACTGGCCGGACGACCCGGCCCGGGTCACCCCGGGCGACCCGGTGTGGGAGCGGCTGGCCGCGTACTTCGCCCTGCGCACCCGGGTCCTGGACGACCACCTGCTCGCCGCGGCCGCCACCGGCACCCGGCAGGTCGTCCTGCTCGGCGCCGGTCTGGACAGCCGGGCCCACCGGCTGCCCTGGCCGGCCGGCACCACCGTCTGGGAACTCGACCGCCCCGAGGTGCTCCGCTTCAAGCAGCGCGTCCTGGACGGCCTGGACGCCGCCCCCGCCGCCGACCGCCGCACCGTCCCGGTCGACCTGCGCGACGACTGGACGGGCGCCCTGACCGCCGCCGGGCTCGACCCGGCCGAACCGGTCGCCTGGCTGGCCGAGGGGCTCTTCCTCTACCTCCCCGCCGAGAGCGAACTCGCCGTCGCCACCGCCCTGGACGGCCTCAGCGCCCCGGGCAGCACCCTCGCCTACGAGGTCAAGAACGGCCTCGAGTCCGCCACCGTCCGGGCCGCCCCGGTCTACGCGGCCGCCCGCGAGCGCCTCGACGTCGACCTGCTGTCCCTCTTCGCCCCCGGCCCCCGCCCGAACACCGCCGCCGCCCTCGCCGCCCTCGACTGGGCCACCACCGTCCGCTCCCCCTTCGACCACGCCCCCGCCTCCCGCCTGCGCCCCGAACCGCACGACGCCCTGGCCGCCAACCGCTGGGTCACCTGCACCAAGCACACCGGGGCCAGGACGGTGGTCCGGCTGCCCTAGCCGCGCCGCTCCCGCTGCGCCGACTCCCGCAGCCGGGGGCCGAGTTCGGCGATCAGGCGGCGGTAGGTGTCGAAGGCCGGCTTGGGCGTGTGGTCGTCGCGGAGCAGGCCGAAGTGGTGGAACGGGCTGCTGCCGGAGCTGTCCGCGTCGCGCAGGGCGAACAGGGCGTAGCCGTCGATGTTGAGCGGCCCGGCCCGGTCGGCGACGGTGCGGATCACCGTCTCCAGGGCGCGGGCCTGGGCGGCCTCGGGGCGGCCGGGGCCGGTGGGCCAGCCGTTCTCGCAGATCCGGATCGGCGTCCCGGCCGGGATGCCGGCCGCGGGCAGGTCGGTGTGCCGGAAGGTGTGCAGCAGCCAGGCGGTGGCGTCGGCGAGGCGTTCGGCGGGGACGGGGCGGAAGACGTCCGGGAAGCAGTCCAGGCCGACGTAGTCGAGCGCGTCCAGGAAGCGCCGGTCGGCGAGGCGGCCCAGGTCGGGCCAGAAGGTCGCGGCCGGGTCGAGGGTGGGGACGGCGTTGAAGCCGACGGCCGCGTCCAGGCCGAGCGCGCGCACCTCGTCCTTGGCGGCGACCACCCCGGCCACCAGCGCCTCCAGCACGCCCGGGACGCTGCCGTCGAGCACCGGCAGGTCGGCGTTGGGCTCCTCGCAGACCTGCACCGCGCCGAGCCGTTCGCCGAACTCCCGCACCTGGGACCGGACGTACGCCTCCCAGCCGTCCCGGCTGCCGCTCGGCTCGCGGAACTGCAGGACCAGGTCGACCCGTCGTCCGGGCCGCTCCAGGTACGGCTCCCAGCCGTCGGGGGTCTGCGGCGGCGGGGTGACGGTGCGGGCGAAGGAGCGGTAGATCCGGATCCGGAAGCCGGGTTCGGCGCCCTGCAGCAGGTCGAGCGCCGCCGCCAGCCGGGCCGGGTCGTCGGGGCGGACGGGGTGGACGATGCCGCTCTCGTCGCCGAGCAGCGCGCCCGGGTAGATCCCGAACCCGAACTCCCGCCGCGGCCCGGCGTCCCTGCTGCTGTCCGTCGTGCTCGTCACTCCGGCCCCCTCGAAAATCTTGGTGTCACTCCAATTTTTCAGTGACCCTACCATTCCGTACGATGGGCGCCATGGGCCTTCGCGAGACCAAGAAGCAGCAGACCCGCACCGCGATCGCGGACGCCGCGCTGCCGCTGTTCCTGGCGCACGGCTTCGACCGGGTCACCGTCGCCGAGGTCGCCCGGCACGCCGGGGTGTCCACCAACACGGTGTTCAACTACTTCCCGACCAAGGAGGACCTGTTCTTCGACCGGCAGTCCGAGGTCGAGCAGTACCTCGCCGCCCTGGTCGACCCGCTGCCGCCGGGCGCCTGCTGCCCGGCCGCCGCCGTCCGCGACGACCTGTGCGCCGCCCTCGGGCGCGGCGACCCGGCGCTCGGGCTCGGCCCCGGCGCGGCCGACTTCTTCCGCACCGTCGAGGCCAGCCCCGCCCTGCGCGCCCGCGAACGCGAGATCGGCGAACGCGTCGAAACCGCCCTCGCCGCCGCCCTGCCGCCCTCCCCCACCGCCCCCCTGCTGGCCGGCGCCCTGGCCGGCCTCCACCGCGCCACCCTGCGCGAACTGCGCCGCCGCGTCCTGGCCGGCGACCCGCCCCCCACCGTCGCCGCCGACCTCACCGCGGCCACCACCGCCGCCTTCGCCCCGCTCTGCCCCTGCCAGGCGGCTTCGTCCGGGTCAGTTGGTCGTTGGTCCGGGTGCGCCGTTGACCGGTGCGCGGTGGGCGCGGATCGAGCCGCTGCTCCCGGACCGGAAGCCGAAGCGGGGCGGCCGCCGGCGGGACCATCGTGAGGTGATCGACGCGGACGGCTCCGCCCCAGGCCGGACCCGGTCCCGGCCGGCGAGGCGCACTCCTCCCGCGAGATCCGCAACCGGCTGCGCAGAAGAGACATCCGAGCGGTGGTCCCGGAACGGGCCGGCCAGCAGGCCAACCGGATCCGCCGTGGACGGGCAGGTGGCAGACCACCTGCCTTCGGCCGGGAGGCGCACAGGCAGCCGCAACACCGTCGAGCGGTGCATCAACCGGCTGAAGCAGCGGCGCGGCACCGCCACCCGCCACGAGAAGACCGCGACGGTCCGTCCGGCCGGTCCCCACGCCGCCGGCGTCTTCCTCCGGCCCGCCCGACGAGCACCTTCGTCCTCAGGCGTGACTGTGGACGTTGATGACGCTTCCGTCGGGTGCCTGAACGAAGAAGCGCCGAATCCCCCACGGCTCCGTGGTCAAGGGATAGACCACCGGGTACCCCCGGCGCTCGGCTGCGGCGTGCGCGGCATCAACGTCCTCGACTTCGACCGCCAGCGCCGAACGCGAGGTATGAGGGTCCCACGAGTCTGCGGCAGGAGAGACCACGGTCATCTGCGCCGTCGGATTGGCCGGTGAGGCCAGCATCAAGAAGCCCGGCTCGTCCATGCGCACGTCCATCCCCAGAAAGCCGCTGTAGAAGCTTCGGCTCTCCTCGATGTCCCGGGTGACGACGTTGGGCATGATGCGACGGATCGTCATCCCCGCACTGTAGCCGAGGACCGCTCCGACAACTCGATCCGAACGAGAGGCCCCGCGCCGGTCGGCAGCGGCACGGGCCCCGGAGTCGGGCAGCCCGTCGCCGCCGGGTGGGCCGGTTGGCGTGGGACGGTTGACGTGGGACGGGTGACGGCGAGGGAGAGGCGGTGGCGGGGTGGAACCGGCCGGCGTGCTGGGGGTGTTCGGGCATCCGGACGACGAGTCGTTGGCGGCGGGCGGGCTGCTGGCGCGGCAGGCGGCGGCGGGGGCGCGGACCGGGGTGGTGACCGCGACCTGGGCGGAGGGCACCCACCGGGTGCCGGAACTGGCCCGAGCGCTGGCCGAGTTGGGGGCGGGGGCGCCGCGGCTGCTGGGGTACGCGGACGCGAGGGTGCCGGAGTCGGCGCCGGGCGCGGCCCGGCTGCTGGACGTGCCGGTGGAGCGGGCGGTGCGGCAACTGGTGGGCCACCTGAGGGAGTTCCGGCCGGACTGGGTGGTGACGCACGACGCGCACGGCGGAATGACCGGGCACCCGGACCACCGGCGGACGCACCGGCTGGCACTGCTCGCCGTCCGGGCCGCCGCGCTGCCCGGCCGCTTCCCGGAGCTGGGCGGGCCCTGGCGGGTGCGGCGCCTGCTGTGCGCCACCCATCCGCACTCCGCCGCCCGCGCGCTGGGGCCGCTGCTGCTGCGTCCCGGCCGGACGGCGCACACCGTGCCGGACGAGGAGGTGACGGCGCTGGACGTCTCGCCGTGGCTGGAGCGGAAGCTGGCAGCGGTGTTCGCGCACCGCTCGGAGGTGGCGCGCGGCGCCCTCCCCGGCCGGCTGGCGGCCGCCGCCCCGGCGGACCGGGTCCGGATGGCGGGCACCGAGTGGTACCAGGAGATCCGGATGACGGGCGCCGAGTGGCACCGGTGAGGTCCCGCCGCCGAACGCCCCGGCCGAGCTCGGCGGTCCTCCGGCACGTCCCGCCGTCCGGGGGGTTGACGCGGCACTTCCGGGAAGCGAAGGTGAGCCGAATCATCTGACATGTTGCGTGTGACATTTCATAGGCTCGATGCCATCGCCGCGGCCGCCACCGCCGGGGCGGGGCCGCCCGCACGCGAGGAGGGCCGGCCATGGATCTGGAACTGCGACACCTGCGGGTGCTCTGCGCGATCGCCGACAGCGGCAGCGTGGGGCGGGCCGCAGCGGCGATCGGCGCCTCCCAGCCCGCGACCAGCACCCAACTGCGGCGGATCGAACGGTACTTGGGCGCGGCCGTGTTCGACCGGACGGCCGCCGGGGTGGTGCCCACCACGTTCGGGGCCGAGGTGCTGGCCGCCGCCCGCGAGGTGCTCGCCCGGGTCGACCGGCTCGGCCAGGCCGCCGCCCCGGACGGCGAACGCCCGCACCGCGAACTGCGGCTGGCCGCCGGCTGCCCGGCCCTCACTCCCGGCACCCTGGCCCGGGCCCGGCAGCTGCGCCCCGAACTGCGCTTCGCGCTGACCCCGCCCGACGACCCCGAGCGGCCCTTCGACCTGGCGCTGCTGCTCGACCACCCCGGCTCGGGCCTGCGCGCGACGCCCGCCCTGGCGGCCCGCGCCGTCGCCACCGAGCCGGTGTTCGTCGCGCTGCCCGCCGCCCACCCGCTGCGCCACCACGCCGAGCCCGCGCTCGCCGACCTGGCCGGCGAGCGCTGGCTGCTGCCGGCCGCCGACGGCGGACCCTGGGCCGGACTGCTCCGGACGGCCGGCGAGGCGGGCGCGTTCACCCCCGCCGAGGTGCGCGAACTCCCGTACGGGCGGCGGGAGGTGCTCGACCTGGTGGCCGCGGGACTGGGCGCGGCGCTGGTACCGGGCAGCACCGCGCCGGTGCCGGGCGTCGCGGTCAAGCCACTGCTGGGCACGCCGCTGTGGCTGCGGTACGTGCTGCTCTGGCGGCGCGCCGCGGTCGGCCCGCAGCTGGCCGACACCCTGCTCGGCGCGGCCGCCGCCGCACACCGGGAGCTCGCCGCCGAGGCCCCCCACCTGCACGGCTGGGCCGCCCGGACGTTCCGCCCGCCGCGCACCTGAGCGCCCGGCCGCCCCCGCCTCCGCCTCCACCCCCGCCCCAAGGTCTTCCCCTCCGTGTTATGCCGCGTTCATGAAATGTCATATGACCTGTGACATTGTTCTGATGCTGCCTCCGATGCCAGGATGCTCCCGCGTCACCCACCCCCTCCGCCGTGCTCAGTGAGCTCCCTCCCCAGGAGAAGCAGTGCGTCTGCGCATACCCCTCCCCACCCTGGCCGCCGGTCTGCTGGCCGGCTGCGCCACCGCGGCCACCCTGCTGCCGGTCTCCCCGGCCGCGGCCGCCCCCGGCGGACAGCCCGCGAAGGCCGCCGCCGTCCGGTCGGCCGCCCCGGCCTCCGCCGCGGACGCCGGGGCCCCCGGCGGGGCCGTCCCCAAGCCGCTCGGCCCGGTCGTCGCGGCCGCCCCCGACACCCTCACCCCGGTCGCCGCCCCGCTGCCGCCCGCCCTGCTCGGCCAGGCCCAGCTGGGCCAGCCCGCGGGCACGGCCGTCCAGACCTCCCCGCGCCCGGCCCGCCAGGACGCCGCCGCCAAGGCCCCGACCGCCAAGGCCGCCACGGCCACGGGCCCGGCCGCCGCGCAGAGCTGCACGTACGGCGACTTTGGCAGCCGTTCCGGCGCGGACCTGGTGAACTTCGTCAAGGCGTCGACGACCAGTTGCATCGGCACGCTGTACAACGCGACCGGCACCGACGCGGGCGCGGTCTTCAAACAGGCCCACATGCTCACCGTCGCGGGCGCGTTCAAGGACCTGGCGGCGTCCTACGACGGCACCAACACCTCCGGCATCCTGCAGCTGGTGCAGTTCCTGCGGGCCGGCTACTACGTGCAGTCGTACTACCCGGGCCAGGTCGGCGCCTACGACGGCACGCTGACCACCGCCACCAAGGCGGGCCTGGACGCGTTCTTCGCGGGCCCGCGCTGGAAGGACGTCACCGACGCCAACGGCACGGTGCTGTACGACGTGCTGGTGCTGACCGACAGCGCCAACCTCCAGGCCAAGTACCTGGCCACCTACCAGCAGGTGCTGAACGGCTACACCAACGCGTACAACGCGGCGCCGAAGATGGTCAACGCCGTCAACGCGGTGCTGTCCGCCCCGCTGTGGCGCGGCAACTGGAACAGCGACTTCGTGACCGCGCTGAGCGCCGACACCTCGCTGATCAGCACGCTCGGTGGCTTCACCATGAACCACAAGGACCTGCTGGGCACCGCCAACGCCTTCCTGGACGTCAACGCGGGCAACGACCTGGCCCGGATGTCCGGCGACGGCCCGGCGATCGAGGCCGCGGCCCGCCCGCTGATCAAGCAGATCCTGGACAGCACCCCGATCGTCGGCAGCGGCGGCAGCCTGTACGTGCACACCGCCTACCAGGCCACCACCTACGACAACGGCCAGTGCGGGTACTACGGCACCTGCAACCTGCCCGCCAAGCTCGCCGACGCCGTCCTGCCCAACGTCCTGGTCTGCGACAACAAGACGCTGCGCGCCCAGGCCCTGACGGTGGCCCAGCTCCAGCCGGTCTGCGACAGCCTGCGCGGCGAGGACGGCTTCTTCCACAACCTGGTCAAGGACAACGGCCCGGTGCCGAACCAGTACGGCAGGACCCTGGTCATGCCGGTGTTCGCCAGCGCCGCCGACTACCAGACCTACTCGTGGGCGATCTACGGCAACTCCACCGACAACGGCGGCCAGACCGTCATGGACGTCACCGACCCGAACAACCAGCCGGTGTGCGTGATGTACCAGAAGTCGTGGAACGACGACTTCGCGGGCAACGTGTGGAACCTCAACCACGAGTACACCCACTACCTCGACAACATCTACGACATGAAGGGCGACTTCGCCGCCGAGACCTCCGTCCCGGACATCTGGTGGGTCGAGGGCGTCGCCGAGTACCAGTCGTACGCCTACCGGGGCGTCACCGACACCCAGGCGATGGCCGAGGCCGCCAAGCACACCTACAAGCTGTCGACGCTCTTCCAGAACACCTACGGCAACTCGGACTCCACCCGGGTCTACCCGTGGGGCTACCTGGCCGTCCGCTACATGGTCGAGAAGCACCCGGCGGACGTGTACAGCATGCTCGGCCACTTCCGCACCGGCGACTACCAGGGCGGGTACGCGGTCTACAACGGCCTCGGCACCTCCTACGACGCCGACTTCGACGCCTGGCTGACCCGGTGCGCGGGCGGCGACTGCTTCGCCACCGGCCCGACCGCGCTGTTCGACCAGTCCGTGAACGGCGCCACCGTCACCCTGACCGACCGCTCCGTGGTCACCAACTCCCCCGCGCAGATCACCGGTTGGCACTGGACCTTCGGCGACGGCAGCTCCGCCGACGAGCGCAACCCCGCGCACACCTACGCCAAGGCCGGCACCTACACCGTCGCGCTGACCGTCACCGACGCCAACGGCCGCTCCACCGCCACCCCCGCCTCGGTCACCACCACCGTCGACGGCGGCAGCGGCCCCGTCGTCCTGCCGCTCTGCACCGACCAGCGCGCCGACGCGATGGGCCAGAACTGCCGCCGCACCGGCCGGTCCCGCGCCGCGGGCGGCATCGACTACCTGTACGTCTACCTGCCCGCCGGGACCAGCACCCTCAAGGTCACCACCAGCGGCGGCACCGGCACCGCGTACCTGTACTACAACGACGCCACCTGGGCCTCCCCGAGCGCCTTCACCGCCTCCTCCACCGCCGCGGGCACCACCCAGTCCGTCACCGTCACCAACCCCGCGGCCGGCTACCGCTACCTGAGCCTGTACGCGGCCACCGACTTCTCGGACGTCACCGTCAGCACCCAGTTCTGACCCCCCACCGCCCGGGGCGGTCGCGGCCACCGGCCACGGCCGCCCCTCCGGCGCTCACCCGGCGCTCACCCGGCCAGCCGCCGGGCGGCGTCCGCCCGCAGTTCGGCGGACTCCAACCGGCTGCCGCGCAGTTCGGCCAGCCGGACGGCGAGCCGGCCGCCGCCGGGGGCCCGCCGGACGGCGTGGTGGCGGGCGTCCGGCTCGCCGTCCCAGAGCGACTCGACCAGCAGCGGGACGGCCACGCCGGGGTCGATCGCGTCCAACGCCCGCAGGTAGGACGGGCGTTCACAGCTGCGCGGGGTGCGCTGCCAGAGCCGCCGCAGCAGCGGGACGGCCGCCCCGGCCGCCGGGCCGAACCGGGCCAGGCCGCCCGCCAGCACCATCGGCCCGCACCACCCGCCCGCCGCCTCCTGCCGGGCCAACTCGGCGGCCGGTGGCGCACTTCGACTTCCGGGTCGCGGACCTGGGCGCGGCCGTCGCCGAGGCGCTCGCGCTGGGCGCCACCCTCGTCGGGCACCAGCCGCAGGAGCGCGTCCGGGTCCTGTTCGACCCGGCGGGGCACCCGTTCCGCCTCTGCCACGACCCGTCCTGAGCCCGCGCCGGGGTCCGGCTCCGGGGCGGGGGGCGGGTGCGGGATCATGCTCGGTATGACCCCCGTTCTGGTGTTCGGCCTGGCCGCGATGATCATGCTGCTGACGCGGCGGCGGCCCGGCGGCGAGTGGCCGGGGCCGGCGGTGGAGGAGGTGACGGCGGGGTTCGATCCGGCGGCGCACGGGCTGGTGCCCTCGGCCGAGTTGGACCCGGGCCGGGCCGGGCCGCCGATGCGGCTGCTGCGGCGCAAGGAGCTGGAGGCGCTGGCCGACTCCTGCCTGGCGGGCGGCTGGCGGGCCGCCGAGGCGTACGTGGCGGCGGCCGGGGAGGACTGGGACGAGCGCTGGTCCCGGCTGGACTTCCTGGCCCGGGTGGCCGCCGAGCGGGACGCCTGGCTGACCGCCTGGGAGGAGGCGGGGGCGTCCGCGTGCGCCGCCGCGACGGTCCGGGCCCGGCTGCTGGTGCAGCGGGCCTGGGAGGCGCGCGGCAGCGGCTTCCCGGCACAGGTCGCGCCGGAGCGGATGGCCGCGTTCCGGACCCAGCTGCCCGCGGCGTACGAACTGGCCCGCCGGGCCGCCGAATCGGACCGGCGCGACCCCGGCCCCTGGGTGGTGATGATCACCGCGGCGCGCGGGATGCGGCTGCCCCGGCGGAAGTTCCGCGAACTGTGGGCCGAGGTGACCGCCCGGGCCCCGCACCACGTCGGCGGGCACTGGCAGGCGATGCAGTACTGGTGCGCCAAGTGGCACGGCAGCGACGCGCTGATGCTGCGGTTCGCGGTGCGCGCCGTGCACGCCGCCCCGGCCGGGTCGCCGCTGCCCGGGCTGTACCTCCAGGCGCTCACCGAACTGGAGTTGCGGCACGGCCCGCGCGGACTGCCCGGCGGCCGCCGCCACCGGGACCTGCTGCCCCGGGTCGCGGCCGCGCTGGACGGCTCCCCCGCGTCGAACGAGCAGGTGCCGCTGCTGCGCCACCTGCTGGCGCACTTCGCCCTGATGTCCCGGCAGCCCGCGCTGGCCCTGGAACAGTTCCGCCGGATCGGCCCGTGGTGCGGCGCCCACCCCTGGTCGGCCGCACCCAACCCGGTCCGGGCCTTCGACCGCGCCCGGGCCCTGGCCGCGGCCCTGACCGGCCCGGACGGGACGGGCGACGGCCGGACGGCCGCGCACGCCTGAGCGACCCGGGCCGCCCGGGCCGAACGGGCCTCCGGCGCACCGCGATTCACCGGTACGTGCTATGGCGGAGGGGGTGGCGCGGCGGGTTCCCGCCCCATCCGGTGCGAGCGGCGACGAGTGCCGTGACCGCCTCCGGGTTCGGTCGTTATCCCCGAACGTGAGTGCCGACCCATGGGCCCCTATGGGCGTCCGAGACGAAACGATTCAGCAGGCTCCCATCTACGCACGGCTGGTGACCATCTGGCACCAGTCCGGCCGCACCGTGCCCGGCCGCCGGGACCACGAGTGGTCCCGGTTGGTCACCCCGCCCCGGTTCTCCGCCCACCCGGCACCCGAGCGCGAGCCCGAACGGGAGCGAGAACGGTTCATCCCCCACCCGCCACCCGGTCCGGCCCCTGATCCAACACCCGGCCCGGCTCCCGGCCCAGACCCTGATCCGGCCCCTGATCCGATGCCAGCGGACGAGGCCACCGGGAACACCGCCCCCGCGCCGGACACACCGGCACCCGACACACCCGTGCCCGACACGCCCGCCGCTCTGTCCAGCACCTCGCCCGACGCTCCGTCCGACATCCCGCCCAACACCCCGTCCGTCGTCCGTCCGAGGGAGGCCCGGTGACCCACCAGAACACCCCGCACACGTGGTTGCGGCGCAACGGCGAGCCGGACTGCGTGCTGCTGCTGGACGTGACGGTGTCGCCGTGTCCGGGGCTGCGGGTCTCGGTGCCGGCCCGGCTGCGGTACCACCGGGCCGACCCGTACGCCGTGCACCTGGACTGCCACGTGGACCTGGAGGAGCCGATCACCTGGCTGTTCGCCCGCGAGTTGCTGGTGGTCGGGCTGGAGGGGTGGGCCGGGGTCGGGGACGTGACGATCCGGCGGTCGACGGCGGACGAGGACCTGCTGGCGATCGCGCTGAGCACGCCCGGGCAGACCGCGGTGCTGCACACCCCGGCGGGGCCGGTCCGGGAGTTCCTGGAGCTGAGCCACCGGCTGGTGCCGGTCGGGACCGAGCACCGGTACCTGGACACCGGGGGGATGCTGCGCCGGATCCTGGTGGAGGCCGGGAATCCGGAGAAATTCGAATAACACCGGGCCGACCAGGCCGATCGTATTTCTGTCGGGTCATCACATTCCACGGGTGCGGCCGCCGGGCGGCCGCACCAGGAATCGCTTCTTCGCCACCGAACGGAACCGGCCGCCGCGGGACCGATTTCCGCCCTCGTCCGCCGAAAAGTCGGCGTTCGCCGGAAATCGGCATGGACAATCGACGTCGCCCGTTATTCTGGGGCCAACCCCTTAAGTGGTTCGCACGAGGAGTTGCCGATGCCACACGCCCGCGGTCCGAACGTCGCACTGCGCGGCTGCATGGCGGAGGCCGGGTGGAACGGCCCCGCGCTGGCGGCCGCGTTGCAGAAGGTGGCCCGGGAGAGCGGCTTCAGCGTGGGCTACGACCGGACGACGGTGGCGCACTGGCTGTCGGGCACCCAACCCCGGCCGCCCGGGCCGCAGTTGCTGGAGGAGGCGTTCGCCCGGCGGCTGGGCCGCCCGGTCTCCCGCGGCGAACTCGGCCTCCGACCGGCCGAGCAGGCCCTCGCCGAGGAGCCGGACCGCGAGCCGACCGACGCCTTGACGGGGCTGCGCCGGCTGCATTCCTGGCCGAGTTCCGGCGAACCGCCGGACGAGGCGTTCCAGCCCCCGCTGTTCCAGATCCGGATGCTGCCCTCCCCCCGCCCCCCGGTGAAACCGGCCGCGGGCCCGGCGCCCCGCCCGCCGCTGGTCCCGGCCGGCCGCCGGCCCGGCCCGGAGCGGGTGGGGGCGCGGCAGGTGGAGGCGGTGCGGGAGATGACGGCGTTCGGCGCCCGGCACTACGACGGGTACGGCGGGGCGATCGCCCGGAGCCTGCTGCTGGGCTACCTGCGCGACCACGTGCTGCCCTGGGCGAAGTCCCCGTCGGGAGACCGGCGGCACCGCGAACTGCTGGTCGCGGCCTCCCAGTTGGTCCGCCTGGTCGGGCGGACGTACACCGACGACAACCGGCACGGGGAGGCCCAGCGGCACTACCGGCTGGCGTACCAGCTGGCCGCCGAGGCGCAGGACGGGCAGGCCCAGGCGATGGCGCTGCGCGACCAGAGCACCCAGGCCGGGGCGCTCGGGCACCAGGCGTACGCGGCCCGGCTGGCGGACGCGGCGGCCGAGCACCTGCCGGCGGACGCGGCCCCGGGCGTGCGGGCCTTCGTGCTGGCCCAGCAGGCGGTGGCGGCGGCCCGGCTGCACCAGGCCGCCGAGGCGCTCAAGCACCTGGAGGGCGCGCAGCAGTGGGCCGGGCGGGCGGCCGCGGAGGGCGGCCCGCACCGCTACCCGGAGCCGGCCCTGCTGTACCAGGCCGCGCAGGTGCACCGCTCGCTGCGGGCCACCGACCTGTCGCTGTCGTACCTGCGGGCCTCGCTGCGGGCCCGGCCGGCCGGCGAGCACCGGACGATCGGGGTGTCGCTGCTGCAGCTCGCCCACCTGGAGCTGGACGCGGGGAACATCCACCAGGCCCGGCGGGCGTACGCGAACTTCCGGGAGCGGCAGGACGCGCTGCGCTCCCCGGCCACGACGCTGCAACTGACGCGCCTGGAGGGCCGGTTCGCCCGGCTGGGCGGGTAGCGCGCCCCGGCCCGGGCAGCCGGAGGTCCGGCCCGGCCGCGGGGTGAGGCGTCCGCGCCGAGTGCTTGGCGGGCCGGGGCGCCGGGTGATCAATGGGGGTATGAACGATCCCTCGTACTACCCGCTGGTGTCGCCCGCTCCCCCGCCGCCGCCGTCCCCGGAGGCCCCGGCCGCGCCCGCCGCCCCGGTGGTGGCGGCGGACGGTGACGGGTCGTCGCCGGAGCCGGCCCCGGGCCGGGCGGGGTACCCGGGCCGGGGCCGGCGGTGGTCCTCCCGGGGCGGGGAGGGGTTCCCGTGACACGTCCGGCAGACGTGCCCGGCAGACGTGCCCGGTAGGCGCGTTCGTGCTCGCGCGCCCAACAGGCTTGCCCGGCAGGCACGTTCAGCAGACGTACTCATTAGACGCGCCCAGCAGGCACGTTCAGCAGACGTGCCCAGCAGGCCTGCTCAGCAGACGCGCCCAGCAGGCCTGCTCAGCAGGCGCGTTCGTGCTCGCGTTCGCGTTCGCGCTCGCCGAGGACGGGCACCCGGATCCGGCCGGTGGAGCGTACGGGGACGCGGCCGACGGGTGCGACGGGGCCGGTGGGGCGGACCCGGTAGCGGTTGAGGTGCTGGCGTTCGGCCTCGCGCAGCGGGCGGCTGCGCCGGGTCGCGGCGTCGGTCGGCACGGTGACCGTCCGGGCCTGGAAGACCATCTGCCCGTGCCGCCGGGCCTCGCAGGTGGTGCTGATCGAGGACCGGCCGAGCCGCTCCACCCAGATCTGCACGGGCAGCGGGGTGGGGCAGTGGTACAGCGGGGAGCGGTAGTCGATCTCGTGCCGGGCGATCATGAACCCGTCCTCGAACAGGTCCTGTCCCTCGGTGTCGTCGTACAGCAGGCAGTAGACGGCCTCCTGGACGTACTGGAGCACCTTGAGGTTGTTGACGTGCCCGAAGGCGTCCATGTCGCCCCAGCGGGTGCGGCACATGTAGGTGTACAACGGTCAGCCGTCCGTTCGGTGCTCGGAGCGGAAGCCCAGGCTGCGGCGCAGGTATCCGTAGGCGTACGGGGAGCGGTGCAGGGCGGTGTCGTGGCCCTGTTCGTAGACCTCGGCGGCGGTGTCCAGGACGGCCCGGCCGAGGGCCCGCTCGGTGCGGCGGCAGAGTTTCTCCAGTTCGGCCAGCCGTTGGGCGGCGGGCAGTCCGGCGAGGGCGGCGCACTCCCTCTCCACGTGGTCGACCCCGTCTCGGTGTTCAGCCATCGATTCCTCGTTTCCGGTCGGCTCTGGTGCGCGGTTCACAGGCGCGGTTCACAGGAGGGTCCAGCAGGGGATTCATCGTTGAGGGGGAAGGAGCAGCGGCCTCGTTGACGCTGAATGCCCTTCCGGTGATCAAACTCGATCAGGAACCAGCCGGAAACGGCGAATTGCGCGGTCTTCCGTTGAAGATCGCGCCTTTTCCGGCGGCTTTCAACGCCCGCCGCCGGACACCCTCAGCACACCCCCCGCGCACCCCCGTCCACCACCGGGGACCGACCCGGACGGCGGACCTCAGCCGACCAGGGCGAGCCCGAGCACCGAGCCGGGCAGCGCGGCGACCACCAGCCCCTCGGGGGTGACCGCGAGGGTCCGGACGGCCGCACCGAGCCGGAGGTCCGCGCCGCGGTGCCGCTCGCCCCAGCGGCGCAGCCGCAGCAGGCCGTCCGACCAGGCGGCGGCCAGCAGCAGCCCGGCCGGGGTGGCGGCGAGGGCGACCGCGGTGACCGGCCAGGGGCGCCGGTCGACGGGGGCGGGCAGCGGCGGGCGGCCCGGCATCCAGGTCCACACCCGGCCGTCCTCGCCGCCGCTGGCGACCAGGGTGCCGCCGTCGGCCGCGGCCGCGCCCAGCGCGGTGACCGGGCCCTCGTGCAGCGGGACGTCGGGGCGGTGGGCGGTGCCGGTGGCGGTCTCCACGCAGTGGGTGAGGCCGTCCGGGCCGCCGAACACCAGCACGCCCTCGTGCCCGGCGACGGCCGTGCACGCGCCGGGGAGCGCCGGGGCGCCGTCCGGGAGGGCGGGCGCGCCTCGGACGGCGAGCGGGCGCAGCTCGCCGGAGGCGTTGAGCAGCAGGGCGCCGCCGAACGGGGTCGCGGTCAGCGCCCGCGGGTGCGGCTCGACGGCGGCCCCTCCCCCTCCTGCGGCCAAGGGCTCGACGGGGCCGAGGAGTTGGCCGGTGGCGGGGTCGGCCAGGTGCAGTCCGGCGCCGTCGGTGAGCAGCAGGTGTCCGGCGTGCGGGCCGAGGCCGAGGGCGGCGGCGCACGGGCCGGCGGCGGGGAGGTGCTGCCAGACGGCGTGCCAGCGGGTGTCGGCCTGCCGGGCGAGGTCGGCGCAGTGCGCGGCGGCGGCGTCGTGGCGGCCGGTGAGGTGGGCGTGCAGGACGGCGGCCCGGTCGGCGGGGCGGGCGGTGGCGGCCCGGTCGGGGGCGGCCCGGCGCCAGGCCGCGGCGAGCGGGGTGGGGGGCAGTCCGACGTCCTCGGCGTGCTGGAACGCGGCGGTGACGGTGGCGGGTTCGGCGTGCAGCAGCAGGTCGATCTCGTCGAGCATCGGGCTGCCCGGGTCGCCCGCGGAGGCGTGCCGGACCAGCAGGGCGAGGCGTTCGGGGTCGCTGGCGGCGAGGTCGGGGCCGCCGTCGGCGCGCACCGGGATGCCGCCGGCCACCTCCCACATCATCGCGGCGTGGTCGACCGGCGGGCTGTCGGCGGCCACCAGGTCGGCGAGCGGGGTGGGGCGCAGCCGCCAGCGGTCGGCCATCGGGGGCGGGGGCAGCAGGTCGGCGGCGGCGGCGACCCCGGCCGGGTCGGCGCCGGGGAGGGTGGCCCACAGCTCGGCGCTGAGCGGCCCGTCGGCCCCGGCCAGCGCGGTGAGGGCGGCGCGTTCGGCGTCGGGGACGGCCTGCCACCAGGCGGCGGCGAGCGCGGCGACCCGGTCGGCGGGCGGCAGGGCCGGGTCGGGGGCGGCGCCGGGGGTGCGGGCGGCGAGCTGGGCCAGGCCGGGGCTGGGGTGGGTGGCGGCCGGGTCGACGGGGTGGCCGACCAGGCCCGCGCACCAGGCGGCGTACTGGGCGGGGTCGGTCCACTGCGGCTGGTCGAGGTCGAGGACGGCGCCGGTGGGGACGGCGTCGGCGAGCAGGTCGGCGGCGGGGCCGTGGGCGGCCTCGACGACCAGCAGCAGCCAGGGCACCGACAGCAGCGGGACGAGCAGTTCGCGGGCCAGGCGCTCGGGGGTGCCGGGCAGCCGGGGGCCGCCGGCCCGGTCGAGGTCGGTGACCACGACGGTGCGGGGGGTGCCGTCCTGCAGTGCCTCGAGCAGGTCGGCGGGCTCGCCGGCGGTCAGGCCGAGCAGGTCGGCCAGCCGGGCGGTGGCCGAACGGACCGTCAGCCCCTCGGCGTCCAGCAGCGCGTGGACCCGGCGGCCGGGCCGCGGGTGGTCGGGCGGGCAGGCGGCGGCCAGCCAGGTCAGCAGGTGGGTGCGGCCGCTGCCGGAGGACCCGGCGATCCGGCACAGCCGGGGCGCGCGGCCGTCCTCCAGCCAGGACAGCAGCGCCCGCCCGGCGGGACGCCGCCCGGCCCCGAGCGGAGGCAGGCCGGGGGCGGGCGCGTCGGCGTGGACGTCGGCGGGGACCGGTTCGGGCAGCGGGCGGCCGTGGCGCGGGTTGGGGCGGTGGGCGCCGGGCCGGCCGGCCGCGTCGGCGGGCGGGGTGCTGCCGCGGACGGCGTGCACCGGGATCCGCCCGGCCGGGTCGAGGCCCTCGTCCAGCAGGTACTGCCAGGCCGTCGGCCCGTCCGGCCCCCGGGTGTCCGGCTCCGCCCGGTCCGCGAGTCCGACGCCGGCGCGGTTGTCGCTGTCCACGTGTGCCTGTCCTTCGTGTCCGTCCCCGTCGGCCGTCCCCCTCGGCGGGCGCCCGGACGCAGCCGGCTGTTCCCCGGCTCGTCGCGGCACCGTCACTTCCGGCCGCGCACAGCGTACTTGAGGTGCGCGGACATTCGTTCGGGGGCGGTACACCGGTATGATCCCGGCCACGAGCGGCACGGCGACCACGGCGGCAGGAGAGCCACGATGAGCGGGCACCCGGCACGACCGGCGGACGAGGCAGCGGCCCCCGCCCCTACCTCTGCCCCTGCCCCTGCCCCTACTTCTGCCCCTGCCGCCGCCCTTGCCGCTGCCTCGGAGCGGGCGACGCGGGAGTACGCGGAGCACCGGGAGCTGCTGTTCGCCCTGGTCTACAACCTGCTCGGCAGCGTCGCCGACACCGAGGACGTCCTCCAGGACACCTGGCTGGCCTGGGCGGCCCGCACCGCCTCCCCCACCGCCGGGGCGGTCGAGCACCCGAAGGCGTACCTGGTGCGGATCGCGGTGAACCGGGCGCTGGCCCAGCAGGCCGCGGTCAGCCGGCGCCGCGAGACGTACGTCGGCCCGTGGCTGCCCGAGCCGCTGTTCGGCCCGGCGGCCGCGGCGGACGGCGGGGCGGGCGGCGCGGCGCAGGACGTGGCGCTCGCCGCCGAGCGGGCCGAGTCGGTGTCGATGGCGCTGCTGGTGGTGCTGGAGACGCTCTCGCCGCTGGAGCGCTCGGCGTTCGTCCTGCACGAGGTGTTCGGGTACAGCGGGGCGGAGATCGCCGTGATCCTGGGCCGCAACCCGGCCGCGGTACGGCAGTTGGTGAAACGGGCCCGCGAGCACGTCCGGGCCCGCCGCCCCCGCTACGAGCCCGCCCCGGACGTGCGCCGCCAGGTCACCGAGCGCTTCCTGGCCGCCGCCCTCGGCGGCGACCTCACCGCCCTCCTCGAACTCCTCGCCCCCGACGTCACCCTGATCGGCGACGGCGGCGGCAAGGCCCCCGGCGGCCGGCGCCCGCTCACCGGCCGCGCCGAGGTCGCCCGCCTCCTGACCGCCCTCTCCGCCAGGCCCACCCCCGCCCTCCACATCACCTGGCGCGACGTCAACGGCGCCCCCGCCGCCGTCCTCTCCGCCTTCGGCCGCCCCTTCGCCGTCCTCGTCCTGGACCTCGCCCCGGACGGCGACCTGGTCTCCGGCATCCACGCGGTATCCAACCCCGACAAGCTCCGCGGCCTGGCCTGAACGACCCGCCCCCTCAGCGGTCCCGCGGAACGGCCCGCGCCGGGGCATCCAGCCACGGCACGGCGCCCTCCGCCCCGACGGTGAGCCCGAACCGGCCCGGCCCCGGCCGGCCCCGGTCGTGCCACCAGGCGAGGGCCCGCTCCACCAGCTGCCAGAGCCGACGGGGCCCGGCCTGGTACACGACGGCCTCCGGCTCCCCCTCCCGCCGCACCATCGCCGCCCACGACCGGTCGGACAGCCCGTAGCACCACACCACCACGGTGCCGCCCTCCTGCCGGTGCACCAGGTGCGTCACGTCCGGTACCGCCAGCCCGACGACGAACCGCTGCACGGCCCAGCGGTCACCGAGGTCGTCCGCCGTGAGCGCCGTGCGGTGCCGGGTGTCGGCAGTGCCGGGGAACTCCGGTACGTACGCGGCGTGTTCGGGGAACGCGAGGCGCTGGTCCCGTGACTTCATGAACTCCACCAGCCCGGTGAAGCGCCCGCAGGCCGTGCCGTCCGGCCCCACCTCGAGTTTGACCACGGCGTCCAGCGGGCTGAAGTCGGTGCCCCAGGGCACGACGACGACACCGCCCGGCCGGGACTGCGCGATCCACGCCCGCGCGATCTCCCGGACGCCGTACGTCACGACGACCCGGTCGTACGGGGCGCCGTCAGGGCAACCGAACCGCCCGTCGCCGACCAGCAGTTGCGGCCCCAGACCGGCCCGTTCCAGGTGGGCGGCCGCCACCGCCGACACGCCCCGGTCGCACTCGACGCTGACCACCTGCCGCGACCCGAGACGACGGGCCAGCAGCCCCGCGTTCCAGCCGCAGCCCGTCCCCACGTCGAGCACCCGCTGTCCCGGCCGCACGTCGAGGTCGCGGAGCATCGACGCGACGACGCTCGGCATGCTCAGACTGCTGGTCGGCACCACGCCCGGTTCGGGCCCGCCGTGCGCACCGTCGTCCCACTGCGTCACCAACGGGACGTCGGCCTCCGTCGCGGCCCGCCAGGCCGCCGGGTCCGCGTCCCGGTCCACCAGCACGCTGCGGCCGGTCGCCATGTCGTGCGACCAGACCCGGGGCGGCGTGAACAGCGCGCGGGGCACGGCATCGAACGTGTCGACCCAGTCCGGAGACAGGTGCCCGGCCGAGAGCGGGAACCGCCCCGGTCCGAAACCGGGACGGCCCACCCCCTCCGCCACCCGGAGGCCCTCGATCACCTGCGGTGCCCCCCGTTCCCGGGCGGCGCGCTGCCGTCGGGCGACGGCGGGGGCGGGGGCGGCGGCGGTTGGATCGGCGCGGGGTTACCCCCGTGCCCGCCATCGGCGTCGAGCATGCGAACGACCTCCCTGCACCAGCGGAACCGGCAGCCGGACGACCACCGGATTTCCACGGTAGGACCGGCCGGAAGGGCGTCCTAACCGGTTTCCCGTTCCCGCAAGAACTCGTCCCGGACATCCTCGACCAGTTCCCTCATCGCGTCACCGAACCGAGCCACTTGTTCGAATGACCGGAACTTCCGGACGTACTGTTCGACGTCCCGGGGCTCCCTGGTCGTCACCTCGGCGTGGGGGATTTCGACGACCGCCATCCTGGCGTCGAAGAGGACGAACGAACACGTCGGCGGCTCCGGCATGGGGGCATCCAGCGGCACCAATCCGACCGAAATGTTCGGCATCCGCGACACCGCCACCAGCCGGTCGAGTTGCACCGCCATCATCGCGGGCCGGACCAGCCTCCACCGCAGGACGGATTCCGTGATCAGGAAATGGAAACTCCGACGGGCCTCGTACAGGACCTCCTGCCGGCGCAGCCGCGCACCGACCATCTTCTCCAGGGAGTCGTCGGAGAGGCCGGAGTCCCGCAGGATCGCCCGGACGTACTCCGGGGACTGGAGGAGCCCGGGAATGCACGACGCCTGGAAGACCCGGACGGACTCCGCCTGGGACTCCACCGCCCGGATCTCCTCTTGGTGCCGGTGCAGACCCGTCCGGCGGTAGACCCGCCACGCCGTCGCCTCGGTGGCCACGGCGCGGGCCGCTTCCACGAGCCGCGCCGCGACGTCCGGCGGAACGTCGAGGGCTGCCAGGATGCGCTCCACGTCGGTGACGCTCGGAGCCGCCTTGCCGTTGAGGATCTTGCTCAGTTTGCTCGGGGACATGAGAGCGCTGCGGGCCACCGCTTTGGCCTCTTTCCCGCTGGCCTCCCGCAGCTCCCGCAGCGCTCCCCCCAGATCGACTCCGTTCACTCGTTTCCGTACCGCTCCCACCACTCGGCGAACGGCTCGGCGTACGAGAGGGCCGCGTCCCGGTACTCCAGGTACTCGGCCGCGTCGGGCTGCGAATCCGCCCCGACGAACGAGCCGCCCGGGCCGTATTCCATGGTGACGACCGCAGTCTCGTCGAAAACCCAGAAGTCGGGAACGCCCTCCAGCGGGTTCGGCCGGTCGGTGGTGTCGAGGATGAAGAACTCCTCCCCGGACCGGGCGTTCTTGGTGTAGCCCCAGCCCAACTCGAACCGGAGGTACGGCGTCAACGGCCGCGAAAGGATGTGCACCCGGTACATGCGCTTGCCTGATTGCACGTTGGCCCGAACCTCTTCGGCCCATTCCTGGTTGTAGTCCTCCGGCTGCGCTTCGCCGGCCAGGAACGCCCGGATGCTTTCGGCCTTCGACGACCCGGTGTAGTCGTCCAACGTCTCCAGCCGAAAGGCTTCCCGCTGGAAGCTGTTGAACAGACCGCCGAATTCCTCACCCGAGATGCGCATCGGCCAGCCTCCGGATCAACGATGCGGGAACCCGCACGGCGACCTCTCCGGCCGGGAGCCCGATGGCGGCCAGCACCTCCGGATCATCCACGACGTATCCCTGCACGATCAGGTCGCCCGTCCCGTCCACACCGTAGACGGTGGGACAGGTGCCCTTCTCGCACTCGCCCACAAGCCTTGTCAGCTGCAACGCCGATCCCCTCCCTGCTCGACCATGACGCGTTCGATGCTCCCGAAGCCGCGACACGAGGGTCAAGAGATCACAGTTGCGAAAACGGGAAACCGCCCCGGCGGCTGGGGCGCGCCGGGATTGACGGGTTGTCGGATTTTTTCGTAACGGGGCGTGGGGGGCGATGTGGGCAGTTACGATCTGCGGCAGTTCAGATCGGCGCCTCGGCTTGTTGGAGTGGGTTAACCAGCTTGCGAATCAACACACTTGATCCCTCGTCAAGTCCGCTTGCGGCCTTCGGCTGGCAGTTGCGCGAGCTGCGCAAGCGGGCGCGCCTCAGCCAGGACGAGCTGGGGGCCCTGGTCAGGTACACCGGCGCCTACATCTCGTTGATCGAGAACGGGAAGCGGGTGCCGCCCGCCGGGTTCGCCCGGACCGCGGACCAGGCGCTCGGCGGCATGGGGACGTTGGAAAGCACCTGGTTCCTGCTGGGGCACACCACACTGGTGGAGGGTTTTCCGGAGTACATCGTGCTGGAGGCGAAGGCGCGGTTGATCCGGCTGTTCAAGGCGGGCATGGTCCCGGGGCTGGTGCAGACCGAGGAGTATGCCTCGGCTGTGGAGGCGGGCTACGTGGCACGCGGCAGCATCACCACGGAGCAGGCGGAGGAGCGGGTGCGGGTCGTCCTGGTCCGACAGGCTCCGATAGAGCAACCGGACGGGCCCCGGCTGCACCTCGTGCTGGACGAGAGCTGCCTGCGGTCCGTGATCGGCGGCCCGCAGGTGATGGTCCGGCAGCTCGACCACCTGCTGGCCCTGGTGGACCATCCGAGGGTGGTGCTCCAGGTGATGCCGTTCGAGCGGGGAGCGCTCCGGCCTTTCACCCACTTCGTGGGGTTGCTCTCCATGCCGGACCACGAGTTGCTGGGGTATACCGAGACGCCCCAACGGGGTTATCTGACAAGGGATCCTGACACCGTGGCCACGTGGACGACGGATTACGATCTCCTCCAGGTGGAGGCCCTGTCCCAGGCGGACTCGGCAACCATGATCCGCGAGATCCGGGAGGGATTCCAGCATGGTGACCAGTCCCAGCACCGCGGCGCTGCGCGCCGCCGCATGGCACAAGTCCAGCTACAGCGGGGGCGGCGGAGAGTGCGTCGAGGTGACTCGTGACTTCGAGGCCGCCCACGGCCTGGTCTTCGTCCGCGACAGCAAGAACCCCGAGGGCCCGGCGCTCGGCCTGGCCCCTGCCGTGTGGCGGGAGTTCACGGCGGCCGTCGCGCGCGGAGCTTTCGGGGAGGTCTGAGCCCGGCGGCCTGCGGCTGGTGTGAGGACGGTGGAGAGTGGCGAGGCGTGGCCCGCCCGTTCCAGGTCCAGGGCCAGGAGCAGGACGGCCGCGGTGACGGTCAGGCCGTCGGCGCGTCCCTCCTCACCGAGGGGCGCGTCCTCGCCGGGCCGTCCGCGCATCCGCCCGCCGTCCGCGGCACCGTCTCGCTGGAGGACCTCGCCGACGTCCCGCTGCTCACGGTCGAGGGCGAGCTGCGCGAGTCCCGGCGGGAGTACCACCGGCGCCCTGCACGCCTTCGCGGGCGCGGCCCGCGCGGCGGCGCGGGAGGCCCTGCGGACGGCGGCGGGCCTACCAGGTGCGGCGGGGCGGGGCCGGGTCGCGGAGGTGGGCGATCAGGGCGCGGCGCAGGTCGCGGTCGTGGTCGGTCTCGACCGGGAGGTCGAGTTGGACGATGTCGACGCCGGCGGAGCGGAGCAGGTTGATCCGGGCGGCGACGGTGGCGGGTGAGCCGGTGTGGGCGCCGGCGAGGGAGCGGCGGATGTAGGCGGCGACCTGGGCGGGGTCGGTGGCGGGGTCGGCGGCGGCGCGTTCGCGGTCGCGGTCGAGGGCGACGGCGTCCAGGTAGCGGGGGGCGTCGGGGCCGGAGGTCAGGCGCAGGGCGTCGCGGCGCAGGCGGCGAAGGTGCTGTTGGGCGGCGGTGTCGGTGTCGGCGAGGACGACGGTGACGTGTCGCCAGATCCGCAGGGTGCGGCCGTGCCGGGCGGCGGCGCGCGCCTGGGCGATCCGCAGCCGGGTGTCGGGCAGCGGGCGGGGCGGGACGGCGTAGACCTGGGCGTAGCGGGCGGCGAGGTCGACGCCCGCCGGGGAGGAGCCGCCGAAGGAGAGGAGTTCGCTGCCGGGGGCGGGGCGCAGGCCGGTGCGGGCGGCGCGGACGGTGTAGTACTCGCCGTGGTGGTCGAGGTCGTCCTCGGCGGCGAGGTAGCGGGTGAGCAGCGAGAGGTACTCGTCGGCGCGGCGGTAGCGTTCGGCCTTGGGGAGGGTGTCGCCGTCGCGGGCGACGTCGGCGTCGCTGGAGCCGATGATCAGGTGGGCGCTGATCCGGCCGCCGGAGAGCCGGTCGAGGGTGGCCAGGGTGCGGGCGGTGGTGGTGGGCGGGGTGGTGCCGATGCGGTGGGCGGCGGCGATCCGCAGCCGGGTGGTGGCGGCCAGCGCCCAGCCGGCGACGGCCCACGGGTCGGGCCAGGACGAGGACTGGACGACGAGCGCCGAGTCGAGTCCGTCCTCTTCCAGCTCCCGTGCGGTGCGGGCGATGTGGGCGGGGTCGGCGGTGCGTTCGCGCGGGTCGGGGGCCCAGCGCAGGGCCTGGCGTTCGGCGGGGGTGCGGCCGGCCACGGGGGCGGCGCGGACGCCGCCGCGCAGTTCGAGCTCCATCGGGTCAACTCCGTTGATGGCATGGGGTGGTGGGCGGGCCGCCGGGCAACGGCGGCCCGCCCGGGGACAGTCGGCGGGGCAGCTCATCGGGCGGCGGGGCCGAGTCGGGCGAGGGTGTCGAGCAGCCGGGTGCGGCTGGTGAACACCTCGGGCGGCAGCGAGACGTACAGCTGGATGGCGGTGACGCCGGGCTGCTGGTAGCGCAGGATCTGCTCCCGGCACTCCTCGGGCGAGCCGTGCAGGAACAGCGCGTCGACCACCTCGTCGGGCAGGGCGCGCTGGGCGCCCTCGTGGTCGCCGTCGGCCCAGCGCTTGTGCGTCTCGGCGAGCAACTCGCCGTTGCCGAGCCACTGTTGGAACTTGCGGTAGGGCTCGCGGTTGAGGATCCAGGCCAGGAAGGGGCGGCTGGCGCGGTGGGCGTGGGCGGTGTCCTCGGTGGGGCAGACGAACACCTTGACGACGAGTTCCTTGCCGGGCGGCTGCGGGCCGACCGCGTCCAGCACCTTGGGCAGGTCCTGGGCGCGCAGCAGGTTGGTGATGGCGCCGTCGCCCTCGGTGAAGCCGAGCCGGAGCATGCCGGGGCGCAGCGCGCCGAGGATCACCTTGACCGGGTCGGCGGGCGGGTGGGGCAGCCGGTAGCCGGTGATGGAGAAGGTGTCGAAGTCCCCGGCGACGTGTTCGCCGCGCAGGGCGGCGGTGAGGAAGCGCAGCACGTCGCGGGTGCGCTTGAACGGCTCGTCGAACGGGATGCCGTTGATGTCGGTGACGTGCGCGGGCACGGAGGCGCCGATGCCCAGCAGGACGCCGCCGGTGGAGAGTTGGGCGAGGGTGGCGGCGGTCTGGGCGAGCACGGCGGGGCCGCGGGTGTGCACCGGGACGATGCCGGTGGCGATCCGCAGGTGCGGGGCCCAGGCGGCGGTGGCGGCCAGCGGGGTGAAGGCGTCGGTGCCGCCGCCCTCGGCGCTCCACACGTCGCCGTAGCCGAGGTCGGGGAGCCGTTCGACCAGGAAGCGGTGCCGGTCGATGGTGAGGCCGGGCAGCGGCAGGGTGATGCCCCAGGCGGGCGGGGGCGCGGTGGGGCGGGCGGTCGGGCGGGCGGTGGTCATCGGGGGCCTTTCTGCGCTGCCGGTCGGGTGCGGGGCGTCACTTGCCGACCGACACGGTGGTGAGGTCGAGGAACCAGGACTGCGGCTGGACGAGTCCGTGGACGGTGGGCGCGAGGGCGCGCGGGTTGCGGTCGTTGACCACGAACAGCCAGGGGGCGTCCTCGGTGACCTGGCGCAGCGCGGTGCGGTAGGCGGCCTGCCGGGCGCCCTGGTCGGGGTCGGCGGCGGCGGTGGCGATCAGCTGGTCGACCTTGGGGCTGGCGTAGTGGCCGGTCCAGAACGGGCTCTTGGAGCCGATGAACAGCGGCAGCAGCGCCTCGGACTGGAACAGCGTGGTGGACTGGGCGATCGCGTCGGAGCCGAGCGCGACCTCGCCCTTGGCCTCGGCGCCGATCAGGGTGGTCCAGTCGGTGGTGCGGATGTCGACCTTGATGCCGACGGCCGCCAGGTCGCGCTGCAGGGCCTCGGTGATCGGCACCGGCAGCAGGTTGCCGGAGCCGCCGGTGGGCACCGTCACCGAGGTGGCGAAGCCGTTCGGGTAGCCGGCTTCGGCGAGCAGCTGCTTGGCCTTCGCCGGGTCGTGGCCGTAGCGGTCGTCGGCCGGGTCGTAGGCGGCGGTGGCGCGCGGCGCGGCCTGGAACGCCGGGTCGGCGGTGCCGTGCAGCAGGTCGGTGGCGATGGCCTGCCGGTCGATGGCGTAGTTGGCGGCCTGCCGGACCCGGACGTCCGCCCACGGGCCCTTGGTGGTGTCCAGGATCCAGTACCAGAGGTGGTCGTAGCTGTTGGAGAGGATCTGCGCGCCGGCCGCCTTCAGGCCGTCCAGGTCGTCGGGGTTCGGGTACTCGATCCAGTTGACGCCGCCGGAGCGCAGTGCGGCGGTGCGGGCGGCCGGGTCGGGCAGCGCCTTGACGACGAGGCGGTCGAGCTTGGGGGCGCCGCGCCAGTAGTCCTTGTTGGCGGCCAGTTCGACCTGCTGGCCCTCGGTCTGCGAGACGAAGCCGAACGGGCCGGTGCCGACCGGGTGCTGGGAGAAGTCGGCGGTGCCGGTCCTGCGGACGGCGGTGGGGCTGGCGATCAGCACGTGCGCCAGGTCCTCGGGGAAGTGGCCGTTGGGGCCGGTGGTGACGAGTTCGACGTGGGTGTCGTCGGTCTTGCGGTAGGAGGCGATGTCGCCCGCGTACTCCTTGGCGGCGGCGCCCAGCGCGTCGGTGTACTCCGGGCTGGACCTGTCGAGGTAGCGGTGCAGGTTGAACAGCACCGCGTCGGCGTCGAAGGGCGTGCCGTCCTGGAACTTGACGCCCTTGCGCAGGGCGAACGTCCAGGTGACCTTGTCGGGGGCGACCTGCCAGGACTCGGCGAGCGCGCCGGTGACCTGCGGCGGCTTGTCGGTGTCCTTGAGCAGCTCGTAGCGGGTCAGGCCCTCGTAGATCTGGAAGCTCAGCAGGCGCTTGCCCTCGAAGCCGGCGCCGCCGATCACGGTGTCCAGGTTCGGGAGCTTGCCGGTCGCGCCGATCACCAGCGTCCCGCCGCCGGCGCCCGCGGCGTCGCCGCCCGCGGGGGTGGAGGCGCAGCCGGTGGCCGCCAGCAGGAGGGCGGCGGCCAGTGTGGCGGCGGCTCCGGGGCGGATGCGGGGGTGCTCGGTCATGTCGGGTCCTCGTTCTTGTCGTTCGGTTCGGCGCTGTGCGCGGCGTGTCGAAGGGTCTTGGTGGTGCGGAGGGTGACGTGCGGGCCGGAGGCGTCCAGCAGGGCGCGGGTGTAGGGGTGGTCCGGGGCGGTCCACAGGTGCTCGGTGCGGCCCTGCTCGACCACCCGGCCGGTGCGCAGCACCAGCGTGCGGTGCGCGAAACGGGCCACCGCGGCGAGGTCGTGGGAGACGAACAGGTAGGCGGTGCCGGTGCGTTCGCGCAGCTCGGTCAGCAGGTCGAGGAGGCGTTCCCGGGTGTCGCGGTCCAGCGCGGAGGTCGGCTCGTCGCACACCACCAGGGCCGGTCCGGTCGCCAACGCCCGTGCCACCGCGACGCGTTGCAGCTGGCCGCCGGACAGTTCGCGCGGGAAGCGGCGGGCCAGCTCCGGTGCCAGGCCCACCCGGCGGAACAACTCGGCGGTGCGCTCGGCGCGTTCGCGCCGCGGGACGCCGTGGGCGCGCAGCGCGAAGCCGACGGCCTCGCCGGAGCGCAGCGCCGGGTTCAGCGACCCGCGGGGGTGCTGCGGCACGAACTGCAGCCTGGCCCGGACGTCCCGGTCGGCCCTGGCCCGCAGGCGGGCGGGGTCGCGGCCCTCGAAGGAGACGGTGCCCGCGTCGGGGCGCACCAGTCCGAGCGCGAGCCGGGCCAGCGTCGACTTCCCGGACCCGGACTCGCCGACCAGGGCGACGCTCTCGCCCGGGTGCACCTCCAGGGTGACGTCGGTGACGGCGGGGCGGTGGGCGTAGCTCTTGGAGACGGCGTCGAGCCGCAGCAGGGCGCTCATCGGGAGGACTCCCTCGGGGGGACGGGCGGGAGCGGTTCGGCTGCGGGGTGCGGCGTCGGCCCGGGGTTGCCGTCCCGGCGGGCAGCAGCACGGACCTTTCGCCGGGATCCGACCGGCAGCAGCACGGGCTCGCCGTTGCCCGGCGCCCCGGCGGGGCTCTGCGGCAGCGGTCCCGGTCCCCTGGCGGGGTCCGGGACCAGCAGTTCCTCGGCCGGGCCGGTCGCGGTGAGGCGGCCGTGGGTGAGGACGGCGGCGGTGCCGCCGATGCGGGCGGCGGCGGCGAGGTCGTGGGTGACGAGGAGGAGGGCGAGGCCGCGTTCGGTGCGCAGGGCGGTGAAGAGGTCGAGGACGCGGGCCCGGACGAGGGTGTCGAGGGCGGTGGTGGGTTCGTCGGCGATCAGGAGTTCGGGGCCGCCGGCCACGGCGAGGGCGATGGCGGCGCGTTGGCGCAGGCCGCCGGAGAGTTCGTGCGGGTGGGCGTGGGCGGCGCGTTCGGGGTCGGGGAGGCCGGCGGCGGCGAGCAGCGGGAGGGCGGCGGCGCGGGCGGCGCGGCGGGTGCCGGCGAGGCCGTGCACGCGCAGGACTTCGGCGAGCTGGGTGCCGATCCGGCGCAGCGGGTCGAGGGTGGCGGAGGGGTCCTGCGGGACGTAGCCGATGCGGCGGCCGCGGATCCGGGTCCAGTCGCGTTCGGTGCGGCCGAGCAGTTCGGTGCCGTCGAGGCGGATCGAGCCGCGGACGGTGCCGGTGCGCGGGGTGAGGCCGAGGACGGCCCGGGCCAGGGTGGTCTTGCCGCTGCCGGACTCTCCGAGCAGGACCAGGGCCGCTCCGGCGGCGAGGTCGAGGTCGACGCCGTCGAGGGCCCGGACGCCGCCGGGGTGTTCGACCGTCAGTCCTTCGACCGTCAGCAGGCTGCCGCTCACCGGGCGGCCTCCGTTCCGGCGCCGAGGCGGGTCCGCAGGCTCTCGCCGAGGGTGTTGAAGGCCACCGAGACGGCGAGGATCACCAGGGCGGGGAGGGCGGCGAGCCAGGGGTGGGTGAACAGGGCGGGGCGCAGTTCGTCGAGCATGGCGCCCCACTCGGGGGCGGGCGGGGCGACGCCGAGGCCGAGGAAGGACAGGCCGGCGGCGTAGACCACGGCGAGGCCGACCAGCGAGGTCGCGTAGACCAGGACCACGGGGGCGACCACGGGCAGCACCTGGCGGAGGATCAGGGCGGGGCGGGTCGCGCCGGAGACGGTCGCGGCCTCCAGGTACTCGGCGGCCCGGATCCGGCGGGTCTCGGTGAACGCGACCCGGGCGACGGCCGGGGTCAGCACCACGGACAGGGCCAGCACGGTGGCGCCGGGGCCGGGGGTGAGCAGGGTGGCGACGGCGATGGCGAGCAGCACGCCGGGGAAGGCGTACAGCACGTCCAGGCCGCGCAGCAGGGCCTGTTCGGTGGCGCGGCCGGCCAGCGCGGCGGTGATGCCGATCAGCGCGCCGGCCAGGGCGGCGACGGCGACCGGGAGCAGTCCGGCGACGAGCGAGGGGCGGGCGGCCCAGAGCAGGCGGCTGAGCAGGTCGCGGCCCTGGCTGTCGGTGCCGAGCAGGTGGCCGGGGGCGCCGGGGTCGAGCAGCCGGTCGGCGAGGTGTCCGGCGGTCGGGTCGGCGGGCGCGAGCAGCGGTGCGGCGAGGGCCAGCAGGACGGGCAGCAGGGCCCCGGCGGCGGCCAGCGCCGTGCCGGGGGCCCGCCGGACGGCGCCGAGGGCGCGTCCCGCGGTGGTCGTGGTGGTGGTCGTCATCGCGGGTCAGCTCCGCACTCGGGGGTCGATCGCGGCGTGGGCGGCGTCGACCAGCAGGTTGACGCCGACGAAGGCGGTGGCGACGAGCAGCACGCCGCCCTGCACGAGGGGCAGGTCGCGGGCGGTGAGCGCGTCGTACAGCAGGCGGCCGAGGCCGGGGCGGGCGAACAGGGTCTCGACGAAGACCACGCCCTCCAGCAGGTAGGCGAGTTGCAGGCCGCCGATGGTGAGCAGCGCGGGCGAGGCGTTGTGCGCGCAGTGCCGCAGGACGGCGGCGCGGCCGAGGCCGCGGGCGCGCAGGCCGTCGGCGAGGTCGGAGCCGAGGACGGTGGTGAGCGCGGCGCGGTGGACCCGGGCGGTGAGGCCGAGCGGGACGAGGGCCGCGGCGGTGGCGGGCAGCACCAGGTGGCGCAGCTGGTCGGCGGGGCCGCCGCCGGTGAAGGCGTCCTGGGTGCCGCTCGCGGGCAGCAGGTGCCAGTGCACGGCGAACACGGCGGTGAGCAGCAGGGCGACCGAGTACTGGGGCGCGGAGACGGCGAGGGTGGCGGCGGCGCCGGTGAGGCGCTTGGTCCAGCCGTGCGGGCGCAGCGCGCCGAGGGTGCCGAGCAGGACGCCGCCGGCCAGCACGAGCGCGAAGGCGGCGCCGGCCAGCACCAGGGTCTGGCCGAGGGCGGGCAGCAGCAGGTCGGCGACCGGGCGCTGGGTGGAGACGGAGGTGCCGAGGTCGCCGGTGAGGGTGTGGCCGAGCCAGTCGAGGTAGCGGACGGGCAGCGGCCGGTCGAGGCCGATCCGTTCGGCGAGGGCCTGCCGGGCCTCGGCGGGTGCGCCGGGGCCGAGGAACGCGGTGACGGGGTCGCCGGGGACGAGCGCGACGGTGGCGAACACGACGACGCTCACGCCGAGCAGCGTGGGGACGGCGAGCAGCAGGCGGCGCCGCAGGAAACGGGTCACGGGGCGGCCGGGTCGGCGGTGGCGGCGGGCATGGTGCGGGGTCCTCCGGTTCGGACGGCGGGGGCGCGGCCGGCGCCGCCCGGGGCTTGTCCGGACCGAGGCTCGCGGACGGTGCGCGGGGCAGCCAGCCAGGCGTTCGTGCTGTTACCCGTGGTCATAGGAGCGGGGGTGCCGGGTGGCGCGGTGGGGGCGGTGTCCGGGCGGTGGACCGTCCTTGACCGTCCCTCAACGGCGGAAATAGGATTTCCCTATGGCTTATCGGCGGACCGACTTCACCCTCTGGGGGATCGGCGGCTCGTGGCACCGCAGGTGCTTCGACGAGACGTGTCGCCCCGGCACGGTGCGCCGCCCCCGGTCCTGACCCGGCCCCCGGCGCCCCGCCCGCCCTCCGCGGGGTCGGCGCCCGTCCGCGTACCGCCGCCGATCCCCCGCTCCGCGCCTTTGCCGCCTCCGAGGGGACCGACCCGCCATGCACCCGCACCCCGCCACGCCCTCCCGCCGGGAGGCACCGTGCCCGCGCTGACCCGCGGCTCCGCCCGGGTACTGCGCCACCGCGCGCACCCGCAGGACGCCCTGCACACCGAGATCGACAACCCGCTCGACCTGCTGGCCGGCCACCAACTGCTCACCGACGCCGCCCGCACCGCCCCCGAACCGGCCTGCGCCTGCGGCCACCCGCTCTGCCCCACCAGCCCCACCGGCCCCGCCCACCGCACCGCCGCCACCCGGGTCTTCCTGGTCGAACGGCACCCGGTGGTCAGCGCCGGACTGCGCAGCGTCCTGGCCACCGCCGCCGACCTCACCGTGATCGGCTCCGCCACCGACCCGGCGCACGCCGTCCGCTCGGTCCACCGCGCCCGCCCCGACCTGGTCCTGCTCGGGCGCGGCACCGACCTCGACACCGACCTGGCCGCCGTCGCCGCCCTGCGCCGCCCCGACGGGGCGCCCGACGCCCGGGTCCTGCTGCTGCGCCGGGCCGAGACCACCACCGAGGCCAGCCGCATCCTGCTCGCGGGCGCCAGCGGCGGCTTCCCGCTCGACCTGCCCCCCGAACGGATCGTCGACGCCGTCCGCCTCGCCGCCGCCGGCGGCACCCTCTTCCTCCCCGCCCCCGCCCCCGTCCGCCCCCACCCCACCCCCGCCCCCACCGAACGGCCGCTCGACCAGACCGGCCTGACCGACCGCGAACGCGAAGTCCTCGCCCAGCTCGCCCTCGGCCTCAGCAACGCGGAGATCGGCCGCCGCCTCGCCCTCGCCGAAGCCACCGTCAAGAAGCACCTCACCCAGGCCATGCGCAAGACCGGCCAGTCCGACCGCCTCCGCGCCGCCCTCTACGCCGTCCGCCACGGCCTGGCCGGCTGACCCCGCCGGGGCGCCGGTGGCTACGGGTTGCGTGCCGGGGAGCCCGCCGGGGCAGCCACCGGGGAGCTACCGCCGGCCGCCGGGTCCGGGTGGGCCGCCGGCCGGTGCCGCGGTTCGCGGTGGCGGAACCGGTGGGACGAGCCGGACACCCGCATCGGCCCGGCGTCGCAGCAGTGGTCGAGGAAGGCGCCGAGCCGGCCGGGCGGCCGTCCGCGGGAGCACGGCAGGAAGACCGGGGAGCAGCGGGCGCCGCTCCGGCTGAGCGCCGCCACGAGCCCGGCGACGAGCCCGGAGCAGAGGGCCGGCGCCGGCAGCCCGGCCGGCAGGCTCGCCACCGCCACCGCCACCGCCACCGCCACCGGCAGTCCCGGCAGTCCCGGCAGGGCGACTCGGTCCGCGAGCGCGGGCGTCCCGCCCACGGTCGGCCGCAACGCGGTGAACACCACGCCCGCCACCACGCCCGCCACCAGGAGCGCCGCACCGGCCGCCACCGGCCGCGCCGCCTCCGCTCCCCCGGCCTCGCCCCCTCCTCCGGGCCCGGCGCTGCGCAGTCGCACAACTCCCCTGTCGGCACACCGGCATGACACCGCGTCAGAACGCCCCCCGTGGGTGCCGTGCCGTACGCGGTCGCCGCCCGGGTGCTGCCGCTGCTGCCCGGCCGAGGGGCGCCCCGGGGCGGCGGGCGGGGGCGACGAAGGTCGCCCGCGGGGTAGCCGTTCGGGGCTTCTGGGGGCGGGTGGCGGGTCCTTAGCGTGGCTGGCAGGAAGGCACCTGCGGGCCGGGCGGAGGGAGAACACCTGATGGGCGTCGACGGGGCGGGGGCGGGGCGGCGGCGGGTGGTGGTGCTGCCGGTGGGGGCGGCGGACGGCGGGGCCGAGTGGGGCCGTTCGCCGTACCGGTCGATGTCGGAGGCGGAGCGCTCCGCACTGTGGCGCCAGCGCCTGCACGAGGCCGAGGCCGGGCTGACCCGCTACCTGGTCTCGCTGGACGACCAGCCGCAGTTGGCGGAGTGGTTCGCGCTGCAGGGGGAGATCTTCGCCGACCTGCCGGAGGAGTCCGCGCCGTCCGCGCGGTGGCAGCGGCTGTTCTTCCGCGGCCAGGCGCTGATGGAGCGCTTCCTGGTGCGCCGCTACGGCGAGCAGGTGCTGGAGGCGTGGGCGGCGTCCAACGCCGAGGTGCACCGCACCGTCGAGCCGGACCACGGCCGGGGCGCGGCGGACCCGATCCACCGGATCGCCCGGCAGGCCGAACTGTACGGCTCCGAGTACGAGTTCGACGACGAACGGCCGCCCGGACGGGAGAGGGCCGAGCTGACGATCACGCACTGCGCGATCTGGGACTACCGGGAGCAGGCCCGGCGCAGCGGCGTGACGATCACGCTGGCCTCGCCGTGCACGTACTGCACCCACGCGCTGTCGGCGAACATCCGCGCCAAGGGCTTCCGTCCGGCGTACCGGCTGCAGTCCGGTCCGACCGGCCACGGCTGCCACTGGGAGGCGAGCGCCGCGACCGAAGGCACCGAGGAAGGGACGGGGACGCGCTGATGTGCGGAGTGACCGGATGGCTGGACTGGGCGGACGACCTGCGGCTGCGCGCCGACACCGTCCGCCGGATGACCGGGACGCTGATCTGCCGCGGCCCGGACGCCGACGGGGTGTGGCTGTCGCGGCACGCGGCGCTCGGCCACACCCGGCTGGCGGTGATCGACCCGGACGGCGGCCTGCAGCCGTTCGCGGACGCCGAGCCCGCCGGGGCGGTGCTGGCATACAACGGCGAGCTGTACAACTCCCGTGAGCTGCGCGCCGAGTTGGAGGCGCACGGGCACGTGTTCCGGACCCGCTCGGACACCGAGGTGGTGCTCCGCGCCCACCTGCAGTGGGGACACCGGGCGCCGGCCCGGTTCAACGGGATCTACGCGTACGCGCTGTGGGACGCCCGGCGGGAGGAACTCCTGCTGGTGCGCGACCACTTGGGCATCAAGCCGCTGTACTGGCACCGGCACGCCGACGGCGTGCTGTTCGGCTCCGAGCCCAAGGCGGTGCTGGCGAACCCGCTGCTGCCCGCCGAGTTGGACGCCGAGGGCGTCGCCGAGCTGTTCGCGCTGCCCGCCGCGCCCAGCGCCGGGCACGGCCTGTTCCGCGGCCTGCACGAGGTCCGCCCCGGCCACCTGGTGCTCGCCACCCGGCACGCGGTGCGCGAACTGCGGTACTGGCAGCTGGAGTCGGCCCCGCACACCGACGACGAGCCGGCCACCCGGGCCCGGGTGCGGGCGCTGCTCGCCGACGCCGTGGAGCGCCAACTGGCCAGCGACGTCCCGCTGTGCACCCTGCTGTCCGGCGGCGTCGACTCCTCCGCGATCACCGCGCTGGCCGCCGCCGCCCGGGAGCGCCGGGGCCAGGGCAAGATCACCAGCTTCTCGGTGGACTTCCCCGGCAGCGCCGACCGCGCCCCCGACGCCTGGCGCACCAGCCAGGACGCCCCGTACGTGCGGGCCGCCGCCGAGCACATCGGCACCGTCCACACCAGCGTGCTGATCCCCGACGACGACCTGCTGGAGGCCCGCGACGCGGTGCTGCGGGCCCGCGACCGGCCCGGCTGGGGCGAGATGGACGCCTCGCTGCACCTGCTCTTCCGCGAGGTGCGCCGCCGCTCCACGGTCGCGCTGTCCGGCGAGGCCGCCGACGAGGTGTTCGGCGGCTACCCCTACTTCCACGACGCCCCGGCGCTCGCCTCCGGCACCTTCCCCTGGCTGCACGGCCGCACCACGCCGGCCGCGCTGCTGCGCCCGGAGGTGCGCGCCGAGGTCCGGCCCGCCGAGTACACCGAGGCCGCGTACCGGGCCTCGCTGGCCTCGGTGCCGCGGCTGGCCGGGGAGGACCCGGCGGACGCCAGGGTCCGGGAGACCTTCCACCTGGCGCTGACCCGCTGGCTGCCGCCGCTGCTGGACCGGGTCGACCGGGTGTCGATGTCGGTCGGCCTGGAGGTGCGCGTCCCGTTCTGCGACCACCGCCTGGTGGAGTACCTGTGGAACGTGCCGTGGGCGCTCAAGTCGCCCGGCGGCCGCGCCAAGGGCCTGCTGCGCGACGCCGTCCGCGACCTGCTGCCGCCGCAGGTCACCGACCGCCCCAAGTCCGGCTACCCGTCGACCCCCGCGGTCCGCTACACCGAGGTGCTGGCCGCCCGGGCCCGCGAGCTGCTCGCCGACCCGGCCGCCCCGGTCTTCGACCTGGTCGACCGCGACCTGGTCCGCCGCCACCTCGCCGAGGGCCGCCCGCTGCCCGGCCCGCGCACCGCGCCCAACCCGGTCGGCGGCCTCGACCACCTGGTCCAGGTCGACGAGTGGCTGCGCGCCTACAAGGTGGCCCTGCGGTGAGCGCGCCCGTGCGGACCGCGGTCACCGCGGACGCGCTGCGGGCCGCCGCCCGGCGCTGGCCGACCGGGGTCGCGGTGCTCACCGCCCGCTGGGGCGGGGAGGAGTACGCCAAGACGGTGTCCTCCTTCGCCACCCTCTCGCTCGACCCGCCGCTGATCGGCGTCGCGCTCTCCGCGCGCAGCCCGCTGGCCGCCGCCGTGCACGACTCCGGGCGGTTCGCCGTCAGCGTCCTGACGGAGCGTCAGGAGACGCTGGCCCGGCGCTTCGCCACCCCGGGCGCGGGCCGCGCGGCCGGCCCGCTCCCCGACCTGCCGGTGCACCCCGGAGCGGCCGGCGCCCTGGTCCCGGCCGGCTGCGCGGCCTGGTTCGACGCCCGCCTGCACGCCGAACTCCCGGTCGGCGACCACGTGCTGCTGGTCGGCCGGGTGACGGCGGCCGGCACGGACGGGGCCGACGCCCGCCCCCTGCTGCACCACGCGGCCCGCTACCGGCTGCTCGGCCCCGAGACCCCGTCCACTGCCTCAACCACCTTCCCCACCAGAGGAGTCGGCGCATGACCCTGCTGTCCCCGACGCCCCGCGGCCTGCTCACCGGCGACCGCTACCGGGCCGAACTCGACGACGGCCGCGAGCTGTACCTGGACGGGCAGCGGATCGCCGATCCGGCGTCGCACCCGGCCTTCCGGCCGGCCGCCGACGAGCTGGCCCGGCTGCTGGACCTGCAACACGAGCCCGAGCACCGCGAGTTGCTGACCTGGAAGGACCCGGAGAGCGGGCTGCGGCTGGCCCGCGCCTACCAACCGCCCACCACGCTGGAGGAGTTGCGGGTGCAGCGGCGCAGTGCCGAGTTCTGGCACGCCCAGGCGCTCGGCCAGCAGGGGCGCTCGCCCGCGTTCATGGCCTCGATCGCGGTGGGGGTGTACGACTTCCGGCACCGGCTGGCCGCCGCCGACCCCCGGTTCGGGGCCAACGCCGAAGCCTGGTACCGGTACTGCGCGCAGAACGACCTGGTGCTGTCGCACGCGCTGGGCGACCCGCAGATCGACCGCTCGGCGAGCCCGCTGGACGACCCGGACCTGGCGCTGCGGGTGCTGGAGGAGAACGAGCGGGGCATCGTGGTGCGCGGCGCCAAGCAGTTGACCACGCTGGCGCCGCTGGCGCACGAGGTGCTGGTGTACCTGTCGGCGTCGTTCACCGACAACCGGGCCGAGAAGTTCGTGGTCTGGTTCGCGCTCCCGCTGAACGCGCCGGGCCTGATCACGCTGGCCCGCGAGCCGCTCGGCACCGCCCCGTGGGGCCACGGCCACCCGATCGGGGCCCGGTACGACGAGCAGGACGCGATGCTGTTCTTCGACGACGTGCTGGTGCCGTGGGAGCGGGTGTTCCTGCTGCGCGACGCCGCGCTGGCCCGCGAGGGCTTGGGCCGGATCAACGCCTGGAGCGCGTACGTCGGCCACATCCGCTACCGGGAGCGGCTGCGCACCCTGCTGGCCACCGCCACCCTGCTCGCCGAGTCGATCGGCGTCGACTCCTTCCGCAACATCCAGGAGGACCTGGGCCGGCTGGCCGGGTACGCCGAGCTGACCGGCTACTTCCTGGACGCCGCCGAGAACCGCGGCGCGCCCACCGACGCCGGGCTGTTCGCGCCCGGCGACACCTTCGCCTCCCGGGTGTGGTCGGCCGAGGTGGCGGGCGAGGCGGTCGACATCGTCCGCCGGATCGGCGCCTCCGGCCTGCTGATGCAGCCCTCCCCCGGCGACCTCGCCCACCCGCGGCTGCGCCCGCACCTGGAGCGCTACATGCGCGGCCGCGGCACCGACGTGGAGCGCAAGTCCCGGCTGTTCCGCCTCGCCTGGGAGCTGACCGGCGACGGCTTCGGCCAGCGCCAGGACCTGTACGAGTACGTCCACCGCGGCGACCTGGCCCGCAACCGGATCACCGTCTACCACCGCCACGACCAGTCCGGGGCCCGGGCCCGGCTGCTCGCCCTGCTCGACGCCGAACCCGCCGCCGAGCCCCGCACCGATGACCAGGAGGCCCCCGCGTGAGCCCGTCCGCCGTCGAGATCCAGGCCCGCACCCTCGCCGGGTACGCCGACGCCAGCCGCCTGCGCCAGGTCCAGGACCGCGACTGGGTGCTGGACCGGGTCACCGGCAGCCCCGAGACGCTGATCGACCTCGGCAGCGGCATCGGCCAGCTGCTGGAGAGCGCCCTGGAGCGCTTCCCCTCGCTGCGGCTGGCCGTCGGCCTGGAGCGCTCCGAGCACCGGATCGCCGAGGCCGGCCGCCGCCTCGCCCCGTACGGGGAGCGGGCCGAGCTGCACCGGGCCGACCTGACCGCGCCCGAGCCGCTGCCGCACCGCGCCCAGGTGATCACCCAGACCTCGGTGCTGCACTGGCTGTACCCGGTCGAGGACCGGGTGTTCGCCTGGGTCGCCGCCCACCTCGCCCCCGGCGGGCGCTTCCTGCTCACCACCTACCACCCCGCCCGCGACGCCCACGGCCTGGGCGGCGAGGACGAGTTGGTGCGCGAGGCGCTCGCCGCGCTGGGCACCCCCGCCGCGGACGTGCCCGCGCTGCTCGCCGCGCACGGCGTGCTGCCGATCGCCACCCGCACCCGCACCGTCGACGACCTGCTGACCGTCCTCGCCCCCTACCTGGAGGTCGCCGGGCACGCCGAGCGGGACGCGGTGGTCACCGTGGAGTCCGCCGAGCAGTACGAGCACTTCCACGCCGCGACCTTCGGCGACTACTACGCGCAGGTGCTGCCCGGGGAGCGCCGCGCCGACTTCTACCGGGCCGTCGGCGCGGCCGCCTGGCGGCGGCAGTCCGAACGCGGGCACGTCAGCCACATGCCCGTTCGCCGCTGGGAGTTGACGGCACGTGAGGAGTTCGTTTCAGGATCCGGAACCGGCCCGCTCCCGGCCTAACCTGGAACCGACGTACCCGGGAGAACCACCGCGACGAGGAGCGAGCACCGTGTCCACCCCCGCCACCGGCCAGGAACTCGGCGCGTTCCTGCGCGCCCACCGCGAACTCCTCCAGCCCGCCGACGTCGGACTCACCGCCACCGCCCGGCGGCGCACCCCCGGGCTGCGCCGCGAGGAGGTCGCCTCGCTGTCCGGCGTCGGCCTCGCCTGGTACACCTGGCTCGAACAGGGCCGCGTCACCGCCTCCCGGCAGGTCCTGGAGGCGGTGGCGCGGGCCCTGCGGCTGGACGCGGCGGGCCTGCGGCACGCGATGCGGCTGGCCGGCTACCACGAGCCCGTCCCCGCCGACACCGACCGCACCGCCGCCGGGCGGCTGGCCGCCGCCGTCCGCCCGGTGCTCGACTCCTGGCCGGCCAGCCCGGCCGTACTGCTCGACCGGCACTTCGACCTGCTGGCCTGGAACGCCGCCTGGTCGGCGCTGTGGGGCACCCCCGAGACCGTCCCCGCCGACCGGCGCAACCTGATGTGGCTGATGGCCGTCGACCACCGCCTGCGCGGCGTCCTGCACGACTGGGAGCCGCTCGCCATGAACGTCTTCCAGCACTTCCGCGCCCAGGCCGGCCCCGCCCTCGCCGACCCGCGCACCGGCGAGCTCTACCGCCGCCTGGAGAGCGACGCCCCCGAGCTGCGCCACTGGTGGGGCTGCCACTCGGTCGCCGAACTCACCGCCCGCACCGTCCTGGTGGAGCCCCCCGGCCTCGGCCCGGTCCGGCTCACCCTCAGCTCCTTCCACCCCGTCGACGACCCCTCCGCGCTGGTGCTGCTCTTCACCCCCGCGTCCGGCACCGACGCCGCCCGGATGGCCGACCTCACCGCGCACCCGCTGCGCTCGACGGCCTGAGGCCCCGCCGGACGACTGCTCCGACGGGGCCCCGGACGGCAGCTGCTCAGCCCTGCCCGGCCCCCGCGGCCGCCTGCTGCTGCCGCAGGTTGCGGGTGACCAGCCAGGCGCCCGCCGCCGCGACCAGCGCCAGGCCGGTGCCGACCAGCAGGGTGCCGCGGACCACGTCGGAGAACGCGCCGACCGCCCACGCGCCCAGGCCGGTGCCCGCGTACATGGTGGAGGTCAGCCAGGCGCTGGAGGTGGCCCGGTGGGCGGGGGCCACGGTGCCGGCCAGGGTCTGCTGGTCGGTGACGAAGGCCCCGCTGGCGGTGAACCAGAGCAGCACGCCGAGCAGCGCGAGCGGGACGCCCGGCGCGGCGGCGGCCAGCGCGACGCCCGCCGCCAGCAGCAGCCCCCAGAACGCGAGCAGCGGCAGCTCGGTGCGGCCGGTGCCGCGGTTGCGGTCGTTGAGCCGCCCGCCGAGCAGCGACCCGGCCACGCTGCCCGCGCCGACCAGCACCCCGACCAGGCCCAGGGCCTGCACGGAGAAGCCGAAACGCCGGTCGAGGACCGCGCCGAGGAAGGTGTAGGCGCCCAGGTTGGCCGCGTTGAAGACGGTGTTGACCAGCAGCGCCCGCCGCAGCGCCGGGTCGCGCCAGCCGCCCAGGACCGCCCGCACCGCGCCGCCCCCGCCGCCCGTCGGCGCACCACCGGCCGCCGCCGGGGCGGCGACCTGCCGGGCCAGCAGCACCAGCGCGGCCAGGGTGCCCGCCGCCAGCGCCCAGAACGCGGCCCGCCAGCCCGCCGCCCCGGCCAGCAGCCCGCCCAGCGGCACGCCCACCACCTGGCCGGTGGAGAACAGCGCCATGCCCAGCCCCAGCGCCCGGCCGCGCACCGCGTCCGGCGCGGTCTCCGCGATGTGCGCCCAGATCGCCGGTCCGGCCGCCGCGGCCGCCAGCCCGGCCAGCCCCCGGGACAGGACCAGCAGGGTGAGGTCGGTGGAGAGCGCGGCGGCCGCGTTCGACAGCACGAACAGCAGCCCGCCCGCGAGCAGCGTGCGGCGCCGCCCGAACCGGTCGCTGAGCAGCCCCAGGAACGGCGCGCACACCGCGTACACCAGGACGTACGCGGTCACGGTGGAGGCGGCGGCCGCCTCGGTGGAGCCGATCGAGTCGGCGATGGTCGGCAGCAGCGGCGAGACCAGGAAGGTCTCGGTGCCGAACAGGAACAGCAGCGCGAACACCCCGGCGTAGCGCAGCGGCCGCAGCGGCTCCGGGGCTGGCACCGTCGTGTCGGTGCGTTCGGTCAGGTCGGAGACGTCGCTCACGGCGACCACCACCTCGTCCGGTCGTCGGATCGCGCGGCGCGTCCTCGGACCGCAGACGCGTTCGGCCGCGCGCGGGGAACAGGGGCGTCCGATGCGGCCATCGTGGGCGGCGGCCCGCGGACGCAGCCAGACAGGCGTTTGTCCTGTGACCGGGGCTCACACCCTGGCGCGCCGTCAGCGTGTGCGCGGTGTGATCGGGTCGCGGCAGGGATAGAAGGGCTGCATGCGCTTTGTTCCGGAGTCGGTGGCCGCGGTGGTGCGTCGCGGGGCCAGGGATGCGTTCGTCGTGCAGTCGGTGCGGGCCACCGTCGCGGCGACGCTGTCGTACGTGGTGGCGACCTGGCTGAGCAGTGAGCCGGTGCCGCTGACCGCGCCGCTGACGGCGCTGCTGGTGGTGCAGGTGACGGTGTACTCGACGCTGACCACCAGCATCCGGCGGGTCAACTCGGTGGTCGTCGGGGTGCTGATCGCCATCGGCTTCTCCACCGTGGTGGGGCTGTCCTGGTGGAGCCTGGGGCTGATCATCCTGGCCTCGCTGGTGGTCGGCCGGTTCGTCCGGGTCGACGAGTTCGTCCAGGAGGTGGCGATCAGCGCGATGCTGATCCTCGGCGTCTCGCAGGTCACCACCCAGGCCTGGGACCGGGTGCTGGAGACGGTGATCGGCGCGAGCGTCGGCCTGCTGTTCAACCTGGTGATAGCGCCCCCGGTGTGGATCGACACGGCCGGCGAGTCGATCGAGGACCTGGCCCGCCGGGCCCGCCACCTGCTGCTCGGCCTGGCCGAGGAGCTCGGCCGCCCCGTCCCGGTCGAGCGGGCCGCCGAACGGCTGTACGAGGCGCGGCGGCTGGACCAGGCGATCAGCGAGGTCGACGGGGCGCTGCGCCAGGCCGAGGACAGCCTGCGGCTGAACCCGCGGATCAGCGAGGGCCTGCTGTCCCGGCTGGTGCTGCGCACCGGGCTGGACACGCTGGAGATCTGCGTGGTCGTCATCCGGGTGATCGCCCGTTCGCTCACCGACCTGGCCAAGCGGCGCTCCTCGGACGAACGGCTCTTCGCGCCGGACGTCGCGGTCGCCCTGGAGGAGCTGTTCGAGCACGTCGGCGGGGCGCTGGTGAGCTTCGCGGTGCTGGTCACCACCCAGGTCAGCCGCAACGCCGAGGAGGCCGAGCAGCGGCTGGCCGCCGAACTCGCCGCCGCCTGGTCCTGTCGGGAGAACGCCGCCCAACTGCTGCTCCGCCGCGTCCAGGAGAGCCCGGAGGCCTGGCAGCTGCACGGCTCCCTGCTCGCCGAGGTCGACCGCATCCTCGACGAGCTCGACCTCGAGCACCGCGGCCGCCGCCTGATGGAGGAGCTCGACCGCGCCTCCGTCGCCAACCGCGACCGCTTCTCCCGCTTCTCCCGCCTGCGCCGCCTGGCCCGCGGCGAACGCCTGCGCCCCCGCCGCCTGCGCCCCCGCCGGGAGGCCGCCTGACGGCGGGGACCGCCGTTGGACCGTCAGGGGGAAACGTCGTACCGGTTCGGGTGTGTTGCGGCGAGCGCCCGAACGGCTCCGAGGACGCTCTGGAGGGTGCCGGCAGCACGCCGGCCCGTCCCCCGCCACTCTCCCCCGGAGCTCCCATGGCCCCCACCACCCTGCTGCTGCGTGCCGCAGCCCTCGCCGTGCTGCCGCTGGCCGCGTTCGCCGCCCCCGCGCACGCCGCGCCCGGCGACAACGGCGACGTGAAGATCCACGAGGTCGGCACCCCGACGGACGACCAGAACGACCAGCCGAAGGTCTGCTCCTTCTACCTGGACGCCTTCAACTTCGACACCGTCCAGCAGGTGACCTGGCACATCGACCAGCAGCCGCCGACCGGCACCGCCACGAACGTGCGGACCGGGCAGATCACGCTGGTCACCGGCCACGGCTTCACCCCGCCGGTGCTGCCGCAACTGCCCGACGGCCACTACGAGCTGTTCTGGAACTTCGCGGGCGAGAGCGGCGCCGCCAAGCACAAGGTGTTCATGGTCGACTGCTCGGGCGTCGGCAGCAGCCCCTCCCCGTCGCCGAGCGCCTCGCCCTCCCCGGTCGGCGGCGGCACCTCCCCGTCGCCCGGCAGCTCGCCCTCCGGCCCGGGCGGCCCCGGCGGGCCGGGCGCGGGCGGGCCCGGGCGGACGCCGCAGGGCGGGGTCGCGGCCGGGGCCGGCGGGTCCTCGCGGGACTGGAACCCGGCGGAGGTCACGGTCGGCGCCGCCCTGGTCGCCGGAGCCGGCTACCTGGTCGTGCGCCGGCGCCGCCGTTCCCGCCGTTGAGCCGGACCGCGCGTCGGCGCGCCCGCGGTGCCGCCCTGTTGCGGGTCGGCACCGCGGGCGTCGCCCTGCTGTGCGGCGTCTGGCTGGTGGACGACGGGCTGACCACCAGCCGGCCCCCGGCGCCCGCCCCGCCGGGGAGCGCCACCTCCACCGCGGCCCCCGCCCCGCCCGCCCTCGGCCCCACCGCGCCCGCGCCCGCCGCGAGCCCCCCGGCCGTCCCGGCCACCACCGCGCTCGCCCCCTCCGACCCGACCCGGCTGCGGATCCCGTCGATCTCGGTGGACGCCTCGTTCACCCCGCTCGGCCTGGACGCCTCCGGCGCCCTCGGCACCCCGCCGGTCGGCCGCCCCGACCTGGTCGGCTGGTACCGGGACGCCCCCGCGCCCGGCGCGGACGGCACCGCCGTCGTGGTCGGCCACGTCGACGACCGGCACGGCCCGGGCGTGCTGTACCGGCTGGGGCTGCTGCGCCCCGGCCTGACCATCGCCGTCACCCGGCAGGACCGCCGCACCGCGACCTTCACCGTGGACGCGGTGCGCTCCTACCCGAAGAGCGCCTTCCCCTCCGGGGAGGTGTACGCGCCGACCGGCCGGGCCGAACTGCGGGTCATCACCTGCGGCGGCCACTACGACCGGCACACCGGCTACGACTCCAACACCGTGGTGTACGCCCACCTGACGTCCGCCACCTGACCCACCGTCAACCGGCCCGCCCTCGGCGGGCCTCGGCCGCCAGGGCCGCCACCGCGAGCAGGGCCGCCGACAGGGCGGCGACCAGCAGCGGGTGCGGGCCGTCCGGGTGCCCGGCGGTGCGGGCCGCGCCCATGAAGTCCACCGCCGCGACCCGGTTGACCAGCAGGTACCACAGCGGCAGGTAGAGCGCCTGGAACAGCCGGTGGCCGCGGCTGACCGCGCCGAGCGCGAGGGCCAGCGAGGGCACCAGCAGCGGCCCGCCGAGCCAGTGCGCGGCCCCGGCGCCGTCGCCCGCGGCCAGCATCCGCAGCAGCGGGGCGAGCCCGGTGAGCGCGGTCAGCAGGACGCCCGCCGCCCACTCGGCCAGCAGCCGGCGGCGCGGCGCCGGGTGCGCGCCGAGCAGTTCGGCCAGCCCGTGCTCGGCCTGCTGGGAGCCCAGCCGGGACCACAGCAGCACCGGCCACAGCCACAGCACCGGCAGCAGCAGCCCGCCCACCGTCGGTTCGGGCACCGCGAACACGGCGGCGGACAGCACCGCGACCACCGCCCACCAGGTGCGCGGCACGCCCTGCACCAGGATCCGCGCCTCCCCCGCCAGCAGCCGCCCGAACGCCCCGGCCCGTACCGGCACGGTGCCCGGCAGCCCGGTGAACTCCCGTTCCTCCGGAGGCAGTCGGCCTTCCGCCCTCCCTTCCGCAGCCTTCGGGCGCCCCGCGGTCCGGTCGAAGCGGCCGAACCAGAGCGCGGGCAGCACGGCGGCCGCGGCGGCCAGCAGGAACAGCGCCAGCCGGGCCGACAGGAAGCCGCCGGTGAGCGGTGCGCCGTCCCAGCGGAAGGGGTGCAGCGGGTGCTCGGTCTCGGTCAGTCCGATGCTGAACCCGCCCTGGGAGTAGGCGAGTTGCTGCTCCTCCAGGGCCCGCCGCAGGGACGGTACCGCGTGCTGCACGCCGAGGCCGCCGAACGGGGCGTGCGCGGACTGGCCGCCGATGGCGATCAGCAGCGCCGACCCGAACCAGAGCACGTTGCCGAACCCGGCCCGCAGCGGCGGGACGGTCTCGAACAGCACGGCCGCCGCGGCCGTCACCGCCAGCACCGGCAGCGCGACCAGCAGGAACGGCGCCAGCAGCGCGACCGGGTCGACGGAGCGGTCCTCGCCGGCCAGCAGCTGCCGCACCAGCGCGGTGCCCGCCAGCACCCCGAGCATCGAGGCCAGCACCAGCAGGTTGGAGAGGAACTTCGCCGCCAGGTACCCGGCCGAGCGCAGCGGCGTGGCCGCCAACACCTGCCCGACCCCGGTGGTGTCGTCCCGGACGATCGCGCCGCGCACCACGTAGAACCCGCCGACGGTCAGCCACAGCGCCCCGGCCAGCGCGGTCGCGGTGCCGACCCAGGCGCTGTTGTACACGCCCCGGTTGCCGCCCACGTCGATGACGCCCCAGCGGCTGCCGGCGTCCGGCACCGCCAGCCGCCCCAGGCCGACGGCGGCCAGCAGCGTCACCGCGTACACCGGGCGGCGCACCCGTTCCCGGAAGTCCCCGACGGCCAGCCCGGCCAGCGCGCGCACCGTCACCGCCCCGCCCCCGGCCGGACGGTGTCCAGGTAGACGTCCTCCAGGTCCGGCCGCACCGGCACGGCGGCCGCGGACGGCGGGCCGGGCGCCAGCAGCCGCAGCCGGACGCCCTCGGCGGTGCGGACGGTGCGCCCGACCCGCCAACGCGCCTGCCAGGCCGGCACGTCCGCCACCGGGACGGTCAACTCCCACACTGCGCCGTCGAGTTCGCGCAGCAGCCGCTCCGGGGGGCCCAGCCGCAGCAGGCGGCCGCCGGCCAGCACGGCGATCGTGCCGGCCGTCGACTCGACGTCGGAGACGATGTGGGTGGAGAGCAACACGGCCCGCTCGACGGCGAGTTCACCGAGCAGGTTGCGCAGCCGGACCCGCTCCTCCGGGTCCAGCCCGGCGGTCGGCTCGTCCACCACCAGCACCTTCGGGTCGGCGAGCAGCGCCTGCGCGATGCCGACCCGGCGGAGCATGCCGCCCGAGTAGCCGCGCAGCGGGCGGCGGACGGCCTCGGTCAGGTTGAGCAGTTCAAGCAGCTCGTCGGTGCGGGCCCGGGCGGAGCGCGCCGAGAGGCCCTTGGCGGCGGCCAGGTAGGCCAGGAACTCGCGCGCCGTCAGGTTCGGGTAGACGCCGAAGTCCTGCGGCAGGTAGCCGAGTTCGCGGCGCAGCCGGTCGGGCGAGGCGACCGCGTCGACGCCCCGGTAGTGCAGCGTTCCGCTGCTCGGCCGGGTCACGGTGGCCAGGATCCGCAGCAGCGAGGACTTGCCCGCGCCGTTCGGCCCGAGCAGGCCGAGCAGCCCCGGCCCGATCGTCAGCCCGACCCCGTCCAGGGCCCGCTTGCCGCCCCGGTAGACCTTGCCGACCCCGGCCAGCTCGATCACCGGCGCCCCCTCCCGCTGCGCGCCGCGCGCCTTCCCCCCGCCGCTGCCCCTGCCCCTGCTGCTGCCCCCGGTCTCGGGACGTCCTCGGTCCACCGGTTCCTCCGGTCCGTTGCGGTCGCTCACGCCCCGAGCCTCGCCGATCCGGGACGGCCCGCCATCTGCCGTTCGGCAGATATCCGCCCGGCGGCCGGGGCCGGGCGCGCGAAGAGGAAGGCGGTGCCACCCTGGTAGCGGTGGCACCGCCTTCCGGCGCGTCCGTCCGGTCAGCCCGTGGTGCAGGCCAGGGTCGGAGCGGCGTTGGTACCGCTGTAGTTGGCGTTGAAGCCGAAGCTGGTGGTGCCGCCCGCCGGGACGGCGCCGTTGTAGGCGGCGTTGTTCACCGTGACGACCTTGCCGGACTGGGTGTAGGCGCCGCTCCAGAGGTTGGTGACCGTCTGGTTGCCGGCGTAGGTCATGGTGACCTTCCAACTGTTGGTGGCGGTGGAGCCGTTGTTCTTGACGGTCACCGCGCCGGTGAAGCCGGAGCCCCAGTCGGACGCGTTGGCGTAGGTCGCGGTGCAGCCGCTGCCGCCGCCGGTGGTGCCGCTCGGGCTGGGCGACGGGGAGGGCGAGGGGCTGGTGCCGCCGGTCGGGGAGGGCGACGGGCTGCCGGTGCCGCCGGTCCCGTGGCTGACCGTGATGTTGGAGCTGCCGCTGCTGCCGTAGCCCTCGGTGGCCAGGATCTCGTAGTTCGGGGTGCCGAGGTTCAGGCCCGCCTTCGCCCACGCGTTGAAGAAGGTGGACACGGTGATGGTGCCGCCGGTGCGCTTCGCCTGGCGGATCGCCCAGAACTGCGTGAAGTTCGAGTGGTCGCCCTCGATGGACGGGGCGTCGGTGCGCTGCGTCGAGTACAGGTCGTAGGTGCTGCCGTCACTGACGACCGAGCCCAGCTTGGTGGCGCCCGAACTCGGGTTGTAGTTGCCGTAGTTGTCGACGATGTAGTACTCGATGAGCGGGTTGGTGGTCCACCCGTACAGCGACAGGTAGCAGTTGCCGTTGCAGTTCCACGTGCCCGAGTAGGTCACGGCGTCCGTCGTGCCCGGGTTCCAGCCCTTGCCGGCGACGAAGTTGGTGACGTTGTTCCACGTGGTGCTGTACTGGCCGCCGGCGCCCAGGGTCATGGACGCCTGGCCGCTGTTCTGGCTCCAGAACGAGTAGAAGTACCCGTTGTTGGTGCCGGTGCCGTTCGACGAGATGGTCGTGTCGGCGTTCGCCACGGCGGGGACGACGAGGACGGCCGCGAGGGCCACGGCAAGGATGCGTGCCTTGCTGACGAGCCGGGAGAGGCGGCCGCCTCGGGTGGGACGGATGGGCTTCACGGGCCTGCTTCCTCTTCGGTGGGGGACGGACGGAAGGGCGCGCCGCGGCACGACCCGGCGCAGCGCCGCGGCCGAGGTGGCGGCCGGAGCGGATCGGCGGTCGTGAGGGCCCGCCGTTGGCGATGATGCTGGCCCGCACCTGTCGGACTGTCAACACTTTCGACACGCCGCCGAAACAGTTCCGAACCGCCAGGGTTCCCGCGCCGGAGCATCTACGCAGCTCACCGGCCACGCCCCGGGGTCGAGGCATGCAGACCGCCCGCCCGACCGAGGTGCGCCGCCGTGAAAGCTTGCAAGCCCGGCCATCCACGGAGGGCGCATTTCTCGAAAATTTCGGAGTGCTGATCGATCGTCATGCCGGCCGGGCCGAGGCCCGACCCCCGGCGCCGGGGCGCCGCGGATACGAACGGGTGCTCCCGGCCCGGACCGGACTGGACTGGACTGGAGGAACCACGTCCCGAGCTGCCAAGGCCAAGGGCATCGTCGCGCCGCGCCGTCCACCGTCACCATCGACTCCACCGCCACCGCCGTCTACCGGCTCAGCCGGGACGCCCGACCCCTGCCCCGGGCCGAGCGCGCCACGGCCCCGTGGAGGCGAGAGCCTCCACGGGGCCGTGGCAGGTCGGGCGGGCGGCGCGGCGGGGCCGTCAGTGCGTGGCGGCGGTCATCGCTGCGGCGTGGGCGGCGAACAGCTCGGCGGTGGTGCGGGTGGGGTTGGCGGGGTCGTTGTTCCACATGACGCGGTGGCCGTCGTAGTCGGGGTAGAACGAGCCGTCGTCGACGCGGGAGGTGAGCAGCCAGAACTGGTCTCCGGCCGCGCCGGAGGCGAGGGCGGCGCCGGTCCAGGCCCGGTAGGCGGCGTCGCGGGCGGTGGTGTCGGCGATGTCGCGGGCGGCGTCGATCTGGAGGCCGAACTCCTCGATGACGACGGGCTTTCCGAGCTTGCGGCCGTCGGCGAGGTGGTCGGTGATCCAGCGGGTGCCCCAGCCGGTGGCGTCGGTGCCGGGCTTGTTGCCGCTGGTCTCGCCCCAGTTCTGCGGGTAGACGTGCACGGTGCCGTAGTCGACGGCGGGCAGCGCGGTCAGCTTGAGCCAGTCGTTGCCCTCGTAGTTCGAGTACGGGTAGTCGGCCTCGTCCGCCCGCCCGTAGAAGCCCTCGTCGCCGACGGCGAGCAGCTGGCGCGGGGCCAGCGACTTCACGTAGGCGCTCATCTCGCGGGCCCAGCCCAGCAGCGTGGCACCGGACTTGTCGCTGCGGCAGCGCGGCTCGTTGGCCAGTTCCCAGGCCATGACGGTGGGGTCGTCGGCGTAGCGCAGGCCGGTGTAGCGGTTGCGGCGCTGGATCACGTGCTTGGCCCAGGCCCGGTACGCCTTGCGGCAGTCGGCGTCGGTGTAGAACTTGTCGTGGTGGGTGCCGTCGCCGTAGGAGTCGTCGGCGAGGCCGAGGAACCAGGACACGTACTGCTGCATGCCGCCGTAGTCGGGCCAGTTGTTGACCAGCGGGAGGACGAGGCGCAGGCCGAGCTGCCCGGCCTTCTGGACGGCGTAGTCGAGGCTGTCGAAGGCGGCTTCGTCGTAGCGGAACGGCTCGGGCTGCAGGGCCCGGTAGGAGTGGCCGGAGCCGTCGGCGAACGCCCAGGCGCGGACGACGGTCAGGCCCATCGCGGCGGCGTCGTTCAGCACCGCGTCGATCATGTAGTGCGACTGCTGGTGCAGGTAGTAGCAGTTGGTGCCGCCGAACCGGAACGTCCGCCCGTCCAGGCGAAGTTCACCGCCGCGCGCGGTGACGAAGGCGCCGCGGCCCCGGCCGGAGCCGTCCTGGCCGCCACCGCCCTGGCCGCCGCCGCCCTGGGCGTCCTGGCCGGCGGCGAAGGCGGTGCTGCCGAGCAGCGGGGTGGCGGCGAGGCCGAGGGCGGCCGCGCCGAGCAGGTGGCGGCGGCTGGTGGCGCGGGGCTGGTCGTTCACGTGCGTCCTCCGGACATGCGGGTGGGGTGGGGGTGGCGCCTGGGGGGATCGTGAAGTCCCGGGTGCGGCCCGGCCGGTGGGGTTCCGGCCGGGCCGCGGGGTGGGCCGGTCAGCCGTTGACGGTCTTCTGGGCCTGGGACCACTTCTTGTCGAGTTCGGCGAAGTAGCCGTCCCGGTCGCCGGGGGCCGCGCCGCGGGCGATGTCGACCAGCTTCTGCCGGTAGTCCGGGGCGTCCAGGTTGATCTCCGCGCCCTTGTCGATCTTCTTGACCACCGCGGACTTGTCCTGCTTCTGCCCGATCAGCTGCACCCCGTTGTCGGTGAACGGCTTGAGCGCGGCGGGCAGTTCGGTGCCCTTGACCGAGGAGATGCCCTGCTCGGCCTGCGCCGCACCGGACTTGGCGATGTACCAGTCCAGCCACGCCCGCGCGGCCTCCTGGTTCTTGGAGTGCTTGTTGATCGCGTACTTGTAGTCCGGCTGCAGGACGCTGCACAGCTTCCCCGACGTGGAGGGGAACGGCATGTAGCCGATGTCCTCCGGGTCCGCCCCGGCCTTGGTGGCCGCGTCGCGCATCTGCGACACCGACCACGAGCCCAGGTACATCGCCCCGACCTTCCCGGTGCCCAGCATCACCTTCGACTGGTCCCAGTTGGTGGTCGTCGGGTCGTCCTCGGACAGCTTCTGGTCGACGATGGCGTACACCAGGCTGTCGATGGTGTTCAGGTCGCCCCCGGCCGCCCACGGCTGCGCGGTGGTGGCGAGCTCGTCCTTGGCGCCCTCGTCGCAGGACGGCGAGCCGATCGCGTCCGTCCACTGCCGCAGCGGCCAGCCGTCGTGGTAGTTGGTGTAGTACGGGACCGCCTGCCCCTTGGCCTTGATCGCCTTCAGGTCGGCCAGGAACTCCTCCGGGGTCCTGGGCCAGGCGGTGACGCCGGCGTCGGCCCACACCTTCTTGTTGTAGACGAAGCCGGTCACCGTGCCGAAGTTGGCGATGCCGTAGACCTTGCTGTCGACCGTCGCGTAGTCGGTCCACTGGTAGGTCTTCGACAGCTCGTCCGAAGACCCCAGCGAGGAGAAGAAGTTGGGGAACTGGGCGATCGACAGGTCGGAGGGGATCGGCAGCACGTCACCGTAGTTCTCGGTGTTCATGCGGATCTTGACTTCGCCCTCGTAGTCCTTCATCCCCTCGAACTTCACCTTGACGTTCGGGTAGACCTTGTTGAACTCCGCGGCGTACTTGTCCAGCGTCCCGTCGCCGAGCTGGTCGGTGCGGTTGGTCAGCACCGTGATCGAACCGGTGACCTTCGCCGGGTCAGCGTTCACCGACGGCGCAGCGGACGTCCCACCGCCACCACTGCTACACGCAGTGAGCACCACCATGGAAGCGGCCGCGACGGCCGGCCATCCTCTGCGCATCTCGCTCATCCTTCACGCTGATCTTCATTGGCTCGTGGAAGCAGCGACCGGCGGCCGCAAGCGGCGCTCCGGGCTGTTGGACGCTTAACGTAGACGTCACATCCCAGCCATGTCCATAGACCGGTCAACACTGAAATACAGCGGTTTTGAAGGCACAAGGTGCCGAAGAACTAAAACTTTACTTAACTTTATGACGGATTAGTCTCGTTACCGGACTGCGACCGCGAACCACTGGACAACGTTGTCAAAGCAGGCCAGAATCCACCCCGGGCCCAGTGACACTGCGTCACGATCCTGGACGGTCCCGGGCACGCAGAAGCCGCGGCCCGCCCCGGACGAACAGGGGCGGGACCGCGGCCGCCGGGTGTGTCAGACCGTCCGGGTGAGGCGGTCGGCGAGGAGCTTGGCGAAGCGGGCCGGGTCGGCGAGGTCGCCGCCCTCGGCCAGCAGGGCGGTGCCGTAGAGGAGTTCGGCGCTCTCGGTGAGCGAGGGGTCCTCGGGGCGCTCCTCGTGGGCGGTGCGCAGGGCGGCGACCAGCGGGTGGTCGGGGTTGAGTTCGAGGATGCGGCGGGCGGGCGGGACGTCCTGGCCCATCGCCCGGTACATCTTCTCCAGGGTGGGGGTCAGGCCGTCGGCGTCGCTGACCAGGCAGGCCGGCGAGTTGGTCAGCCGGGTGGTGAGGCGGACGTCCTTGACGTCGGCGAGCGCCCCGCCCAGCCAGCCCAGCAGCGGCGCGTAGGAGCCGGCGTGCTCCGCGGGGACGTCCTCGGCGGGGAGGTCGACGGCGCCGCGGGCGACCGAGGCGAACTCCCTGCCCTCGTACGGGGCGACGCCCTCGACCCAGATCTCGTCCACCGGGTCGGTGAGCAGCAGCACCTCGTAGCCCCGGGCCCGGAACGCCTCCAGGTGCGGGGAGTTCTCGACCTGGGCGCGGCTCTCGCCGGTCATGTAGTAGATCTTGTCCTGGCCGTCCTGCATCCGGGCCAGGTAGTCGGCCAGCGAGGTCGGCTCCTCGCCCGCGGTGCTGGCGAAGGAGGCGACGTCGAGGATGGCCTTGCGGTCCTCGGCCGGGTCGAGCAGGCCCTCCTTGACGGCGGGGCCGAACTCCCGCCAGAAGGTGCGGTACTTGTCCGCGTCGCCGGTCATCATCTCCTTGACCGTGGCCATCACCTTCTTGGCCAGGCGGCGGCGGATCAGCTGGATGTGCCGGTCCTGCTGGAGGATCTCGCGGGAGATGTTCAGCGAGAGGTCGGCGGCGTCCACCACGCCCTTGACGAAGCGCAGGTGGTCGGGGAGCAGCTCGCGGCTGTCCTCCATGATGAACACGCGCTTGACGTACAGCTGGACGCCGTGGCGGCCGTCGCGCTGGAACAGGTCGTGCGGGCGGCGGGCCGGGATGAACAGCAGCGCCTCGTACTCGAAGGTGCCCTCGGCCCGCAGGCTGACGGTCTCCAGCGGGTCGGTCCAGTCGTGCGCGATGTGCCGGTAGAACTCCCGGTACTCCTCGTCCGCGACCTCGGCGCGCGGGCGGGCCCAGAGCGCCTTCATCGAGTTGAGGGTCAGCTCGCCGGTGCCGTCCGGTCCGGCGGTGCGGATCGGGAAGGCGATGAAGTCGGAGTAGCGCTTGACGATCCGCCGGATCGTCGCGGTGTCGGTGTAGTCGTGCAGGCCGTCCTCGCCGTCCTCGGGGCGCAGGTGGACGGTGACCGCGGTGCCCTCGGGGGCGTCCTCGACGGTCTCGACGGTGTAGGTGCCCTCGCCGGCCGACTCCCAGCGGGTGCCGGTGGGCTCGCCGGCCTTGCGGGTCAGCAGGGTGACCTTGTCGGCCACCATGAAGGTCGAGTAGAAGCCGACGCCGAACTGGCCGATCAGCTCCGCGGCCTCCTTGCTCTCGCGCAGCCGGCGCAGCGTCTCGGCGGTCCCGGAGCGGGCGATGGTGCCGATCAGCGCGACGACCTCGTCGCGGGTCATGCCGATGCCGTTGTCCCGGACGGTCAGCGTGCGGGCCTCCGGGTCCGTGTCGACGGAGATGTGCAGGTCGTCGGCGCGCAGCCGCTCCTCGGTGAGGCCGGCCAGCCGCCGCTTGTCCAGGGCGTCCGACGCGTTGGAGATCAGCTCGCGCAGGAAGACGTCCTTGTTCGAGTAGATCGAGTGGACCATCAGCTGCAGCAGTTGCCGTGCCTCGGCCTGGAACTCCAGCGTCTCGGTGCTCATGGGATCCTTTTCGCTCGGGGTGACGGTGCGGGTACGGGAGCACGCGCTCCGTGGCAATCTGGCACACCGGCGGCGGCGCGGACAAACGCCGACGGAGGAGCGCCGTCCCCGGGCCCGCCGGCGCGCGAGGTGGACGACGATGTCGGCGGTGATCCCGACCGTCTCCGGCAGGACGCCCGCGACCGCGTCGTACGCCTGCTGCCGCGCGGGTTCCGGCAGTTGGAGGTACGCCGAGACGGTCGACAGGTAGCCGACGTAGTCGCGGGCGCTCATCGTCAGGCGCCGCTCGACGACGGTCTGCCGGACGTCGGCGAACAGCGGGGACCGCCGCAGCTCCGTGCCCGGCCACTGCAGCGGCGCACCGGGAGCGGTCCCGTCGGGGGACGGCACGTCGTCGCTCGCCAGGAACGGCGCCCGGGCGGCGCGCACCGCCTCCTCGACGGCCGGGTCGGCCAGGTGGACCGGGCCGCCGAACGAGGCGAACACGCCGCCCGGTTCCAGCAGCGCGGCCACCCTCGGCCAGCGCCCCTCCGGGCGGGTCCAGTGCAGGGCCGCCGCCGCGTACACCAGGTCGTGGGGGCCGCCCGGCGGCAGGTCCTCGAACGCGGCCCGCACGGTCGTGACGTGCGCGGGCGCGGCCCTGCCCAGCTCGGCGAGCATGGCGGCGTCGGGCTCCGTCGCCGTGACCGCGACCCCGTGCCCGGCGAACAGCCGGGTCGCTTTGCCCGTCCCCGCGCCGATCTCCAGCGCCGTCCGGACCGGCCGGCCCGCGTACGCCGCCACCAGGTCGAAGAGCTCTTCGGGATACCCCGGCCGGAACCTCTCGTAGGCTTCCGCGATCGCGCCGAAGCTCAGTGCACGGGTGGACATGCCGAGCATCCTGGCACGGCCGGGGCGGACCGCGCCCGGCACGACCCGGCGGCGCGGCCCTCCCCGGAACGGCGGCGGCCCCGGCGGACGGCCGGGGCCGGGCCCGGAGGACGGCCGGGGCCGGGCCCGGAGGACGGCCGGGGCCGGGCCCGGAGGACGGCCGGGGCCGGGGCCGGCGGTCAGGCGTGGGCGGCCGCGCACTCCGGGTGGCCCCAGCTGCCGCCGACCTTGCCGATCGTCTCGCCCTTGCCGTAGGAGCGCCCGCACGGGCAGCGGCCGGGGAACTTCGCGGCCAGCGTCCGGCCGCCGCCGCCCGAACTCCGCCTGGCCGCACCGCCGCCCGCACCGCCGCCCGCGCCCCCGGAGGTGCTGCCGGACGTGGCCGCGGCGCGGCGGGCGCGCGGGGCCGGGGCGGTCACCGGGTCGGGCACCGGCAGGTCGGCGGCGGTGCCGGCGGCGGCCTGCTGGGTGCGGGCGGCGTCGCTGGCGGCCTTGTCGGCGACGGCGTTCAGCGGGTCGCCGTCCACCTGGTGGGCGGGCACGTAGACGAACGCGACGTCCCGGTCGGTGAGCAGCGCGTCGATCCGCTGGATCAGCTCCTGGTTGGCGACCGGCTTGCCCGCGGCGGTCTTCCAGCCGTTGCGCTTCCAGCCGTGCAGCCACTTGGTGACCGCGTCCCGGGTGTAGGTGCTGTCCAGCCGGACCTCCAGCGGCAGCGCCGGGTCGGTGGCCTCCAGCAGCCGTTGCAGGGCCGTCAGCTCCCCGACGTTGTTGGTGTTCCGGCCCAGCGGACCAGCCTCCCAGCGCTGCGGGGCGCCGTTCCCGTCGGCGACCACGAAGGCCCACCCGGCCGGACCCGGGTTGCCCTTGGCCGCTCCGTCGCAGGCGGCGATGACTCGTTCAACCATCCCCCGATCATGCCAGCCCCCGCCTACGCCCCCGGACCGGCCGCCGCGGCTGCCCCCGGCCCGCGCACCCGGCTGTGGGGGCGTCCGGGTACACCCGGTAGTGGCAACGGAGCCGCACGAGGGGCGGCCGGCCGGCTGCGGGGCGGTGGGCAGGCCACCGTGGCCGGCGCGCGCGACCCCTGGGGGTTCGCCCGCCTCCCCTCCTGAACTCCGCCGGCCTGGAACGGAGTTCAGGAGTCGGTGCGGCGGCGCAGGAAGCCGGTGGCGAGGACGCCCACCAGCACCAGGGCCGCGTTGACCAGGACGGCGAGCGCGACGCCGTCCAGCACCGCCGGGGCGGACGGGTGGGCGCCGGCCCGGGCGGCCACGATCGCGCTCATCACCGGGGTGCCCATGGTGATGCCGATCTGCTGGGTCATGGTGGCCAGGCCGGTGGCCAGGCCCTGCTCGCGGTCGGGCAGGCCGGAGGTCGCGGTGACCATGAAGCCGACGATCACGAACATGTTGCCGACGCCGCCGACGAAGGTCGCCGCCAGCAGCAGCCCCAGCGAGGAGTGGCTCTGGCCGAGCAGCAGCAGGGCCGCGGTCGCCGCGGCCTGCACCAGGCCGCCGACCACCAGGGTGGCGCGGGTGCCGGCCGCGGCGATCAGCCGGGCGGCGGTGGCGCCGCCGAGCACGGTGCCCAGGCCCAGGACGCCGAAGGACAGGCCCGCCGCGAGGGCCGAGAAGTCCAGCACCTCCTGCAGGTAGAGGGTCAGCAGGAAGACCAGCGAGGTCTCGGTCAGGAAGGCGATCAGCCCGGCCAGGTTGCCCCACACCACGCTGCGCCGCCGCAGCACCGACAGCGGCACCAGCGGCGCCGCCGCCCGCCGCTCCACCGCCCCGAACACCAGCAGCAGCACGGCGCCCAGGGCCAGCGCGCCCAGCGCGAGCGGGTCGGCCCAGCCGGCCAGCCCGGCCCGGGTCAGGCCGTAGACCAGGGCGAGCAGGCCCAGGGTGACGGAGAGCGCGCCGGGCAGGTCCAGCTTCGGGCGGACGTCCGGGCGGCTCTCCCGGATCACCCCCGGGGCGGCCAGCAGCACCCCGAGCGCCACCGGCACGTTGACGAAGAACGCCCAGCGCCAGGACAGCAGGTCGGTGAGCACCCCGCCGAGGACCGCGCCCGCGGTGAACCCCGCCGACATCAGCGCCCCGTTCAGGCCCAGCGCCCGCTCGCGCAGCGGCCCCTCCGGGAACGAGGTGGTCAGCAGCGCCAGCCCCGCCGGGGTGACCGCCGCCGTGGCCAGGCCCTGTGCGACCCGGGCCGCGATCAGCACCCCGGGGCCGGTGGCCAGGCCGCCCACCAGCGAGGACACCCCCAGCACGACCAGGCCGGCCAGGAACAGCCGCCGCCGGCCGAACAGGTCGGCGACCCGCCCGAACAGCAGCGTGAACCCGGCCGCGGACAGTGCGAACGCCGTCCCGATCCACTGCAGTTCGCCCAGCGGGAAGCCGAGGCCCGCGCCGATCGCGGGCAGTGCCACGTTCAGGATCGAGAAGTCCACCGCCAGCATGAACTGGGCGACCAGCAGGACCAGCAGGACGATCTGCTGACGTCCCGTCAGTTTTGTTGCACCAGTCGGTCGTTGGGGCTTCGTCGCTTCGGCCGTCGCCATGGCGGGCCTCCCTCTCGTCGGGTTCTGCGGTGACGAGAAGGAGCCTGCACCGGCCCGGACGACCCACCCAGACCCCTGCGGAAGGTAGCACCGGCAGGGATACCCGGCGGCGGTCACACCGGCGCCCCGCCCGGGCAGACTGGACGGCATGGAGACCACGACCGCACTCGGCGAGTTCCTGCGCACCCGGCGCGCCCAACTGCGCCCCGAGGACGCGGGGCTCACGCCGTACCCGGGGCGCCGGCGGGTGCCCGGGCTGCGCCGCGAGGAGCTCGCCCTGCTCGCCGGGGTCAGCGCCACCTACTACACCCGGCTCGAACAGGGCCACAGCGCCAACGCCTCCGACGGCGTCCTCGACGCCCTCGCCCGCGCCCTGCGGCTGACCGGCGACGAACGTGCCCACCTCTACGACCTGGCCCGCCCCGCCCGCCCCGGCCGCACCCCGCAGCACCGGCCCGCCAAGGCCCGGCCCGCGACCAGGCAGCTGATCGACGCGATGCCGCAGGTGCCCGCCGCGGTCCTGGACCGCGGCAACGACGTACTGGCCTGGAACGCCCTCGGCCACGCCCTGCTGGCCGGCCACCTCGACCCGACCGCCCCCGACCGGCCCGCCGACCGCCCCAACCTGACCAGGCTGCTCTTCCTCGACCCGCACACCCGCGAACTGCACGCCCGCTGGGAGGAGGACGCCAGGACCGCCGTCGCCGCACTCCGGCTCGCCGTCGGCCGGTACCCGGAGGACCGCCGACTCGCCCAGCTGGTCGGGCAACTCGCCATCCAGAGCCCGGAGTTCGCCGCGATGTGGGCCCGCCACCCGGTCCGCGACTGCGCCGTCGGCAGCAAGTCCTTCCGGCACCCGCTGGTCGGCCCGCTGGAGCTCCAGTTCGAGAGCCTCCCGCTCTCCGACGGCACCACCCACCGCCTCCTGCTCTACAGCGCCGCCCCCGACAGCCCGTCCGCCGCCGCCCTCGCCCTGCTCACGGGGGCGCTCGGCGCGGGGACGGCCGGGACGGGGACCGTCGGGACGGGGACGGTCGGCGCGGAGCGGGCGGCAGAGGTGCCGGCCGGGCGGGAGTAGCGGAAACCGCGACGGCGGCCGTTCCCCGGGCGGGGCGGCCGCCGCCGCGGTGTGGCGGGAGGGGTCAGCCGATCCAGCCGTGGCTCTTGGCGAGCTGCAGCATGGCCGAGCGGACCTGGAGGATCTGGGTGCCGGTCAGCGAGGGGGCCGACTCGAGGAGGGCCTCGGTGACGTCGTCGAGGTAGTCGTCGGCGGCGAGCTGCTCGTCGTCGTCCACGGCGGTGCGCACCACGCGGTCGGCGGACGGGCCGGCCGGGGCGTTCAGTTCCGCGCCCGGGGCGAGCTGGACCGAGGAGGCCTTGGGGCCGCGGTCGCCGTCCTCGATCTCGAAGACCACCGCCAGGCCCGTGCGAATGTAGGACTCCGGGATCAGCAGGTCGTTGACGTGCAGGAACACGTCCTCCCCGCCCTTGTCCGGAGCGATGAACCCGTAACCCCGCGAACCGTCGAACCGCACCACGCGACCGGCAACCATGCCAACCCCCAAAAAACACCTTCCGGGCCCCTTGCCCGCAACCTGGGCCCGAGAATAGCCCTGTCCGCGCGGGCAAGGCGAACCCGCCGTTCGGAAGCCGTCAAGGCGCCCGTGCGCGCGCCGCCACCCGGCCGACGGCGGGCCTGGCGACGGGCGGGCGGCGGCGGGGCGGTGGGGCCCGGAGGCGGTCAGTCCTCGCGGGGGGCGCTCATGTCGCCGGTGGCGGGGATGCCCTCGGCGAGGCCGTAGCGCAGCAGGACGGTGCCGCGGGGGCTGGCGGCGGGCGGTTCGAGCAGGGTGACGTTGGTGGGGACGGCTCCCCCGTCGAAGACCTTCTTGCCGGTGCCCAGGACGATCGGGTGGACCCACAGGTCGAGGCGGTCGTAGAGCTTCTCCCGCAGCAGGGTCTGCACCAGGTCGAGGCTGCCGACCACCGTCACCTGCTGGTGCCGCTCGCGCAGTTCGCGCACCGCGGCGGGCAGGTCCGGCCCGAGCAGCTGGGACCCGGCCCAGGTCAGCTCGGGCTTGCCGCGGGAGGCGACGTACTTCGGAATGCGGTTGAAGAGCCGCGCGAACGGGTTGTCCCCGGCCTGCGGCCAGTAGGCGGCGAAGATGTCGTAGGTGCGGCGGCCGAGCAGCAGCGCGTCGGTGCCCTCGTAGGCGGCGTCGACCTGCGCGCCGGAGACCTCGTCGATCAGCGGGGCCTGCCAGCCGCCGAAGGCGAAGCCCGTCGGGTCCTCCTCGGGGCCGCCGGGCGCCTGGCCGACCAGGTCGAGGGTGGTGAACAGTTCGATGTGGACGAAGCCCATGGCGTGCTCCCGGGGAAGTGGGTCGGTGGTCCGGTCATGAGTGCAGACGGACCGGGACGGACGGACTCATCGCTCCCCCGCCCGCGAATCCTCCGTGCCCGCGAATCCTCCGCGCCCCGGTGCCCCGCACTCCGATCCTCCGGCCCGCGGACCGGTCCGCGCACGCCCGGACGCCCTGGTCGGCCAGGTGCGCGGACATCGCCATGACCGAGCGTGCTACGAGCCGGTAGCCTTCCGGGCTCGGACTTTTTCGGCGCACGGACGGGGAGCGGGCATGGGCGGGGACGGGTTGTCGCTGGAGGACGGGTTGTCGCTGGAGGACGGGCGCGAGGTGGTGCTGCGCCTGCCGGACGGGGCGGCGGCGGGGGCTGGGGCGCCCGTGGTGGTGCTGCTGCAGCCGTTCGGGGCGTGGGACCGGGACGCCTCGCTGCCCGCCGAGGTGTCGGGGAACGGGCCGGTGCGGCTGTTCGCCGACCTGGGGGCGGCGCTGGCCGGGGCCGGGTACGCGGCGGCCTCGTTCGACACCAGGTTCGTCACCGAGGACCGCCGCGGCGGGGCGGGCTCGTCCCGGTTCACCTTCACCGGCCTGGTGGACGACGCGGTCCGGGCGGTGGAACTGCTGCGGGCGCACCCCGGGGTGGACGGCGGGCGGGTGGTGCTGCTGGGCGTGTCGATGGGGACGGACGTCGCGCTGGCCGCGGCCGAACGGCTGGGCGGCGAGACCCTGGCGGTGCTGGTCGCGCCGTGCTCCGAGGCCCGCCCGGTGTTCCAGCGCCACCTGGGCCTGGACCGGCGGCTGGAGTGGCTGCTGGCCGGCGGCTTCACCGGCCCGGACGGCACCGTCGACCTGGCCGCCGCCCGGCGCGACGTGGCGGGGCGCAGCGGCTGGTGGGAGGAGTTCGACCTGCCGGAGCGCCTCGGGCCCCGCGCCGACCCCGAGGTGCTGCACGCCGAGCTGACCTGGGAGTTCGACGCGTGGGAGCGCGGGGCGCTGGACGGCGCCGACGACTCGGCCCCCGCCTCGTTCTGGCGGGACTGGTACGCCCAGCCCGCCCCGTACCGCCGGCTGGCCGGGCTGCGCGGCCGGGTCGCGGTGCACGTGGGCGCCGAGGACTGGACGACGCCGCCCCGGCAGGCGCACCTGCTGCACCGGGCGGCGTCGGCGTACGGGCTGCGGTCGCGGCTGACGGTCCATCCGGGCCTGGGGCACCTGCTGTCGCCCCGCTCGGCGGCGGGGCTGCGCACGTACGGGCCGTTCGACCCGGGGTTCCTGCGGGAGCTGGTGGGGTCGGTGGCGGAGGTGCTGGACGGCGGCCCGCAGTCCGGCTGAGCGGGCCGCCGCCGCGGCCCGGGGCCGGCCGGGTTCCGCCCGCCGGGGGCGGGTGCCGGTCGGCGGGGCCGGGTGCCGGTCGGCGGGGCCGGGTGCCGGTCGGCGGTCACCGCCGGGTCGGGGCCCGCCCCGTCCGGCCGCCGTTCACTGCCCGCTCCGGACCGGGTGCGGCCAGCCGGGGACGTTCCGCACGTGGACGCGGTCGTCGCACCAGGCGCACTCCCACTCGCCGAGGTCGATGTCGTAGGCGAGGCGGCCGCAGTGCACCGGGATCGGCTGGCCGCCCAGGAAGGTGGTCCCCCAGTCGGCGCGCGGCAGGGTCGGGTTCGTTCGGGTGTCGGTCATGGGAGTCAGCGTGGCAGGGCGCACTGACGGCGGGTCAGGTGCGCGGCGGTCCCGGCGGGTGGCGGTGTAGTCCGGTCGGTGGGAGTTGTGGTGACACATTTCACCGTTCGCACGGTTCTGCCGGAGGGGGTGGGGAGTCTAGGTTCCTGCGACCAGGGGCATGAGTCCCCTTCGATCACTGCACACGTCCGGCACCACCTCCTCCGACGAGAGAGAACGAGCGATGTCTGGATACGACTCCTCCGTCCGCCCGCCCCAACAGGTCGGCGTGGTCGCCGAGTCCGTGCCCGGGGAGACCCGGGTCGCGGCGACCCCGGCGACGGTGCGCGGGCTGCTGGCCCTGGGGTACGGCGTGGTCGTCGAGTCGGGGGCCGGTGCGGCGTCCGGGTTCGACGACGCGGCGTACGAGGCGGCGGGGGCCGCCGTCGGGGACGCCTGGGCGGCCGAGGTGGTGCTGAAGGTGAACGCGCCGTCGACGGCCGAGGTCGGGCGGCTGCGCGAGGGGGCCGCGCTGGTGGGCCTGTTGGCGCCCGCGCAGCACCCCGAGCTGCTGGCGGCGCTGGCCGGGCGCGGGGTGACGGCGCTGTCGCTGGACGCGGTGCCGCGGATCTCCCGGGCGCAGTCGATGGACGTGCTCAGCTCGATGGCCAACATCGCCGGGTACCGGGCGGTGATCGAGGCGGCGCACGCCTTCGGCCGGTTCTTCACCGGGCAGGTCACCGCGGCGGGCAAGGTGCCGCCGGCGAAGGTGCTGGTGGCGGGCGCGGGCGTGGCCGGGCTGGCCGCGATCGGCGCCGCGTCCAGCCTCGGCGCGATCGTCCGGGCCACCGACCCGCGGCCCGAAGTCGCGGACCAGGTACGGTCGTTGGGCGGCGAGTACCTGGCCGTGGAGGTGGCCCAGGAGGCGAGCACCGACGGGTACGCGAAGGCCACCTCGGCGGACTACGACCGGGCCGCGGCTGCGCTGTACCGGGCCCAGGCCGCGGACGTGGACATCGTGGTGACCACCGCGCTGATCCCCGGCCGGCCCGCGCCGAAGCTGCTGACCGCCGAGGACGTGGCGGCGATGAAGCCCGGCAGCGTGGTGGTCGACATGGCGGCCGCGCAGGGCGGCAACGTGGCGGGCACGGTGGCGGGCCGCACCGTGGTCACCGACAACGGCGTGACCCTGATCGGCTACACCGACCTGGCGTCCCGGCTGCCCGCGCAGGCCTCCCAGCTGTTCGGCACCAACCTGGTCAACCTGCTGAAGCTGCTCACCCCCGGCAAGGACGGGCGGTTGACGATCGACTTCGAGGACGTGGTGCAGCGCGCCGTGACGGTGGTCCGCGACGGCGCGACCACCTGGCCGCCCCCGCCGGTCGCCGTCTCCGCGGCGCCCGCCGCTCCCCCGGCCGCCCCGGCCGCGGCGCCCGCGCCGGAGCCGGCCCGGCTCACCCCGGCCGTCCGGACCGGCCTGGTCGGCGCCGGGATGCTCGCGCTGTTCCTGCTGATCGCCTTCGCCCCGGCCCAACTCGCCGAGAACTTCACGGTGTTCGCGCTGGCCGTGGTGATCGGCTACTACGTGATCGGGAAGGTCCACCACGCCCTGCACACGCCGCTGATGTCGGTGACCAACGCGATCTCCGGGATCGTGGTGATCGGCGCGCTGCTGCAGATCGGGCACGGCGGCGTCCTGGTCACCGTGCTGTCCTTCGTGGCGATCCTGCTGACCAGCGTCAACATCTTCGGCGGTTTCGCCGTCACCCGCCGCATGCTGAGCATGTTCTCGAAAGGCTGAGCCGAGATGACGTCCCTCACCGCCGCGCACGCCGCGGACCTGGTCGCCGCCCTGCTGTTCATCCTCAGCCTGGCCGGACTCTCCCAGCACCGCACCTCCCGGGCCGGCGTCGCCTACGGCATCGCCGGCATGGCCCTGGCGCTGGCCGCCACCGTCGTGGTCGCCTCCCGCTCGATCAGCGCGGGCGCCGTCGCGCTGATCCTGCTCGCCATGGCGCTCGGCGCCGCGATCGGCCTGTGGCGGGCCCGCCGGGTCGAGATGACCCAGATGCCGGAGCTGATCGCCGTCCTGCACAGCTTCGTCGGCCTGGCCGCCGTCCTGGTCGGCTGGAACAGCTACCTGGAGGTGGAGCGGCACGGCGCCGCGCAGAGCGCCGTCGCCGCCGACCTGCTGACCATCCACCACGCCGAGGTGTTCATCGGCATCTTCATCGGCGCGGTCACCTTCACCGGCTCGGTCGTCGCCTACCTGAAGCTCTCCGCCAAGATCGCCTCCCGCCCGCTGGTGCTGCCCGGCAAGAACGCCCTCAACCTGGGCGCGCTCGGCGCGTTCGCCGCGCTGACCGCCTGGTTCACCGCCTCCCCCGGCCTCGGCCTGATGGTCGCCGTCACCGTGCTCGCCCTGCTGCTCGGCTGGCACCTGGTCGCCTCGATCGGCGGCGGCGACATGCCGGTGGTGGTCTCCATGCTCAACAGCTACTCCGGCTGGGCGGCCGCCGCCGCGGGCTTCCTGCTCGACAACAACCTGCTGATCGTCACCGGCGCGCTGGTCGGCTCCTCCGGCGCCTACCTCTCGTACATCATGTGCAAGGCGATGAACCGCTCCTTCCTGTCCGTCATCGCGGGCGGCTTCGGCATCGAGGCGCCCGCGAGCGGCGACGCCGAACAGGGCGAGCACCACGAGATCCGGGCCCGGGAGGCCGCCGAACTCCTCGCCGCCGCCAAGTCCGTCATCATCACCCCCGGCTACGGCATGGCCGTCGCCCAGGCCCAGCACCCCGTCGCCGACCTCACCCGCCGCCTGCGCGAACGCGGCGTCGAGGTCCGCTTCGGCGTCCACCCGGTGGCCGGCCGCCTCCCCGGCCACATGAACGTGCTGCTCGCCGAGGCCAAGGTCCCCTACGACGTCGTCCTGGAGATGGACGAGATCAACGACGACTTCGCCGACACCTCCGTCGTCCTGGTCATCGGCGCCAACGACACCGTCAACCCCGCCGCCCTCGACGACCCCGCCAGCCCGATCGCCGGCATGCCCGTCCTCAAGGTCTGGGAGGCCGAGCGCGTCATCGTCTTCAAGCGCTCGATGGCCTCCGGCTACGCGGGCGTCCAGAACCCGCTCTTCTTCCGCGACAACACCGACATGCTCTTCGGCGACGCCAAGCAGAGCGTCGACCAGATCCTCCAGTCCCTCGACGCCCCCGACCCGGCCCTCACCTGACCCCGGCCCCCCTGGCCCCACCGCGGAGGTGGGGCCAGGCCCACCCGGGAGTGGGGGCAGGCGTATGTCGGGCCGGGCGGCCGCTCCGTAGCGTCGGAGGTGTCAGCAGGACGGCACCAGCGGAGGAGTCCGGAGCAATGGCAGTCAGTGGGGGCGAGAGCCGTACCGGGGACGTGTTCGACACCGTGCGGACCTGGGTGGACCTGTTCGGGGCGGTCGGGGCGGTGGTGCTCGGGACGGTCGCCGCGGTGGCGGTGGCCGGGCAGCCGACCACGCCCTTCATGTGGGTGCGCGGGGCGGTGCTGCTGCTGTTGGTGGTGCTGCTGCGCCGGTACGTGGCGCGGGCCCGGGGCGGGGACGGGCGGGCCTGGGAGCGGTTGCGGAAGACGTCGACGGTGCTGCCGTTCGCGGTGGTCGGGGTCGACCTGCTGCCGGGGCTGTGCCCGGCCTGGTACGCGGTGCTGCAGGGGCTGTCGGTGCTGGCGCTGGTGCCGGTCGCCGTGCTGACCCGCCGCGGGAGGTGAGCGCGGTGGGAGGATCGACCGCGACGGAAGGGGCGGGGACGGTGGCGAACGGGGTGCCGGGTCGGATCGCGGTGGGGCTGTGGCGGTGCGCGGTGCTGACCGCGCTGACCTGCCTGCCGGTGCTGGTGGCCGGGCCGGTGGCGTGGGCGGGGGGCTCGCTGGCGTACTCCTGGTCGGCGGGGATGACGGCGGCGCTGCCGCTGCGGGTGCTGGCGGTGGTCGGGGAGACCCTGCTGGTGCTGCTGTGGACGGGGGTCGCGCTGTGGACGGTGCACCCGTTCACCAGCCGCCCGCTGGCCGGGGCGGCCCGCCGCTGCGCGGCCCGCTGGCTGGGCCTGGAACTCTCGGTGGCGTACCGCCGGACCAGGCCGGTGGTGCGGATGGCGACCGGTTTCTGGTGGGACGGGCACGAGTACCACCGCTCCGAGCGGGAGGCCCGCCGCCGGGCCGCGGTGCACGCCCGGTACCACGACCCGCAGCTGCACTGGGACGGGGTGTGGCTGCTGGGCGCGGCCGTCACGGTGCTGCCCGCCGCCGCGCTGCCGCTGCTCGCGCTGCTGCTCGGTGCGCTGCTGACGGCCGCTCACCCCTGGTACGGGCTGCTGCTGGTGGCGGCCGGGGCGGCGGCCGCGCCGTTCGGCTGGCGGGTGCTCGGCCCGGTCGGGCGCCGGCTGCTGGGGCCGGTGGCGTCCACCCGGCTGGGCTGGCGGGTGGCCGAACTGGAGGCGATCCGGGCCGACCTGACGCAGACCCAGGCCGCCGAACTGGAGCGGATCGAGCGCGGCCTGCACGACGGCGCGCAGGCCCGGCTGGTCGCGCTGGGCATGTCGATGGGCGCCGCCGAGCACCTGGTGGACCGGGACCCGGCGGCCGCCAAGCGGCTGCTCGCCGAGGCCCGGTCCGCCTCCGCGGGCGCGCTGGACGAGCTGCGCGCGCTGGTGCGCGGCATCAACCCGCCGGTGCTGGTCGAGCGCGGCCTGGTCGACGCCGTCCGGGCGCTGGCCCTGGACGCCGCCGTGGAGGCCGAGGTGGTCAGCCGGGTGCCGGCCCGGCCGGAGCGGCCGGTCGAGGCGGCGCTCTACTTCGCCGTCGCCGAGCTGCTGACCAACGCCGCCAAGCACGCCCGCGCCACCCGCGTCCTGGTCGAACTCCACTACGAGGGGCGGACGCTGACTGCTACCGTCAGCGACGACGGGGTCGGCGGGGCGGCCGCCTCGCCCGGCTCCGGGCTGAGCGGCCTGGAGCGCCGGGCGGCGGCCTTCGGCGGCCGGCTCGAGGTCGACAGCCCTGTCGGGGGACCCACTCGGATCACTGTGGCGGTGCCGTGCGAATTGTCGTAGCCGAGGACCTGTTCCTGCTCCGGGACGGGATGGTGCGCCTGGTCGAGGCGTTCGGCCACACCGTGGTCGCGGCCGTCGACGACGGCCCGGCCGCCCTGGCGGCGCTGCTGGAGCACCGGCCGGACGTCGCGGTGGTCGACGTCCGGCTGCCGCCGACCTTCTCCGACGAGGGCCTGCAGGCCGCGCTGGCCGCCCGCCGGGCGGTGCCGGGGCTGCCGGTGCTGATCCTCTCCCAGCACGTCGAGCAGCTGTACGCCCGCGAGCTGCTCGCCGACGGGCACGGCGGCATCGGCTACCAGCTCAAGGACCGGGTGCTGGACGCCGGGCAGTTCATGGACGCCGTCCAGCGGGTCGCCGACGGCGGCACCGCGCTGGACCCGACCGTGGTCGCCAAGCTGCTGGGCCGCCCGCTGCGCGCCGACCCGCTGGGCGCGCTCACCGAGCGGGAGCGCTCGGTGCTGGCGCTGATGGCCGAGGGCCTGTCCAACGCGGCGATCGCCGCCCGGCTGTTCCTCTCCGAGGGTTCGGTCGGCAAGTACACCACCGCGATCTTCGGCAAGCTCGGCCTGGTCGGCGACGAGGACACCAACCGGCGGGTCCGGGCCGTCCTCGCCTACCTGGACGCCGGCCGCGCCGGGTAGCGGCGGTCAGGAACCGCCCGGCCGGACCAGGCCGGTCTCGTAGGCGATGACCACGAGTTGGGCCCGGTCGCGGGCGCCGAGCTTGGTCATGGCGCGGTTGACGTGGGTCTTGGCGGTGAGCGGGGTGACGAACAGCCGTTCGGCGATGTCGTCGTTGGACAGACCGGCCGCGACCAGCGCGACCACCTCCTGCTCGCGGGCGGTGAGCACGTCCAGCCGGGGCGGCGCGGCCCGCCGTCCGGGGTCGGGCTGGGCGAGGAAGCGGCCGATCAGGGCCTTGGTGGCGGCCGGGGAGAGCAGCGCGTCGCCGGCCGCCACCAGCCGGATGGCGTCCAGCAGTTCGGCCGGGTCGATGCCCTTGCCGAGGAAGCCGCTGGCCCCGGCGCGCAGCGCCTCGGCGACGTACTCGTCGTTCTCGAAGGTGGTCAGGACCAGGACCTTGACGCCGGCCAGGTCCTCGTCGGCGGTGATCAGCGCGGTCGCGGCGAGGCCGTCCAGGTCGGGCATCCGGATGTCCATCAGGACCAGGTCGGCGCGCAGGCTGCGGGCCAGCGCGACGGCCTCCCGGCCGGTGCCGGCCTCGCCGACCACCTCCAGGTCGGGGGCGGAGTCGATCAGCAGCCGGAAGGTGCCGCGCAGCAGGGCCTGGTCGTCGGCGAGCAGGACGCGGATGGTCATGGACGGCAGCCCTTTCGGCCGGTGCCCGCGGGCAGCGGCAGTTCGGCGTGGACCCGGAAGCCCCGGCGGCCGGGGCGCGGCCCGGCGGCGAGGGTGCCGCCGACGGCCCGGGCGCGTTCGTGCATCCCGATCATGCCGTGCCCGGTGCCGGCACCGCCCACGGCGGCGGCGCCCGGGCCGGTGCGCCGGCCGTCGTCCTCGACGGTCAGCCGCAGCACGCCGGCGTCGGTGGCGGTGCCGAAGTCGAGGCGGACCCGCGCGGTGGTCGGGCCGGCGTGCTTGTGGGTGTTGGTGAGCGCCTCCTGGACGATCCGGTAGGCCGTCAGGTCGAGGATCGGCGGGAGGTCGGCGGAGGTGCCGGCGCGTTCCAGGGCGACGTCCAGGCCGGAGTGCCGGAAGGCGTCCAGCAGGTCGTCGAGGCCGGCCAGGCCGGGGGCGGGTTCGCGCGGCGCGGCCCGGTCGCCGCTGTGGCGCAGCAGGCCGACGGTGGCGCGCAGTTCGTCGAGGGCGGCGCGGCTGGTGTCGCGGATGCGTTCCAGGGCCCGGTAGGCGTGCTCGGGGTCGGTGCGCATCAGGTGGTGGGCGACGCCGGCCTGCGCGTTGACCAGGGTGATGTGGTGGGCGACCACGTCGTGCAGTTCGCGGGCGATCCGCATCCGTTCCTCGGTGACCCGGCGGCGGGCCTCCTCCTCGCGGGTGCGTTCGGCGCGTTCGGCGCGTTCGACGGCGGAGGCGAGCAGTTCGCGGCGGCTGCGGACGGCGTCGCCGATCGCCACCGACAGGCAGGGCCAGGCGATCAGGCCGAGGTTCTGCGGGAGTTCCTCCAGGCCGGGGCGGACGATCAGCGCGGTGAGGGTGAGCGCGGCGGCCGCGCAGCAGCCGGTGCGCCAGGCGGTGGGCCGGTCGGTGCGGGTGGCGACGGCGTACAGCGCGACGCCGACGGCGAACATCGAGATCCCGAGGGCCTCCGGGCGCGGGCCGGGGGAGAACGGGATCAGCACCAGTTCGACCACGCCGACCAGCACCGTCGCGGCGACCACCGGCACCGGCCACCGGCTGCGGACCAGCAGCGGCAGGCAGGACAGCAGCAGGAACAGCAGGTAGCCGGTGATCGAGGCGCCCCGGTGGTACGCGGTGGCCGCGGCGAGCGGAACGGCCAGCAGGAAGCAGGCCAGCGCCACCGCCACGTCGGTCCGCAGCGGGCGCCCGCCGCACCACCGCCTGAGCATCTCCGTCACTCGCACTCCTTCACCGTACGCAGTTCCGTCGCGGCGCAGTTCCGTCGCGACGCGGTTCCGTCGCGGCGCGGTTCCGTCGCGGCGCGGCGGGGCCCGGCCGGTGGGGGTGACCGGCCGGCCCCGCGCGGGGGTCAGCCCCGGGCGTCCGCGAGCTCGGGTTCCCGGACGGGGGCCGGGTCGGGTTCGCCCTCGACCGAGACGTGCGGCAGCAGGCGGTCCAGCCAGCCCGGCAGCCACCAGTTGGCGGCGCCGAAGCGGTGCATCAGGGCCGGGACGAGGACCATCCGCAGCACCAGCACGTCGAGCAGGACGGCCAAGGCCAGGCCGAGTCCGAACTCGGCGATCATGCGCTGGCCGCCGAACAGGAAGGCGGCGAACACGCAGGCCATGATGACGGCGGCGGCGGTGATGACCTGGCCGGTCTCGCCGTGGCCGACCCGGACGGCGCGGTGGTTGTCCCGGGTGTGGGTCCACTCCTCGTGCATCCGGCTGATCAGGAAGACCTGGTAGTCCATCGAGAGTCCGAACAGGATCGCGATGATCATCACGGGGGCGAACGCCTCGACCGGCCCGGCCGCGCCCGCGCCGAGCGCCTCGGAGCCCCAGCCCCACTGGAACACCGCGACGATCGCGCCGAACGCCACGCCCATGGTGAGCAGGTTCATCGCGACGCCGATCAGCGGCACCAGCAGGCTGCGGAAGGCCACCATCATCAGCAGGCAGCCCAGGCCGACGATGATGCCGATGAACAGCGGCAGCTTGGAGATCAGCACGTCGGCGAAGTCCGCGGCGGTGGCGGTGGCGCCGCCGACGTGCACCCGCAGGCCGGTGCCGGCCTCGGCGTCCGGGACGGTGTGCTCGCGCAGCTCGGTGATCAGGTCGGAGGTCCTCGCGGACTGCGGGGAGGTGGTGGGCACCACCTGGACGATGCCGACCCGCTGCCCGTCCTGCATCGGCGCGGCCGCGACCCGGGCGACGCCGTCCATGCCCTTCAGCTCGGTGACCAGCTCGGTCAGCGCGGCCTTGTCGGCGGCCTCGGGGGCCTCGGCGACCAGCAGCAGCGGGCCGTTGGAGCCGGGGCCGAAGCCCTCGGCCATCAGGTCGTACGCCTGCCGGGAGGTGGTGGTCTTCGGGTTGTTGCCCGCGTCCGAGCTGCCCAGGCGCAGCGACAGCACCGGCAGCGACACGGCGAGCATCAGCACCAGCGCGACCAGCGCCTTGCCGGTGGGCCGGGCCTGCACCCTGGCGGCCCAGCGCGGCCAGAACCCGGTGGTGCTCTCCTCGCCGGGGCCCTGCGCGGCCAGCCGGCGGCGCTGGGCGCGGGAGAGCACCCGCGGGCCCAGCAGGCCGAGCAGCGCGGGCAGCAGGGTGACCGCGGCCAGCACGGTCAGCGCGACGGTGAGCGCGGCGGAGACCGCCATGCCGTTCAGGAAGCCGATGCCGAGGATCAGCATGCCGAGCAGCGCGATCACCACGGTCAGGCCGGCGAACAGCACCGCCCGGCCGGAGGTGTTCAGCGCCTTCGCGGACGCCTCCTGGACGCTCAGGCCCGCCATCAGCCCCTTGCGGTGCCGGTTGACGATGAACAGCGCGTAGTCGATGCCGACGCCGAGACCCACCAGCACGCCCAGGGTGGGCGCGACCGAGGCGATGCTCAGGCCGTGGCTGAGCAGCCCGGTGCCGATCACGCCGGTGCCGACGCCCGCGACGGCGGTCAGGATCGGCAGCGCGGCGGCCCAGGCGGAGCGGAACACCAGGGTCATCACGACCAGCGCGGCGACGATGCCGATGATCTCGCTGAGGCCGCCCATCTCGGTCTCGGTGTTCTGCACGGCCTGCCCGCCCAGCTGGACGTCCAGGCCGTCGGTGCGGGCCTGCTTCGCCAGGTCGATCACGTGCTCGACGTCGGCCTTGGGGACGGAGCGCGCGTCGCCGGTGAAGACCACCTGCGCGTACGCGGTGGTGCCGTCGGCGCTGATCTGCTGGGCACCGCGCTCGGTGTACGGGCCGGACACCGAGGCGACGGACGGGCTGTGCGCGATGGTGTCCAGCGCGGCGGTCATCCGCTCCTCGACCGCGGGGTCGTTCACCGTGCCGGTCGCGGTGTGCCACACCACGGTGTCGGTGTCACCGGCCGCGGCGGGCATCTGCTCCTTCAGCAGTTCCAGTGCCCGGCTGGACTCGGTGGCGGGCATCGCCATGCTGTCGCTGTACTTCGTCCCGACGGCGCCGGAGGCCGCGCCGAGCCCCACCAGCAGGCCGAGCCACAGCAGCACGGTGACGAGCCGGTGCCGATGGCACCAGCGGGCGAGAACGGACATGCGCGCTCCAGGATTCGGCCTTCTCCGGTCTCCTCCACCCTCCGCCGCGGGCCCGCCCGCTGTCGTCCCCCGCCCGCAGACACCCGCCGTACCGCACCCGCGGTACCCCCGCCCCGCCCCTACCGCGCCCGCGGACGTCCGGGTGCCGGGGATCCGGGGCGAGGGCTGATCGGCGTGAGCACGCCGAGGCGGTCCTCGATCTCCTGGGCGGCGGCCAGGCACAGGTCCTCGCGGAACGCGCGCCCGACGACCTGTACGCCGGACGGCAGTCCGTCGCCGGTCCCGGTCGGCACGGCGACCGCGGGCACGCCCACGAAGCTGGTCACCGTGCACAGCCGCATGCCCATGGCGACCCGTTCCCGCCCCGCTTCGTCGCGCGACTCCAGTCCCGGCTCGACGGGCGGCTCGGTGAACACCGGGCCGAGCAGCAGCGGGTACTCGTCGAGGAACTCCGCCCACGAGCGGCGGATGCCGAGCCAGGTCCCCATCAGCTTCGTGAGCTCGGCGGCGTTCGCGGGCGGAGTCCTCTCCATGGCCATCCGGATGTAGCGGTCCCCGCCGTCGCCGAGCAGTTTCCGCACCACCGGCCAGGTCGGCGCGAATTCGGTCACGGTGATCCGGCCGTACGCCTCGAGCGCCTCGTCCAGCCGAGGAACGTCCGCGACCTCCCGGACGTCGTACCCGGCGTCGCGCAACGCGTCCGCCGCCGCTGTGACGGCCCCGCGGACCGCGGGGTGGACGCCGTGGCCTCCGGGATCGGCGACGACCGCGACCTTGACCGGCCCCGGCAGCGGTTCGCCGTAGAGGGGCACGGGTACGGCCCGCGGGTCCCGGGGGTCGGTCCCGGAGAGCGCCTCGTACGCCAGCCGCAGGTCGGCGACCGTACGGGCCAGGGGCCCGTCGGTGACCAGCATCTGCGAGGCCGGCCCGGGGTCTTCGGGGCCGAGGACGCGGTGGTCGGCGGGGAACCGCCCGGTGGTCGGCTTCAGCCCCGTCACGCCGCAGAACGAGGCGGGGATCCGCACGGATCCGCCGGAATCGTTGCCGAGTCCGAGCGCGGCCATGCCGGTGGCGACGGCCGCCCCGTCACCGCCGCTGCTGCCGCCCGGGGTCCGGTTCCGGTTCCACGGGTTGACGGTGTCGCCGAACAGCTCGCTGCGGGTGTGCATCCCGGCCAGGACCAGGGTGGGCATGTTGCTGTGGCCGATCGGTACGGCTCCCGCCGCGCGGAGCCGGGCCACCGGGAGGGCGTCGGCCGGCGCCACCAGGTCGCGGAAGCGTGGCGTTCCGAACGTGGTCGGCACCCCTTCGACAGGGGTGGTCTCCTTCACCGTGAACGGCACGCCGGCCAGCGGCCCGAGTTCTTCGCCCGCCGCTCGCCGCCGGTCCGCGCGGGCCGCCGCCTCGCGGGCCCGCTCGGCCATCAGCTGCGTGACCGCGTTGATCTGCGGGTTGACCTCGGCGATGCGGTCCAGGTGGCTGTCGACCAGCTCGACCGCCGATATCTCCCCGCCCCGGACCGCCTCCGCCTGAGCGGCGGCCGTCATCGCCCACAGGGCGTCCTGCCTGATCATCGTGTTTCCCGTCCCCGTCCCCGTGCCGAAGTGCTCGTGGCCGACACCCTAACCCGAAAGTGATACGGTCGTATCGAAATAAGGAGGCTGCCCGAGCATGCCCAGACAGGTGGACTACGAAAGCCGACGCCGCCGGATCGCCGAGGCCGTCTGCCTCCTCGCCGACGAACACGGGCCGCAAGGGGTGAGCATGCGCGACGTCGCCGCCCGCGCACAGGTCTCACTGGGCGCCGTTCAGCGCTGCTTCCGCAGCAAGGAGGAGATGCTCCTCTTCGCCGTCGACCACGTCGGCGAACGCATCACCGAACGCGTGCGGACCCGCCTGACCGCGAGCCCCGCCCAGTCGGCCGCCACCGCCCTGGGCCACGCGGCCGACGAGATCGCCCTGCTCCGCGAAGAACACCGCGCCGAAGCACGGATCTGGCTCGCGTTCATCGCCCAGGCCGCTGTCAGCGAGCCGCTCGCCGACCCGCTGAGAACCAGCTACACGGCCCTCCAGGACCTCCTCGTCCGCCTCGTCGCAGAGGCCGCCGACAGCGGCTCGGCCGACGGGCGCGCCACACCACCCGACCCCCAGCACGAGGCCCGCGCCCTGCTCGCCCTCGCCGACGGCCTCACCACCCATGTCCTCGTGGGCCACTTGACCGCAGCGGAAGCCGAGGAAGTCCTGCACACACATCTGGCCGGCCTCTGGAAACGCCTCGGCACCACCCGGTAGCCCACCGGCGCCCGGCCCTTCAGGACGAGCCGGCTCCCCTCGCAGCACCCGCGCCGCAGCATGGCGACCGGATCCGCGCCCACCTGCCGGCCCGGCAACTCCTGCTGCACCCAGTGGACTTGGCGCCGTCCGGTCGATCACGTGCGGAGCCAGATGACGAGCGAGGCAGCCATGAGGATGCTTTGGGCTCATTCGGCCCCACACCACAACAGGTGACCCTTGCTCTCGGCCGTGTGGCGACGCAGGATGCCGTTTCCGTCCCGCAGCCGCTACGGGTCGGGCCGTGGAGGCTGAAGTCAGGGCGCCTGTCGGTGCTCCACGTCCCGGTGGACGGGGTGGTGAGCGGCTGCGGGCAGCGCATCCCACCGACAGCCCGGGTGAGCGCGCCGGATCCGGAGTGGTTCCTGCGCGGCCGGTGCTACAACTGCTTCCACCGGTTGTGGCCGCAGTACGGCCCCGCGGACTACATCCAGCCGCACGACGGAAAGCAGTTCCCACCCACCCGCAAGTGCCCGCACGCCCGGAATCCGCGGTACTGCCCCCGCTGTACTCCTACGGCCGCGCAGAACTGGCCCCGCCCGAACGGCTGAACGGATGCGGTCGACCACGATCCGGGCCACCCGTACACCAAGTGCACAGTCCGGCCGCCTCGACGCCGGCCGGGACCGGACGACCGGTGCGTCGGCAGGTGCGAGACCACCGAGGCCGCGATGCACAAGGCGAACCCGGGGCTGTTCTTCGACCTGGCCGACAGCGCATCCGTGTACTGCTACCACTGCTACCACTGCGACCGCGAGATGACCGAGCTGTGGCGAGCTGTGGGAGGACTGACACCCAGAGCCGGCCAGGATGGAGACCACTTCGCCGCAGCCCCACCGCCCCCACCGCCCCCACCGCCCCCACCGGCCAGGCCGGGCATCCCGGAGGACTGAACCCCCGGACGGCCGGACTCGCCAGCTCGCCTCCCCGGAGAGGGCCGGCCCGCGTTCCGTGGCGACGGGCGGCCGGTCGGAGCCCGAGCCCGCTTCCGCTCCGCCCGCGCGGGACGCCGGGCCCCGCCCCCACCCCGGGCGGCAGCGGCGCGAGGTCCTGGGACACCCTTCCGTCCCAGCTGTGATTCACGTCACTTCCGGCGGCTCGGTGCAGCACTCGGCCCCGTTCCGCCGTCATGGGGACAGTGATCGGGACGGGGCGAGGAGAGGAGGTCGGCGGGTGAGGTTTCGCAGGAGCGGTCCGGGCAACGGATTCACGGAGTTCGTCGCACAGCGGTCGGGAGCGTTGTTCCGCACCGCGTATGCGCTGACCGGTGACGTGCACGTGGCCGAGGATCTGGTGCAGGAAGCGCTGGAGCGGGCGTGCCGACAGTGGCGGAAGGTCGCGGTGGCGGACTCGCCGGAGGCGTACGTGCGCAAAGTGCTGGTCAACCTGGCCAACGACCGCTGGCGGCGGCTGTCGCGCCTGGGCGAGCGCCCCGGGCTGTCGGGGGTGCCCGAGACGGCCGACCCCCGGGACCGGTTCGGGCAGGTGGATCTGCGCGCGGAACTGATCGAGGCACTGCTCGGGCTGCCGATGGGCATGCGCAGCGTGGTGGTCCTGTACTACCTGCACGATCTGGACGCCCGGCAGGTCGCCGACGTCCTGGACATCTCTTCGAGTGCGGTGAGGTCCCAGCTCGCCCGCGGCCTGGCCAAGCTGCGCGATTCCGTATCGGGCGCCCAGGCGCCGCACACCCCGTCGGCCGCTTTCGGAGGTACGAAGTGAGGAACACGTCGTCCGGACCCGCCCCGTTCGAGCCGGGCCTCGAAGCCGAGCTGCGTGCCGCGGTGGCCTCCTTCGCCGACGGGCCGACGGCGCCGGTCGTCGACGCGGCCGCGATCGAGCGAGTCGTCAGCCGCAGCCGCACCCGCCGGGCGCTCCTCGGCACCGCTGCGGCGTGCTGCGTGCTGGCGTGCGCCACGGTGGGGTTCTTCGCGCTGAAGCCCGTGCCGCCCGCACCCGGCGCCTCCCCGTCCCCACCGGCGAACGGGGCGTGCACCCCGCTCGCCACCGGCACCCCCAAGAGCGGAAGCGCCGATGCGACTCCGACACAGGAGCAGGAGCAGACCGCGGGAGCGGGCATCGCGCTGCCGAACCTGGCCGGCATGCCGGTCGAACAGGCCGGAAGCCTGCTGCGCGGACTCGGACTGAGCTGCACGATCATGCGGCACACGGACTGGAACGCTCCCGCCGGGCAGGTGATCAGCAGTGACCCCCGGGGCGGCGCAGAACCGGTGGCACCGGGCTCGTCCGTCCTCCTGCTGGTCTCGACGGGCAAACCCGGCAGGACCTGAGCGACCGGGCCCTTCGGCCCGCGCACCGGCGGACGGCGCCCCGTCCTGCCGGGCAGG